>JBGZJG010000079.1:0-34654 GCA_041848665.1 Filifactor sp.
CTTTTCACAGTATCGAAGCTATTAATATATTCTCTTTCAACAGATTAAAATCAATACACTAATCATCAAAATCTTTGCCTATAATAAGAATATCTTATTCATTTAATTATAACACAAAACACTCAATAGCAAAGTAAATTTTCATATAACCAATGAATAAATTCCCTTTAGAAAAATAAATAATTCTATTTTTCACTATGCTTAATTTCCCTAAACATTATTATACTATTCTTATTTCCAATTTTGTAGGTATCTCTTTTATAGATCCTTCTATACTTGCATATGAGATATCTCTCTTTCCGTCTCAACCTCTCTTAAAATTCGGCTCCAATAATTTGCGCCGACTCCCATCCCTAACATACACCAAAAAATTGGAGCAACCGAAACAACCGAATCGTTAAAGAAACCTGCACCGATATATCCTATAACTCCCAAAAAAGTACCAACTCCAAATGTATCCGTCATAGTGTACTGTTTTTGAAAAGCATATAGGCTCATACTGTCTATGATATACAACAACATCATCGCCAGCAAAGCGATTAATGCAATCATCCCTTGATTCAGTCCTACCTGCAAATACCAATTATGCGCTTTGTCCACAATCATATTTGTCGTATCATACGCATACCATTTTGCCAAAATATCGCCTTGCGGAAAGGTCATCAAAAAAGTATCCGGTCCATAACCTACAACTTTGGTATTTTTCAACAAAGGAAGAGAACGTGACCAAATATACCCTCGCATAGAACCGATTTTTTCTTTTCCTTCAAATCCAATATATGGAGCGTCCACCAAATCAATCGGATACAAACTATTATTCAAAAAGACAATCGGCATCTTGGATAAGTCAAGAAAAAACACCTGCATCCCACGATAAGAAATTGCCAATACCGCAGAAGTTTGTTCTTTGCCGTTTTCCGTTTTTTTAATCGTGCCTTGCATATATGAAAAATCCGAAAATCGTACATCTGCTGTTACAAATTGTCCTTCTGTTTGCTCTTGAAATTCCACATATTCATCCTGCGTATCAAAAAAATGAACTTTTCCCGTCGTATAATCCAATGTCAACGTCTCATTCTGCAAAGTAAACGTGACTCTTTTTCCATCAATATCTATTTTTTTCACAGGAACATGATCATGATAATCAAAGTTTTTGTCACGATTAATACTTTTGATATCTTGCAACAAAGTAGGAACTCTCTGAAAAATTTCGCCCTTCGTTGCCACACTGAAAATCGCAAGCAAAACAGCCAACACCGCTATGCCTGCCAAAGTTGTTTTGTAATGCAGCAGTAATTGTCGAAAAAATACAAGAAGGAAAAAAATCACCGCCAAAGCCATTCCTACCACGCCGGCTCTCGAAGTACTTCCAAAGAGCACAAACAGTGCGCATACGGACATACACACAGATACAATTTTGTACTTTTTATCTTTCACAAACAAAGCAATCGTAATAAAAAACGGTGCAACCAACGCTCCGAAGCTTCCGATGTAATTGTAGTGAAACATCGTTCCATAAATTTTTCCGCGTTCAAATTGAAAACTCATATTCTTAGCTTGTTCCTTATATTCGGAAGGCAAAAGCAGCGTTTTTCCAAATTCCGTTTGCAAAAAGTCATGTCCAAAAAACTGACTCAATCCAAGGCAAAAAGATACGGTCATCAAAAATACCAACGGCCAAAAAACATATTTATAATTTTTTTCTCTCTTATAGCTCAAAATTGTAAATACACACATAATCACATAACAAAGAAGTACCACCAAACCTTCTCTTCGATCCGGTGCTCCAAAATATGCAATCTCGGAATATCTTGAAGTAATTGCGGACAAGGTTGTAAACAGTGTATAGATTCCAAGCAGGATATAAAACACCTTCAGCTTAGTCGTCTTTTTTCGTTCTTCTTTTTTATAACAGAAAAATAAAACGAACAAGGTACATACAACAACAACCATCAATAATACCGATTTGTAATAAGAAAAAAAGTCCGTCGCCGGATTACTGCTCCAATTCGCAGCAACATTCGACGAGAGCGGAATGACTTTCAGAAAAACCACAGTCGGTACAATCGCAAGCAAAAACATAATCGGAATAAATTCAAACCAATTATTCCTTCCATTCAAAAATAGCTCTGCCATTCTTCGTCGTCCAACAATTTCTTTTCTATTTTTGATGATCTTTGACGGTTCGTGTTTTGACAAAGGAATGTTTTTCTCTTTTGCTTTTTTTTGCATGCATTTTTCTGAAACAACATCTGTCTTCTCTTCTTCTTTCAAAAGATTTCCTTCCGTTGAATGATTAATTTCTTCTTCCGTCAAGCTTTCTTGCTCCAGTATAACAGTCTGTCGGTTCTGTGCACCATCCTTTTTATCCATTCTTTCTCTTTTCTTGTTCCTGCTTTTTGCCATAAAAAACTTCTCTCCTTTGTCTATTAAAACAATCTCTTTACAATAAAAATTCTTCCTCTGTTAATTCCCGAAACAACTCCCACAGATTTCATTACACGCTTAAAACGTTGTTTTTTTGTCAAAACGTTCATATGCTCCTTTCACTGCGCGTTTCACGGTTTTATCGTTTGCCAAGTACGGTACGGTAATATGCTCTTTTCCCTGTTTTTCTCGATTGAACTCCAAAACCGTTTCGATAGAGTGTTCGTTTCTCGCCCAAGAACGTCTTGCAACACCCCCCATAACATCCCAAGAAAGAGCGGATTTTATAATTTCATCTGCACGCTCGCTTCCATCAAGCACCAAACCGAACCCCCCATTAATTGCTTTTCCTATTCCGACACCGCCACCATTATGAAGTGCCACAAGACTCATTCCTCTTGCAGCATTGCCTGCATAACATTGCACCGCCATATCCGCCATTACATTACTTCCGTCTTTAATGTTTGAGGTTTCTCGGAAAGGCGAATCTGTTCCTGAAACATCATGATGATCTCGTCCCATCATGACAGGTCCAATTTCTCCATTTCTTACCATTTCGTTAAATTTCAAAGCAATTTCAATTCTTCCCTTTGCATCTTGATACAAAATTCTCGCTTGTGTTCCGACAACCATTTTATTTTTTTCAGCATCTCTAATCCAATTATAATTATCTCTGTCTTGATAACGTCTGTCCGGATTAATGCAACTCATAGCGGCATGATCTGTTTTAATCAAATCCTCATGTTTTCCACTCAAACACACCCAACGGAACGGGCCGTACCCATAATCAAAAAGCTGCGGTCCCATAATATCTTCCACATAGGACGGCCAAATAAATCCATCTTTTTCATCCATTCCGTTTTTGGAAATCTCTTTTACCCCCGCATCATAGATAGCTTTCATAAAAGAATTTCCGTAATCGAAAAAATATACCCCTCTTTGGGTCAAAATTTTTATCAATTCAAAATGTTTTTTCAACGTTTCATCAACTAATTGATTGAATTTTGTCTGATTTTCCGCCAACAATCTTGTACGTTCCTCAAAGGGAATACCTTGCGGACAATATCCGCCATTATAGACATTATGGCATGAGGTCTGGTCGGACAACAAATTAATCGAAATGTTATTGTCAACAATGTATTGCAACAAGTCCACAATATTCCCATGATATGCAATCGATAAGGCTTCTTCTTTTTCCATCGCCTGTTTCGCCCATTCGACCGCTTCTTTTACAGACTTGGTCATCTTTCCGATCCAACCTTGTTTCAATCTCGTCTGAATACGAGATTCATCTACTTCGGCGACAATAGCCACGGCATTCGCAATTTCAGCCGCCTTGCCTTGCGCTCCACTCATTCCGCCAAGTCCCGAAGTAACAAAAAGTTTTCCTCTCAAATCTCCATCTTCCGCAACCCCGAGTTTCATTCTTCCTGCGTTCAAAATTGTATTGTAAGTTCCATGTACAATTCCTTGCGGTCCGATATACATCCAACCTCCCGCTGTCATCTGCCCATAGTTTGCCACTCCCATTTCTTCCGCAATTTCCCAATCTTGAAGATTATCAAACATCCCAATCATCAAACCGTTTGTAATAATCACTCTTGGTGCATCCAGTTTGGAGCGGAACAAACCGAGGGGATGCCCCGACTCAATCACCAAGGTCTGTTCATCGGTCAATTCTTCCAAATATTTCTTAATCAATCGGTACTGCATCCAATCATGGCATACACTTCCTGTTTCTCCGTAAGTAACAAGTTCATAAGGATAGAGTGCAACCTCAAAGTCCAAGTTATTGTCAATCATTACTTGAAATGCTTTTCCTTCTATGCAATTCCCTTTGTATTCATCAATCGGCTTCCCATAAATTCTTCCTTCCGGTCGAAAACGATACCCATAAATTCTTCCTCGAGTCATAAGCTCTTCCAAAAATTCCGGAATAAGCTGCTCATGAAATTGCTCCGGAATGTAACGCAAAGCATTTTTGAGCGCAACTTCCGTTTGGCTTTTACTCAATCGAAATCCTCTATCCGGCGCTCGACGAATTCCTTCCTCAAACTTCGGCATATTCGGTAAAATTTCATCCAACTTGATACTCATTCCTTTTGCAATATCCGTATTATTCATCATATATCCTCCTTTAAATACTCAACACCTATCTGTTATTATCAGTTTATCATAAAACGAGCATTGAAACACCGATAATTTTATTTTATTTCAACAAATTTTTATACAAAAAACGCATTTATTTTCTGTATCTTTCCATAAAGACACATGGATTTTTTTTCAAAAAAATATCTGCCGAAGTTCCTTTTCTTCGACAGATATTTTATTTCTGCTTTATTTCATAAATTCTTTTTTCTTTCTAAAACAATGTGCGGAATGTGTAATATAATACACCTTGTTTTTCATAAAACACCAAATACTTAAAATTCGACAAATTGTCCATTGATGTCATATTGATATCTTTGACACTTATTCTGCTTACAAGTCCTTCTTGATAGGAACCGTAGGAACCGTTTTTTTCGACGATATAGATATTTTTTGTCTTAGAAGCATTATGCACCAATTTTTGAAAAATTTCCAAAGGTTTTCCTGACAAATTTACTTTACTATTGGTAAAAATTACCAAATTAGAGACGGAGCTGTTCAATGCATTATTCAGAGTATCCCATTGTCCGGATAAATTACTGCCAGACGTGTTAAGCAAAAGATAACCTGTATTCCCAAGTGTCTGCAAACCACCTTTATTGATGGCTGTCGTGTTATTTAATGCACTTATAAAGTTACTGTCCTTATTTCCCATCAAAACGACAGATGGAGCTTTTTTCAATTCTTGTTGCAACTTCGTGGTAATCGCCTGCATCATAATATCTTCTGAAGAGGATTGCGTATTTGTTGCAACCGCAAAAGAAACGCCTTCCAAGACAGATGCATAATGCGGATCGCTCATGTTCTTTCCGATTACCTCAACATCAACGCTACCGCTTGCTCCTCCTAATGAAGCAATAATTTGTCCATTTCCCCCGGAATTGAATACAAAATGCTTGCCGTCATAACTTCCGGAAACTCCTTGTGCAGAGATATTTGCTCCTGCAGAAGGCAATAAATTTCCTTGTGCATCAAAAATTTTTACCGACAACGGAATTTTTTCTCCCTGCACAAAAACGGAACGTAGCGGTTTAATTTCAATGGTAGATGCCGAACCTTTCGGCGCCGTATTTTTTAAAGCCACTGCATTGATAACAGCTCTTTCACCATCCAATTTGTTTTCAATCTTAGAATCCACTACCAATTCCGTAGAACCGCCGCCATCAAAAATAATGGCATCTTTTACATTTTGCGTCAAAAGAAAACTCTGCATATCTTTTTCACTCATTCCGATTGCGCCTCCCATACCTCTGCCGTCTACCGTTACAAAAAGAATTTTATTGTCAGAAGTAACTGCAAATGCGGAGCGTTGGCTCTTTCCACCCACTGTTTTTGTGATTTTAGTTGGTACACCATCTTTAACGAGGATACTGCCTCCACCTACCGCCATTTTTGTGGACGGATAATTCATTGTAATTTCCGTTTTCAATCGGACACTGTCTCCCACACTGAATCTTTTCGCCAAATCTCGTCCGGATGCGGTATCTGATACGATTGCATATCCGTCGGACGGAATATAGGTTGCAGGTTGTGCCACTCGCACATCCGTAACAACTCCCGCTTTCACAATAATTTCCACCAAATTTGGTCTGCTGCCGTTTACTCCCAAAGTAGTGCCTCTATATTCCGAAGTATAAACTACAATTCCCTTGCTTGCAGCATTAGGTTTATTGATGGAGTTGGCAACCGTAGTCATCCCTTTGGTCATATTTTCCAGATATACACCTGACTTAATGTATTTTACTGCTGCTTGCTGATTTTCATCTACCAAAAGCGTTCCAAAAACATTTGGAGCATAGTGTGGTGTCGAAATTTGTTTTCCATCTTTTACCATCGCTCCTATGGAAAAACTCGGAGATGCCATAGAAAAAAAATCCGCATTCATCGCTGCCACAACATTACTCTCCTGCTTTACCATATCAGAAACTTTCCCTTTTTTTGAAATTCCGTTTTGATTAAACAACAAATCCAACTTTATATTCGGATTATTCAAGTCTGCTGTTACAATATTAATATTTTGAACACCGGAATCGTACACTTCACTTATTTTTTTCAGTGTCATTCCCTGTCCCAATGAAATCTCATACTTATCCTGCTCCATCATAGCATAAGCTGAAGAACCCAAACTTCCTGCCAAAAACAGCATTGTAAAAAATATTCCAAAAATTCTTTTTTTCATCATGTTTATCTCCTTTTATCTCATACATCCTACGTGCTTGCCGATATAAAAGCAACGATTTTTGTGTCAATCTATCATTAAACTCAAATTTATACGAAACTCTATACAAAAATATACCATTTTATATGGCTTACCTAAAGATATGATAAAAAGGATACCTCATAGAAAGCAACTTTTATTATATCTTTCATAGTTGTTTCATATTTATATAAAATTCCATCCATTTGTAATAATTTTTCTGAATACTTATTAGTCTACTTCATGTAATGAGCAAATGCAATTACAGAGTGATTACAGTTTTCATGAAAAAGTGCTTTCTTTCCTTCTTATCCTATGATATGATACTTTCTATATCATAGGATAAGGAAGTGACTTTAAAAATGATCGATTTCTTAATCAGCAATGAAATTTTATCCAAAGAGGTTCTTGTGATTTTATTATCCGCTGTTCCGCTTATTGAACTTCGTGGAGCTATCCCACTTGGATATATGCTGAAACTTTCTCCATGGAAGATATACTTTTTAGCCGTATTCGGCTCCAGCTTACCTGCACCCTTCTTAATTTCTTTTTTTCAAAGAATATTATTTTTGATGAAAAAAAACAATCTATTTCCACGCTTTATCCTTTTCTTGGAACGTCATTTCCAAAAAAAAGGCAAAAAATTGAGATCGGCAACCATCTTAGGATTATATTTGTTTGTTGCCCTTCCGTTGCCTTCTACCGGTTCATATACCGGTTCCATTTTGGCATCTTTTTTCAACATTCGTTTGAAATATGCCCTTCCTACAATCATACTCGGCAATATGACCGCCGGATTAATTGTTATGGGACTATCCCACACTTTATTTTAAGAGAATATTCTTTTTGTACTTATTTAATGTGTCTTTTCTTCAAAATAGCAAAATCTTCTTTCCTTTAAATTTATCGTTCCTTCCATTATGCGGGATTTTATCTCTTTTGTCTCACATCAATTGCATCTCCACCCCATCTTCGTTCCTACAATTCGTTGAGAAATATAGATATGTGACAAAAAACAAAAAAATAGAAAGTCCTCTGATAAAATAAGTTCAATGACAAACCAAAAATATCAGACAGAGGCTTTCTATAACATCGAAAGAATTCGAGCAAATATATAGAAAATGTAATATTTACATCGTTTTATTGCATGTTCGTATTAATATTCTTTCTCCATACCGGAAGTTCAAGTCTTGTAGGTGTCTTCCCTCCAAAAAATACACTTTGATGTGCTATTTTCATTTCCGTTTCTTCCTGCCATGGTTTTTCGGTGTTTCTATGCAAATGATATGCCGGAAAATTAGACGAACTGATGTCTATCCTCAATTTCGTTCCCTTTTTGAAACACCAAAAAATATCCCACATTTCTATTTTTATCTCCACTGTTTCCAATGGAGTATAGTCCTGTGGCTTATAGGAATGATTTCGATATTTCAAGCTGCTGATTCCATCGGCAAGGTTATATACATCTCCGCTTTCCGTAACTTCCATTACTTTTACGGCAAATGCCGTATCCTTCACATCTGTTGCAACATAAAGATATGCGCAAATCGTTCCGAGTATGCTTAAATCTTCTTCAAACGTATCCGAAAAAAAGGTAAGCACATCTTCCCTATCTACATAATCACTTTGTTTTACACTTCCATGAGGTGCACCCTCAAATCCGGAAAACATCCATGCCATCATGGAATTTCCACCTTTTGTTTTTACGGGGTTATTCGGATTATAAGTATAATATAGCACAGTTTGTTCTTGATGTTTTTTTTTGCAAATGGTTTTTTCGGAATACAAATAAACAATCTCTTTTTCTTTTACCTGCGGATAGTTGTCAAATTTTGTCCAACTATCTTTTCCGCATTGATACAAAGAAACTTGACAAAGATTTTTTTGTGGAGAAATGCCTTTCAAACGATAGTCATACCATTCCAATCCTGTCTTAATCGCCATACTTCCCATAACTCTTTCATTTTTGAATGGATATTCTCCCGCTGTCATGCCCAGATGATCCCACGGTCCTATAATAAACCCGCTCTCTTGTCGTATCTTCTCAGGTAATTGCTTATACGTATGAATCATCCCTGTAATCTGATGATCAAACCAACCGGCACACATGAGCAAAGGCACCGGCATAGTTTGTGCAAGTTCAATCAAACCGCTCCACATCTCTCCCAACCAAAAATCCGTTTTTTGTTCAACGTTGTCCAACACTTCTCGATAAAAGGAAATCTCCTCTCCGAACAAAATCTTATCCATATCTTTATGCGGAAGGAGTTGAAGTGATTTTTGATAAATTTCTCCTCGGTTGAGATTTTTCTCCATCTGTGCAATTCGAACGGTCCATGCCGTATAAAATTCATGTCGAAACATACCGTTCATATACAGTTGCCCATAACGATTGATCCCAAGTTTATCCAAAAATAAAGTTTTTACTTCTCTCGGTAATACATCCGCAAGCACATATTGACAAAAGGAAAGATAGGAAAAACCGAACATTCCAATGTTTCCATCTTGCCAAGTCTGTGCAATCAGCCAATTTAAAGTATCTATTCCATCCCGTTTTTCATGACAAAAAGGAATCCACTCTCCTTCAGACTTTCCTGTTCCCCTGCAGCTTTGCAAAACAACGGTATATCCAAATCTTGCAAAATGACTTACCGATGCCTGCAAACGCAAAATATCACTCACATACGGATTTCTTATCAATATCGTCGGTGTCTTTTCATATCCCTTTGGAAAAAACACTTGTGTGTGAAGGCAAATTCCGTCTCTCATCGGAACCATGAAATCCTCTATCCCTGCAATTTCATTTTGTTTCCGAGGAAGTTCCGCTTCTATACGAAAAAATAAATATTCATATTTTTTCGGAATTTCATATCTTTGCAAAATACACTCCTCTGTTATGCTCTTATTTTTCCAAAAATACTGCTGCACCTATGGTTCCGGGACCTGTATGTGCAGTAAGCAAAGCACTTAAATTGTGAATTTCGATTTCCTGCTCAGGATATAATTCTTGAAACAATTCTTTCAAATGAAGGGCATCATTCATTCGATCTCCATGAACCACAAAAATTTTCTCTACCCCTCTTTGTGCAATTTCCTGTTCAAAAAATTCCATAACTTTTTTGATAGAACGTTTTCTTCCCCGCACCTTACCAACTGCTGCCAAACTTCCATCTTCTTGCACACCGATGATCGGCTTAATATCCAAAAGTTCTCCGACCGTTCCTTCAATTTTGGGAATTCTGCCCCCTAAAATAAGATATTTCAAACTTTCTACCGCAAAATATACGCACTGTCTATCCAATAAATCTTTTCCATAACAAATTGTTTTCTCATAATCACCAGTCTCCCTTGCCATTTTTGCAAGCTCCAATACCACATGACCGATAATCATAGAAACTCCCTTGCATGGAAGAATATAGGTCTGTATTCCTTTTCCATTTAAAAGCTCTCCAAATCCGACAGCACTTTTGTATGTCCCGCTGATTCCGCTTGACAGAAAAACACCAATCACATGCGTATAACCTTGTTTTTCTATCTCAAAAATCGTATTCATAAAATCCGCACCCATCGGCGAAGCGGTCTTCGGTCGAAATTCGTCCAAATCTTTGGTTAATTGCTGTGCATCAATATCTATACCATCCCGAAACTCTCTGCCATCATTGTAAGTAATATGCATGGGAATCACAAAAACGTTCTCATTTTTCTTTAAACTTTCTTCATACATATCCGTTGTGGAATCGGTTATGATTGCTATTTTATTCATGAATATTAATCCTCCCACCAGACACAAATACCTACGCCGCCAATTCCCATATGCACTGAAAGCGTCGGTCCGATAGAAACAATGCCGGATTCTGTAATATTTCCTCCTGCCAAAAAACGTTCCAATAATTTTTTTGCGTCATCTACACTCATCGTATGAACCGCAGATGCCACAACCGCCTTTTTATCCTTTATCTTTTCCATTACCAAGTCAAACATTGCATTCAGCGAACGCTTTCTTCCTCGTACCTTAGCTGCCGGATAGTAACTTCCATCTTCCGCAATTCCGATTACAGGACGAATATCCAACATAGAAGCTAACGTTCCTTCAAATTTGCTTATTCTTCCGCCTTTTTTCAAATATTTCAATGTGTCCACAGTAAAAAAACCTGCTGTATTCTTCAAAACATAGCTTACTCTGTCAATTGCTTTTTGAAAATCATTGCTTCTCATAACCTCTTTTGCTGCCTCAATCACGGAATGTCCCAAAGCCATGGATAAAAATTTGGAATCAATCACTTCAATTTTGAAATATTGCTTATAATCTTCCGCAAAATTTCGTATCATTTGATAGGTTCCGCTCAACGCTGACGATATGTGAATCATAAGAATATGTGTGTATTCCCCCCTTTGAAGTTCCTCAAACACACTTACCACATCCGAGCTCAAAGGTAGGGAAGTTTTTGGAATTTCTTCTTCCAAATGCTGCAGAACATATTCGCTGTCCGCATCAATGCCGTCACGCAAAACCCTGTCTTTATAAACTACTTGCAAAGGCACTACTTTAATATTATATTTTTCTGCTACCTCCGGTTGAATATCCGAACCGGAATCTGTTACAATCGCAATTTTAGTCATCTTTTTTTCCTCCATAAAAATCCCATTCTAAAAAATGTATTACCTATATTCCCTCTTGCAAATCCATTTACTCTATTTGTCTATTTGTCAGCAAAAAAGTCAGCTTTCTTGACGATACTTGATTGCTATTACATCAAAGTATATTTCCGAACACATCAAAAATACTTCCCCTCTTATTTTTTTAACGTATGGTTCTCAACCGCCAAATCTTCCAACGTATTTCATAAAATGTCGTAAATCAAGTATAACCTCTGAAATCAGCAGAAAATTTCTTAATCCGTAAAAATAATCCTGCATAAACTGTTTCATATGCCGTATCTTAGTCTATTTCTATATCATACCACGATTTTTCCGTTTATTCAATTTTTTCAAATCGCTTTTGAACGGAACAAACTATACCCTTAACACACAACACTTTATCCTGCTCTGATAATTCTTACCCTTCTTATCAGCAACAAATAACCCTACGCACAATACAATTACTCCAACAAACTGCTTTCTCCGTAACGCAACCAAAAAATATGCGTTTCCGAAACCTTGCAATGATAATTTTCACTTAGCGCTTGTGCATACAATTCCATCTGCCTACGGTGCTTTTCCTTATTTCTCCATTTATCCGTTTTGAAATCGACTAAAATTAATTTTTCTCCTTCAAAAAAATAACAATCAATAATTCCTTCCAACAAATAGCCCTCTTTTTTGAGCATAAAAGGGCGCTCTCGATACACTTTGTCGGCATTTAAAATCCTCTTACCCAATTCGCTTTGAAAAAATCCATATATCCATGAAATTTCTACTTGCTTACGCTCTTCTTCTGTAAGCAATTCTTTTTTTACCATATCCTCCATTTGCATTTGAATTTCTTCCGCTGTATAATGTTTCAACTGCAACGTCTGTAACACAAAGTGTGCCAAAGTTCCTCTTTTCGCCGGAGAAAATGCAATTTTTTTCTGCATAAATTTGGGAATACGAAACTCCGACAAACAGTTTGTCTCCTCCATATCGTTGTGCTCCGCTTCCGCCGTTTCCATATTTTGCAATTTACACAGTTCCTCGTTAGAGGCAAAAATTGTTTCTGAAATCGAATGGTTTGCCGACGGGAATTCCTCTTGCCTTCTCTCCTTCTGCATATGGACATGTCTTACAGGCATTTCGAACTCCTCTTCTTGCATAAAGGTATTCACAGACGAAGCGTTTCCTTCGCTCTCCTGTTCCTGCTGTATAAAAGAATTTGATAGTTGCTCCTGTGGTTCTATCGTATCGTTTTCTATTTGCTCATTTTCGACTTGTATTGCCGACTCTTTTTCACGAATGAATCGTGTAACCCCTTTCTTGTAGGATTTTTGTACTTCTTCTGCATATGGATATTGATAAGAAAATCTCTCTTGAAACAAATTTTGCAACTGTAAATTTGTGCTTTTGTATTCTTCCGACTCTGCTACATCCAAGTTTGTTTGGAAAGGATCGTTTGGAAAGTCCTCATCTTCATACACATGTACCGAAAATTTACTGTCTCCCGACAAAAATTCTTCCCCTTCTGTCTGTATATTTGCATAAGCTCGAATTGCACCTCCATTTTGATGTCGAATCAAAATGGAGACAATCCAATCAAAATAACTTTTTCCGTTAAACAGTTTATCCTGCAAACTCCCCTTGGAAAGTGCTTGTAATTTCGTCTCGACATCCGTACTCTGCCCAACCAAAATCAATCGCTCGACCGCTCTGGTAAGAGCCACATACAAGATACGCACTTCCTCGGATAAAAGTTCCTGCTTTTTCCTGCTACGAATAACCTTCTTTGCAAAGGAATCAAAGTAAATTCCTTTCTCTAAATTTACGACACGAGGTCCTATTCCAAGTTCATTGTGAAAGATAACCGCATCGGTATTTTCCGACAAATAAAATTGTTTCTGCAATTCTGTCAAAATTACAACCGGAAATTCCAATCCTTTACTCTTATGAATACTCATAATGCGTACTACATTTTCCGTTTCTGCAATTCCGGAAGCCTCCAACGAATCGCCTTTCTCCTGTAAAATTCGTTCGACATAACGCAAAAAGGAAAACAAGCCTCCGATTGCGCCTCCTGTTTCATATTCTTCCGCTCTTTGCAAAAAGCCTCTGATGTTTTTGGTTCGTTCTTCACCCTTCTCTAACAAAGCATTGTAATTCATGTATCCGCTTTCCGTAACAAGCTCCCATAAAAAGTCGGATAAAATTTGCAGCCTTTCTCTCGTTCGCCACTCGTTCAATTTTTCAAAAAAATGTGCGATTTTTTTTCGGAGAGTTTCATCCTGTCCCTTCTCCATATAACATTTGACTGCGTGGTAATAACTTCCTTCTTTGCAAAGCAATCGAATTTCCGTCAATTCTTCTTCATCAAAATCTCCAAAGTAGGACACCATCGCACCCAAAAGCGGTTCATCTTGGCGTTCGTTATCAATAACCGATAAATAATCCAACAAACTGCGAATTTCTATCACATCAAATGAAGTGGAAGAATAGTCCACATAACATGGAATTCCATGTGCTTTTAAATATTCCTCCAGTTGTTTGGCACTATTCTTCGGTGAGCGCATCAGTACCACCATATCCCGATACTGCAACGTCTGTTCTTCGATTTTATCGGATATCTTTTTTTTCCAAACGCTTCCTTCCAAACTCTTTATTTTTTCTGCAATAATTTTATGGGTAATATTCTCATCCGTTTCACTTTTTTTCCCAATACACAACTCCACAGCTTGCTCATTTTCCAAAAAATCCGTTCCCGCTACAAGAGCCTGCCCTTCCATTGTATAGTCAATTTCTCCAAGTTGTTCACTCATCAGAGAGCGAAAAATATCATTGCAAAAATCCAAAATCTCTCTGCAACTCCGAAAATTTTTGGACAAATCAATCTTTACCGATTTTTTTTCTTCGCTTCGTGCATAATTCAAATACCGCTTGTGAAATAATCTTGGCTCCGCCAAACGAAAACCGTAAATGGATTGTTTTATATCTCCAACAAAAAACAAATTATCTTCCCGACAAATTGCTTCAATAATAGTCTCTTGTACCAAATTGCTATCTTGATATTCATCAAAGAAAATATATTCATACTTCTCACGAATGCTTTGGCAAATAGCGTTATCTTCCAACAATTTCAATGCAAAATGCTCCAAATCGGAAAAATCAGCCAATTCATTTTCCTTTTTTTTCTGCTCATAACACTGCGTAAAAGCTTTGGTAAACAGATATAATTCCTGCATATACGGATAGAGAATTTTCATCTGCTCATGATAATCTCCCATTTTATTTTTCCCAATCATTTTTGAAATTTCCTGCACCTTTTTCTTAATTTCATCTGTTCGGAGTGCCTTAACTTTTTCCAGAGTTTCTTCATCAAACAGCCCCTGTTCCTTCTGCTTTTTGGTTATCGCCTTCAATCTGCTGAATGAAATCCTGTCCAATGCACTTACAAAATCATCAAATGTTTTTTCTTCTAATGTTTGATATAACTGCCGAATCTGCACTTCATCATCATACAAACTCTCCAAATACGGCAAGTTTTCTCCAAAGTCGTTTTTGCAGAGTCTTATCCCTTCTTGACAAGAAATTAGCAAATTTCGCAACTGAAATTTCAGTTGTTCTGTAAAATAAATGACCACCGGCGACTGCAAAAATTCCTCTTTTCCCACCGAAAAATCCTGCACTCTTTTTTCAAGCCATTCCAAAGGATATGGCTGACCTTGAATAAAGTGATAAATTCGAAAAATCAACTCCATAAACTTTTTGTCCGTTCTCTGCCCTCCATAGGCATCCAACGTGCGAAGAAAATTTTCTTTTCCTTCTTCATACCGTTCCTCTAAAACCTCTTCCATTGCTTTTGCTTTCAGTACGGCCGCATTGGCTTCTGTCGCTATTTTAAAAGACGGAGACAAATTCAAATGATGAAAATTTTGACGCAGTATATCAATACAAAAAGAGTGTAATGTACTGATAGAAGCAGATGACAAACGTCCTATCTGTTCTTGCAAAAATTCAGTATCTTTTCCCTTTTCTGCAATTTTTTCGGCAAGACGTTTTGAAATCCGCTCTCTCATTTCACCTGCCGCCGCATTCGTAAAAGTAACAATCAACATACGGTCAATGGGAACTTTTTCCTCGGTTAGAATTCTCATAATACGCTGTACCAAAACCGCAGTCTTTCCGGAACCTGCCGCAGCAGAAACCAATATATTTTTTCCTTTTTCCTCAATAACCGCTCGTTGCTGTACTGTATAAGAAAATGCCCTTACCGTTTGCGATTTATTCATGGCACTGTTCCTCCGCTATCTTCTCCTTGATTTCCTCATTTTTATATTCCTTAATTCTTCGGTAAGAATATGCACTCTTTCGCTCATCAAATCGACATATCGACTTGTAATTGCAAAAATCACAGGCTCTCCTGTCCCCGTTTTTCAAAATCGGACTTACTTCCGTTTTTCCATTTAAAATCTCAATTGCCATCGTTTGTGCAAGTTTCATGGTATGCTGCATAAGTGTATGAAATTCTCCGACTGTGAGCAGATTTTCTTTTTCATCAAATTTTTTACGTCCCGCTCCCTTAAATACGGAAGAGCCTGTTTCAATGCTTTCATCAATGGCACGTAATATTTTTTCTTCCTTTAAGGCAATTCCATCCATCAAGAAATTTTCCTTTTTCAGCTTTTCCAATATCATTTCGTCTTCTTCTTCCGTATGAATGAGCGAATGTACCGCTGGAAAATAAAATGCTCCTGCCGGAAACGCCTTATCTTCTCCAAATGAATAGCTTTGCAAAACCGCATGCAAATAAAACAACAACTGCAAATCAAAACCCTGCCACACATCGGAAAGACTAAATTCTTTCTTGCCTGTCTTGTAGTCAATCACTTTTACATATATCTTATCATCTTCTTGCAAAACATCCACCCTATCAATTCTTCCATGTAAATATGCTTCTCCTTCCAGAAGTGTAATCGCTGAGAGTTCTCTTCTTCTGCCAAAATCTACTTCTTGACCCCACAAACTGAATTTTCCTAACTGAAATTGACGAAATACATATTTGGCGGTCATTCTTGCCACTTCATGTGTTTTTCTTAAAAAATATTCATTTCTCGCATTTTTTTCAAAATTTTTATTTGCAAATTCCTCCGAACGTCTTTCGAAAATTTTATCCATTAAATCATCACGATATTCTTTTTGTAAAACTTCCAAAAGAGGCGAATTATTTTTAATCTTCTCCGTAAACTCATCTATACACTGATGCAGTAAAAGTCCCATGTCGGTTACTTCAAAATCATAACTTTCCTTTTTTTGGGGCGAAAGCGCATAACGAACAAAATGACGATAAGGACACAATGCAAATTGTTCCAATCCTGAAGCACTGAAAAATACCTTATCTCCATAAAGCGGTCTTACTCGATCTTTGCTTACATAACGAGAGGGGCTTTCTTCGTGCAAAGCTTTACGCAAATACAACGACTGCTCCTTATCCTTTTGATTTTGAACATATCGGAGCGCCTCCAACCAAAACTCTCTTTCTTCAGCAGAAAAATCCGAAGGTAACATTGCTTCTCTCAAATGTTTTGCCAAATTTTCAGATAATGCCGGCAGTGTATACACCGTCTCTGCTCCATACTCTCGTGCAGTATTGATTACAAGCTGCGGAAAAATTTCTCGTATTTTATCAATATAATAAGAGGCACGCAGCGGTTTGCCGTTGCAATCCGCCAGTGCATAGGAGAAGTACAAAAATTCCTGTGCGGAAGTAATATTTAAATATAAGCTCAAACATTCTTCCGCTTGCAAATTGCTTTCCAGAGAAGGAAGTACAAAACCACTCTCTTTCATCATACTCCGTTCTTCTTGCGTAATGAGCGAAACCTCCTTGCGTACCTTCGGAAAAAATCCGTCACAAAGTCCGATAACAAAAAGATGTTTTGCTTGCTCCATGCGACTTCTATCCAATGTGCCAAGTACCACTTGATCCTGTGAAGGCGGCAAAATTCCCACCTTATGATCTTGTACTCCGGCAAACAGAATATCCCGAAATTCACCAACCGTTACTCTTCTCTTTCCTACCAACTCTTCCATTTGCTCAATAACGGAAATGAAAATATCCCACACCTGCCTATTCTCATCAGCAAATTCCGACATACCTGCACACTTCAACTCTTCCGAAAATTTCTCCGCCTTTTGCGGAAGTTGCATCTGCATCAAAAACGATACCGTTTGTTCCGCAAAATAAGATACGGTATTTTTCTTTCTCGTTCTATCATAAAAAGGTTTCAACAGGTCTTTCAATTTTTTTGCAATACAAATAAGTTCTTCTCTCTCTTGCTCTGAGCATTCTCCCCGTTGAAAATATTCTTCCCGAAAACAACTTGTTCCCCGAATTTTATATGAAGAAAAATAATTTTCCAGAATTTCAATTTCACACATGGAAAATTCAGTAAATCCTGCTTTCAAAAAAGAAAACAGGCTCTCATAAGACAACCCTCTTGCCATTGTATCAAGCAAGGAACAAATCGCTTTGATGATAGGGCTTTCCGTCAGCGCTTTTTTTTCATCAACAAATACGGGAATATCGTATAGACGAAAAATCCTCTTTGCTGTTTTAAAATATTGCTGTGGTTCGGTAACACAAACCCCTATGTCTCGATAACGATACCCTTTCTTCTGTACCAAAGCTCTTATCTTGCGTGCAATATCGTGAAGTTCCTCCTCCACGCTCTTATTTGCAGTAAGCATAATTTGACGAGGGGCTTGCATCCAAACTCTCGGCAGATAAGAAAAAAGTTCCTTCCCCAAAAAGGATATTTCTCCTTCTTCTTTTTCCTCTAAGTAATCCACTGTCATTTCGCAAGATATATTTGTGCAAATCTCTCTTAATTTACGAAATGTTTCCTTCGTAACGGAAAATACCACATTATTTGCATCATACGATTTTGAAAGCGGCAACGCCAAGTAGATATGCGAATTGCTTTTTAACAATTGCTCCAAAATTCTGTATTCAATGCCCGTAAAACTATTAAATCCATAAAAATAAAAATCAACTTCACGAAGATGCTGTGCATGTTCAATCTGTTGTGCAAGCATATTCATTCTGTCCTCATTATCTGCATAATGCCCCGCTAACACCTCGGACAATTTCTCCTGCATAATCGAAAGTTCTTTCATTTTTTGTGCAAACAATGCGTCGGTTGCTCTCTTGCGATACAGTTTCTCCAAATTTTCTGATGTAATTTCACTTCGTTTCAATTCCGTCATCAACTTAACCGCTTGCATCAAAAAACCTTGATTTTGTGCCCCTAAACGATAAAGTTGAAATTCTTCTCCAAAATCTTCAAATATCGTTCGCAAAACCATAGATTTGCCGTTTCCATCAATATATGCCCTCTTTAATCCTGCCGTCACAGCCAATACCTCTTGCGATAATTTTTCAAAGCTTACCACGCGCAAATCCATCAAACAATTTTGTCCAAGTTCCTCCATCAATGCAACATCCGTTTGCAAAGTTGCCTGCTCAGGCACAACAAAATAAGCAGTTCGTGCATAGTTTGTCTTTACACTCTCACTTTGTTTGTACCTTCTTAGAAGCTCCCTTCGATTTTCTATTGTCGATTCTGATGCAATAATATGTAACATGTTTCTCTCCCGCCGCAACTATTCCATAACAATAATCTTATCCTTCAAAATATAATATTCTTCCCGTTCTCCATCTGAAATTTGAGACATGTCTCCGTCCATACATTCACAATGATACAGTCATAAAAACGGTTTCATTTTATCTCCTCTCCCATAACAAACCATCCGTTTATGCTCCCTCTCCTAAAAATAAAAAACTGCATAATGCACCACATTTCAGCAAACTATTTACTTTGAAGGGCAAATACACCCTTTTGCTTTCATAAAAGGTTCATGTGCCGTTATAGAAAAATAGAGGAAGGATATACGCCTTCTACAACCTTTATCACATTCCTCTTACAATCCAATCTTTCTAATCCTAAGAGCGTCAATATGCATTTTTATTGACCAAGCCTCTGAATACTGTCATAATAATAATTTTGATATCCAGAGCAAACGTCCAATTTTCAATATAATACAAATCATACTCAATTCGCTCCACAATGGAAGTGTCTCCTCGCAAACCGTTTACCTGCGCCCATCCTGTAATTCCGGGACGAACCTGATGCTTAATCATATATTTTGGAATTTCCTCTTTGAACTTGTCTACAAAAAACGGACGTTCCGGCCTAGGACCGATAACAGACATCTCTCCCTTCAGCACATTAAAAAACTGTGGCAATTCATCAATGCTTGTCTTTCGCATAAAAGCTCCCCACTTCGTTCTCCTCGGGTCATCTTTTACCGTCCACTTTCTTTTCTCTTCCTTATCTTCCTGCACTTTCATGGAACGAAATTTGTACATAAAAAACGGTTTTCGATTCAAACCGATGCGTTCCTGTTTGTATATGATCGGACCCTTAGAAGTCATTTTGACCATAATGGATGCCAAAAGCATAACGGGCAATGTCAAAAGAATGGCCGTAAGTGAAAAAACGACATCGAACATTCTCTTAGCAAAATTTTTCATCACATTGTCCAAGGGAACATGACGTGTATCAATAATCGGCATCCCATCCAAATCATCAATATAGGGATTTGCCGGCACATATTTGTAATAATACGGTATGATATTGGTCTTTACTCCAGCCTTTTCACAAGCTGCAATTACTCTTCCTAATTGACTGTATCCACCCTCATCCAACGCAATAATTACAATATCCGTAAAATATGTTTGTAAAACCTTTTCAATCTCCAACGGAGTACCTAAAATTTTATAGCCTTGCGACTTCTTCGTCCCTTCATCATCCAACACTCCGATAATTTGATACCCCCATTGCGGATTTCTTCGCACCGTCTTAAAAAAATCTTTTGCCATATCCGTCATGCCGACAACCAGACAATGTTTTTGATTATAGCCTTGTCTTCTGTAATGACGGAGCGTATACCGAATTGTCCCTCGTTCAAAAATAGTAAGCATCGTATTTAAAAGCACAAATACAAAAAGCATCAGTCGTGAAAAATTCATTAATTTCAGCAAATACAAAACCAAAATAAAAACAAGACCCGCAGTTGCGTTCGCCCGAATGATTTTTCCGAATTCTCGAAATACGGAATGTGTTCGTTCCGGGGCATATAAATCAAAAACATAATAGAGTAAGAAATAAACCGGCAAAAATAAAAACACAGATTTCAAAGAACTGTTTAACGTAACAGAAACCGTTCCTTTCAAAATATAGAATCGAATATAATACGATAAAATGAAAGAAATCACAACAATCATCATATCCAAAACAATCTGTATACGATTTAAATACTTTTGATTTTCCTTAATCAATTTTTCTTCTCTCCTTTTTCGATAGGTATTTTTATTATATCAAAAAGAACGCATCTTTGCGATCCGTCCTTCTGATTTTTTCTCCTATTTTTCCATTTGAATATTTTTCTTTTTATGGTATTTTTTCATCTTCACGTTTATTTATTGTGGTAATCTCGTATGGTGTTTCTTGATACACGCAGTAATTTAACCAATTCGAGAAAAAAAGATTTGCATGCGAATGCCATCTCACTTTAATTTCTCCATCCTCCTTTTCGTCAGAAAAATAGTTCTTTGGTAATTGTATCTCCATTCCCTTATTCTTATCTCGTATATATTCTTGGTACAAAGTTTCTCTATCGTACTCAAAATGTCCCGATACAAATATAAAACGCCCGTCTTTTCCGGACACCAAAGTTGTACCGATATCCTCTCTTGCTGCCCAAATATCAAGCTCCGCATGATTTTCTACTTCTTCAAGAGAATTGTAGGTATATCTTGACTGCGGCATATAAAAACTGTCATCAAATCCTTTTGTCAAAACTCCCTTTTTTCGTACATCAAATTCATATACACCAAAAATCTTTTGTTTCTTTTGATACTTTTCAATTCCATAATAATGATACAGCGCCGCTTGCGATGCCCAACAAATAAACATTGCGGAAAAAACATTCTCTTTGATATACTCAAAAATCTCCGTAAGTTCCTTCCAATAAAGAACCTCCTCATACTCCATTTTTTCAACGGGAGCACCGGTTATAATCATCGCATCATATTGCTGATGCTTTATCTTATCAAATGTTTTGTAAAAACGTTCCAAATGTCTGCTATCCGTATTTTTTGACTCGTAACTTGCAGTGTGAATCAAATCTATCTCAATTTGTAAAGGGGTGTTGGAAAGCATACGTAAAAGCTGTATTTCCGCCTCTTCTTTTTTGGGCATTAAATTTAAAATTGCTACTTTCAACGGCCGAATATCCTGCCTTACCGCACGCTCTTTTTTCATAACAAAAATTTGCTCTTTTTCCAAAACGGCTGCTGCCGGTAAATTTTCCGGTATAATTAACGGCATCCTTCTCACTTCCTTTTTCATTTTCCATTTTCAGATACATCTTAGAATACAAAATACTTCATTTTTGATGCTCAATTTTTTCTTTTTTTGCCAAAAATTCAAATTATTTCTTCTATCATTCCAATGCTTGGCTCAAATCCGCTATAATTTCTTGTACATTTTCGATCCCCACAGAAAGTCTTATCATATTCTCACGAACACCTGCTCTAAGTTGTGCTTCTTTAGACAGTTGTCTGTGTGTCATGCTTGCAGGATGAAGAATGTGCGTACGAAGGTCTCCCACATGTACCACTAAAGTGGCCAGTTGCACACGGTCAATAAAACGCTTTGCATCCTCTGACGTATTTTTTACACCAAAAGAAATTACTCCGCCGGCTCCCTTCGGCAAATATTTTTTTGCATGTTGATAGGTTGCGGAAGAAGGCAGTAACGGATAATTGACCCATTCCACATTCGGATGGTTTTCCAAAAATTTTGCCACTTCCAGCGCATTCTCAGAATGACGTTGCATTCTCAAAGCTAATGTTTCCGTACCTAAATTTGTCAAAAATGCATTGAACGGACTCATACTCGTCCCAAAATCACGCATAAATACAACCCTTGCTTTTGTAATAAATGCTTGTTTACCAAACATTTCGGTATAACTTATCCCATGATAATTCGGATCCTTTTCTGTTAGATGAGGAAATTTCCCGTTCTTCCAATCAAAATCTCCGCTATCGACAATAATACCACCAAGACTTGTAGCGTGTCCGTCCAGATATTTTGTCGTAGAGTGTGTAACAACGTCAGCACCAAATAAAAAAGGTCTGCACAAATACGGCGTGGCAAATGTGTTATCTACAAAAAGCGGTATCCCGCTCGCATGTGCAAGATTTGCCAATCGCTCCACATCCAAAACATCTACATTGGGATTTCCTATCGTTTCGGAAAAAATCAATTTTGTATTCGGTAAAATGGCATCTTGAATGGTTTTATCCTCTGCATTAAAATCCACAAACGTCGTACTGATTCCCATTTTTTTCAATGTGGAGCCCAATAAAGTATAAGTTCCTCCATAGAGATTATTCAGTGCAACAATATGTTCTCCCGCATTACAAATTGTCAAAATCGCCAACAACGTAGCAGCTTGTCCGGAGGAGGTTGCCAATGCTCCTACACCGCCTTCCAAAGCGGTAATTTTTTTTTCAAAGGCTTCTACTGTCGGGTTGGAAATTCTGCTATACATATGCCCTTCTTTTTTTAAATCAAAAAGTTCTGCTACTTCATCCGCACTATCGTATTTATAGGTAGTGGATTGCACAAGAGGCAACGTTCTCGCCTCTCCGTTCATCGGCTCGTATCCTGCTTGTACACATAATGTTTCCAAACTGAATGTGTTTGCATCAAATTTTGTCATTTCCTACATCTCCTTTTCTAATTTTAGGTATAAAAAAACTCCCATCCTCTTGTATATCACAAAAGGACGGAAGTAATATTCCGTGTTACCACCTTTTTTCATCATTGCCTCACAACAATAACCTCAGCAAGTACCATCATACTCCGGTGCTATAACAGGCACTCCTGTCCGAATCTAAAGTGTTATGCATTCGACTCGGCCCAAGTAAAGACCATCTTCCGCCTGCTTTTTGTTGCCTTCTTTCACCAAACGAAGGCTCTCTGTAAACATACTTCCAAGCATACTCTTCTTTACATAAGGTTTTCATAACTATGTCAAAATAATATTTTTCATATTTTAACAACATTCCTATCATTTGTCAATTCTTTTTTATAAGAAATTATAAAAAAACGATACCATTCACAAATATTTTTATATCCTCCAACGAAACAATCGGGGTTTGACAAAAAAATTCTCTCCATAAAACCATACTCCCGATGAATCGTTCCATCTCTATCCAGAGATACTACCTTCCGGACAAGTCTCCTTAATTTACTTCCGCATTTCTTCTCAAATTTTCTCCAATAAATTGATAAAAGTCAAAATGCATAGCCATTCTGTAATAAATTCGTTCTCCATACGTTGTCCGAAGCTCCAAAGGATCTTTGTTGGTCGATATAATCATCTTTTTCCCTTTTTCCGTTCTGCTGTTAATGATATGAAATAACTCTGTCAGTACAAACTGGTTGGTAATTTCACTTCCTAAATCGTCTACAATCAAAAGATCGGCTCGAAAAATCAATTCTCTTGTCCCTGCATGATAAATTTTTTCATATCGTTCTCTATGAAACACATAGCTTTCCAAACAATCCATCAATTCATGTATGCTAAAATAAATTACAGTTCTTCCGCACTCAATCGCTCTTCTTGCTACGGCAGATGACATATAGCTTTTCCCAAGACCTACCTCGCCCCAAAATACAGCTCCCTTTTGTTTCGTATCCAAGCTTTGTGCAAAACTTTCCATCTCTTGTTTAATCGACAAAATATTTTCTCGCTGCGTTATCGTCCTTCCATCAAACAAAGCTATCGGTGTACTATCATCAAACAATTCTATTTTAAAATTTTCAAACGTTTCTTTTTTTATTCTACCGCCCATATTCGACTTTTCAGCAATATCCCTTACTGTAAGTTCTTTTAAGCAACTACACGGAATATATCTTCCCTGCGCATCTACCGTATAACCTGTATCACTGCAAAGTGCACAACAATACTGCACCTCAAAATCTTCTTCTAATAGATGATGCTCCTTCATATATAGATTTTTTTGTGCTCTAAGCTCTGCGATCTCTCTTTTGATATGCATGACATCCTGCCCTGTAATTTTCGCTCTTCCCATACGAATATGCTTTTGTGCAATCAAACTGTCCCATTCCTGTAATTTCGGGTTTTCCAAATAAATTCGTTTTATTCTTTCTTCCGCATTTTTCTTTGCCGTTTCTCGCCGTAATTCATAAATTCGTTCCGTCCTTCTGTCCATATGCCCCTCCCCTCTTTTTTACCTACGCTTTTTATACAACACAATTAGAATTATCCGCCACTTTCCGCCCCGGAAAGATTTTGTATCTTGTCACAAAAAATCCCCTTAACCTTCCTCTTGCTGCATTCGTTTTTCTTTTTTTTGTTGGAGCATAGCAAGCTCCTTGGCTAATTCTTCTTTTCGCTGTTCATCTTTGGTTTTTCGCTTTTTCTCTATTACATCTCGGATTTCTTCCTGTCCTATTCTTCCATTGGCCGTTCCTGTCTTTTGCCCTTCCTGTCTCCCAGCCTCAAATGCTTTTTTTGTACCGCTTTTCTTGAGTGCTTTTTCGTCCGCCAATGTAGGATTTTTCATCAGTCGATGGAGCATATCGACACTTTGCTCCATATTTAACTTTTTCATATATTGCATCGTAAGCAAAATATCTTTCATCTCAAAATGATCGTACAAAAATCGAATGGCCTCCATATCGTCTCTGCTGAGAATTTTTCTTTGAAGTCCAAGTTCTTCCAAAATCTGCAATCGAAACAATGTAGGATCCTTTTGCTCCGATAATTTGCTTTTTTGTAAGCTGAGTTCTTGTGTATCTTTGTTCCAGTTTCGCAAAATTCCGTCCACATACCTCATATTCGGCGATTTTATGGCAACTGCCTTTGCAAAAGCTTCTTCAATTACCTCCACACTGAAACGATATTCGTCCAACCACTTATCCATAAGTTCTTCTTCCGCCTTGGTCGGCAAACGATACTCTCCCAAAAACGAAAGAATTTTTTTGTAAATTCCATAGCGTTCGCCTTTTTGCATAAAAAAATCATTCAAATCTTCTACCGTGCGAATTCCCTCCATGCACCAAATGCGCAAAATGGAAAGGGCATGTTTGACAGAGCGTGAACCCTTGCGATAAACACAAAAACGAAATGCCTCTACCACCAAATCCTTTGGAAGATTATAAGCTGCAATCATTTCATTGACAGTCCTTATCTGATGGTTCATAAGAATATTCCCCAAAATTTCTTCAATTCTTTCATACATCTTTTGATATTCTTCATTTTTACTCAAAATTAAATCTTTTTCAATTGAAATATCCGCACTTCCCCTTGCTGTACAAATTCTCCTCAAATTTTTAAATTCCACAGAAAAGTCCCATGCTTCCGCATGAGCGGGACGATGTTTTTCAATCAAACGGCAAGCTTCAAAAAAATCCCATGCCTGCAACACATCATCAAGTGACACACTAAGAGTTTCCGCCAAATTTTTATTATCAAAATGTTCATGCATATCCTTTTGACACAAATAGTATCCGTAAAGATAAATTTTTAAAAAGAGCGGTTCTACAATCGGCAAAATCTGCTCAAAAAAAACATTTGGAATTGCTGTATCCATCGCCTCGTAATTAATTTCTTCTTTAAAAAACATAGTCTTCCCTCTATCTGTTTCTATTCTTTTAATGCTATTATATTTTGTTTTCTTTTTTATAATTGTACATTATATTTATATATTAAAATAGTGTTTCGTATAACGGTAATCTATCCATTATTATTTGTGCATCTATTTATAAAAAATACTGCTGTGACAAATCGGTATCAGTATAAAAATGCTTATTTTTTATTTTAACATATCCCTTTCTCTTAATCAAAAAAAGAAATGAAAAATTCATTTCTTTTCCGTTTTACTTTTATTCAAATGTCACATCTATTTTCTTTTCTTTTCCATCTCGAATAATTGTAATTTTTGCTTTGTCGCCTTTTTTATAAAAATACAATTTTCTTAATAAATCTTCCATGCCTTTAATATCCGTATCATCTATTTTAATGATAACATCCTGCGCTTTTAGACCGGATTTTTCCGCCACACTGTTTTCTGCAATCGAGAAAATAAATACGCCTCCGTCTTTTGCACCATAGTCATCTCCGACAAGTCGTTCTACATAATAAATATCCTTTCCTTCAATTCCAAGAAATACCTTATCTACCTTTCCGGTAGATATGACTTGCTCAACAATATTTTTTGCTTGATTAATCGGAATAGCAAATCCAAGCGCTTCTCCGGAGCCTTCTTTCAAAGTATTGATTCCAATTACCTCTCCATTCGCATTTAACAAAGGTCCTCCGCTATTTCCACGATTGATTGCCGCTGAAGTTTGAATTAAATTTTCCATCGTATGATTTCCTATTGTAAGACTTCGGTTTAATCCACTGATAATTCCTTCCGTCATAGAACGTTCATAATCCAAGCCCAACGGATTTCCAATTGCAATCGCCAAATCTCCTACTTCCAAAACATCACTGTCTCCTAAAACCGCAGCTGTAAGTCCGGTTTTATTTATTTTTACAACTGCCAAGTCCAATCCGGCATCTCCCCAAATAACTTTTCCTTTTTCTTTCGTCCCGTCTGACAAAAGGATGGTTGTCTGTTCCTTTTCCGCACCTTCCACAACGTGATAGTTGGTAAGAATATATCCGCTTTCCTTTACAATAATTCCGGTTCCGACTCCAGTTGCAGGATAGCTGAAACCCCAAAATCCATCTCTGACTTGTGTAGTAGTCTGTACGCCCACCACAGAAGGCATTGCTTTTTTTGCTACAAATTTATAGACATTATCCGTAGAAGTTTGTACATAAGTAGGTTTTTGCACACTGTCTTCCTTCTGTATCTGTCTCATCTGCTCGGAAATTTCCTGCCCAATCCCCGAATGTTGCAAAATATACGGAATCGCCATCATAGTAATCATACAACCGGTAAGTGCTCCTACAAGTGCTGATAGAAAGATTGATTTTTTGTTACCCATTTTCTCTTCCCCCTTACATCTGAGATCATTATGAAATCTCTAAAATAAAATCTTGATACTTGATAAACTGTGTGTCGGAATTATTCCAAACAATATCTCTCTGAAATAAAATCTCTTAAGAGTACACTTAACTCAACATCATGTTCCGTTATTCCGTTTCTTTCCAGAATATTAGACACGGACTGTTTTGCTAACAGCGGACGATTATTTTCTTGGCTGAGATGCGCCAATGCAATTTTTTTAATTCCTGCACGCACCAAATTAGCTGCTAATACTCCCGCCTCCGTATTGCTAAGATGTCCGCTGCGAGAACGAATTCTGGTTTTTAGGGAATACGGATACATACTGTATCGCAAGAGCTCATCATCATAATTGGACTCAATAATCGCAAGATCCGAATTTTGCAAAGCAGACTCCACCTCTTCACTCACATATCCCAAATCGGTTACAACAGAAATTTTTTGCCGTCCGTTTTCAACCGTAAATCCACAAGGCTCCAATGCATCATGACTTACAGCATAAGAATGCAGACTTAAATCTCCGACATGAATGTCTTCTCCGACAGATATCACACGTTTATTCTCATCAGGCAAATTCCCGACCAATTCATCCATTCCTCGCCATGTTCCCATAGTAGCATATACAGGTATATGATACCTTCGGCTCAAAATTCCTACCCCTTTAATATGGTCCAAATGCTCATGCGTGACAAAAATGCCTTGCACATCTTTTAATTCTTCATCATGCTCCGCCAGATTCGTCTGTATCTTTTTCCCGCTAAGTCCCGCATCAATCAAAATCTTGGTACTGCCTTCTCTTACAAAATGACAATTACCGGAACTTCCACTGGCAACCGAAATATAATACATGTAATTCTCCTTCGATGTTCCTCCACATTCTTATCGTAACAAGCTTCTGTGGAATATATTTAAAAATTTTTCTCCAAATTTATATTAAAAATTGTCCAAAATTGTAAAATCGAATACAAAACACTCTATAAAAATATAATCCTATTCCTTACCAAAAAGGATAACTCATAGAAAGCAGCTTTTCTTATTCGTCTCATATAAAATTAGGTTTCTCATAAAAAACAAGCACCGATTTTACTGCATACTGAGGTCAGAAACAATCGTCAAGTTTGTTTGATGACTTAAACCCTCATTTTCAAATATAATTACCCTATGAGGAAAAAAGAAAACATCTACAAAAAATAGAATTATTCTTTCCTAAAACAATGAGATTGTTCTTGTTTGAGCGTCGTACAAATAGTAACACTGCAAAAAAGAGAAATTTTCTTTTTTACGAAAAATTCCTCTTTTATTGTAATTCATATCTTTTCTTTTTTCCAGTATCTCTGACAACTTCATCCGTTAAATTTATTTCAATACGTCAACTCCCATGTATGGACGAAGGACTTCCGGAATAACAACACTTCCGTCTGCCTGTTGATAATTTTCCAAAATAGCAGCTACGGTACGTCCCACTGCAACTCCGGAACCATTCAAAGTATGCACAAATTCCGGTTTATCTTCTTTGCTTCTCTTGAAACGAAGATTTGCTCTTCTTGCTTGAAAATCTTCAAAATTGGAGCAAGAAGAAATTTCGACATATCTTCCGTAACTCGGCATCCAAACTTCCAAATCATACTTAAAGGCTGCGGTAAAGCCTAAATCTCCGGAACAAATTTGTACTACACGATAGGGCAATCCCAATTTTTGTAATACCAATTCCGCATTTGCAACCAGTTTTTCCAATTCTTCGTAAGACTCCTCCGGTTTGGTCAATTTCACAAGTTCTACTTTTTGGAATTGATGTTGACGAATCAGCCCTCTTGTATCTCTTCCGGCAGAGCCCGCTTCAGAACGAAAACACGGTGTATAAGCACAATAATTGAGTGGCAACTCTTCCCCTTTTAAAATTTCATCTCGATGAATATTGGTCACCGGAACTTCCGCTGTCGGAACCAAATAATACTCCATTCCATCAATTTTGAACATATCTTCTGCAAATTTAGGCAACTGTCCCGTTCCGATATAACTTCTCGCATTTGCCATAAAAGGCGGTAACATTTCCGTATAACCGTTTTCTTCCGTATGCGTATTTAAGAAAAAATTAATAATGGAACGTTCCAATCTCGCACCCAAATTTTTATATAAGGTAAAACGAGAACCTGTTATCTTACTTCCCCTATCAAAATCCAAGATATCCAAATCGGTACCGATATCCCAATGCGCCTTTGCCTCAAAATCAAATTTTGGAACTTCTCCCCATTTTCGGATTTCTTTATTGTCTTCGTCATTTTCTCCATGAATAACTCTTTCATGAGGGACATTCGGAATACAAAGCATCTTTTGATATAAGGTATCTTCCGTTTCCTTTACCTGTACATCTAAGGAAGCTATTTCATCCGATAAGGACTTTAATTCTTTCATCAATTCTTCCGTATCTTTTCCTTCTTTTTTATATTGAGGAATTAGCTTGGACTTTGTTTTTTGTTCATTTTTCATACTTTCAACTTTTTGCAAAAGTTCAATTCTTCTATCATCCAATGCAATGACTTCTTCCAAAGAAAAATCCTTCTCTCCTCTGAGTGCCATTCTTTCTTTAATGGTTTCCAAATCTCTTTTCACACGTTTAATATCCAACATATCTTTTTCCTCCTTGAAAGTAATATTTTAAACAATCTGCATTTTTTACACTACCATCTTTTAAATAAATTCCTTATTGAAATCCCCTTTGATTAAACTTTGTCAAAACTTTTCGGATATACTGCGTTCCCTTTTCATAGCCGCATAACAACTTTACTGTCGCTTTCTATGAAATAAAAAACCTTCGTCCCCATAAATTTTTTATTAGGACGAAGGTTATAATTCCGCGGTACCACCTAAATTGATTGTTGCAATCCGACTCATGGGAATTAACGCTTCCCTCACGTTTCGGTTTTCCGAACAGCTCTAAAGTGGATTCTAAGATTTTGTTCCGCAAGCTTTCAGCTCCCGCTTGCTCTCTGAAGAAACAAGTATCTTATACTACTCTTTTTCATCGCTATTTTCATTAACTATATCATGAATATTTTGTTTTTTCAATAGCATTGCCAAAATTTACAAGCTCTGCCCAAAAATAAATTCCCCTCCACAATCACTTTTACTCAGAGAACAAATCCCCTCCCTCTCCGCTTGAAGAACCACTGCCTTCATTTGTTGAAGGCACCGGTGTTACCGGTGTAGTTGTACTCGAATTTGAAGATTGTCCGGAAGAACTTGACGGCGTTTCGTTTGAAACCGGAGTTTCTTTTGACGGCTCGGTAATATCAATCGTTTGTGATCCATCGGAGTTATTTTTCGTCGCATCATTCGCCTTTTCCCCTGAAAAATCGGATGGCAATGAATTATTGGGTTCAGAAGGAACCGGAGCAACTACTTCTTGTTGTTCCTGCTCATCCAAATGCGCTTCGTCATCATATATATTCATATCCACCGGAATTTCCGTTACATCCTGTTTTTTTGTATTCTTAGTATGTTTATTGCGCTTTCCGCCTCCTTCACTTCCTGAAAGTGCTACAATATCCAATGTGCTTCTCTCATGAAACTTGTTGCTTGCCCAATCACTATAATTTCCCGACATCATATAAGAAATCTGTTCTTTATAAACAGGCGAATCCATGATATAATACCACGCGCGACCAAGATAAGCACTTTGTCCCGGCAAAACATCTTTAATGATGTCGGTCGGTTTCAATTTTACTGCGCCTACTCCCAACTCCAAAATTTCTTTTTTACTCATATCGGTTTCCACATATTGATACATTGTATCCATAATCTTCGGAACTTTTGTAATCGTTTCCGGAGATAATACCTTTTCAATCACAGCAGAAATAAATTTTTGTTGCGCTTCTATACGCCCCAAGTCGCCTCCTGCATATCCTTCACCTTTTCGTTTCCCTTTTCTCCAACGTAAAAATTCCATTGCCTTTTGACCATTCAAATGATGCACCCCTTGGTCAAAATGAATATGAAGCGGCGGATCAATGGCATTATCATCATAATGCATTCCTCCCGGTTGTTCCACTGTCATATCAACTCCACCTATCGCATCAACAATCTCGAACAACGCTTTGTAGTCGACAACAACATAGTGATTAATCGGCACTCCCAACAATTCTTTTACCGCTTGAATGGAAAGTTCCGGTCCGCCAAACCTATGTGCATGATTAATTTTGGTGTAATTACTTCTTCCCGGCAGAATTACTCTCGTATCCCTTGGTATTGATAAGATAAACGACGTGTTGGTTTGCGGATCCAAACTCAACAGCATCATTGTATCGGAGCGGGGAATATCTCCTTTCCGATCTTTTTCAGGTGCATCCACACCCAACAGCAATATATTTACTCGTTGCTTCGGTCCCTGTTTTTCATCCAAAGAAACAATCTCCGCTCTTTCTTCCTTCTTTTTCTTATCATCATGGTCCAAATACAACTTCGTTCCAACCCCGCCTACAATACTCAAAGAAAGCACAGTAATCAAAAATACCTTCAAAAAATGTTTCATTTTATAACGACCCTTCTATTCGGATTCACTCCTCTTACCTATCAATATCCCTACAAAATGGATATTGCGACTGTTTGAAGAATGTGTTTTTTATCAACCCAAAAATTCATACACCACAAATTATCAATATTTTATAAAATAATCGTAACGATGTACCGCTTTATAGAATACAGAAAACTTTCATTCTTACATTTTACTTTTTCAAACGGGAATTGTCCATGTATTTAACTATTTTTTACAAAAATAATTCAAAGCTTAACAAATGCAAAAATCCACCCCCCTCTGAACCTTGTACAAAAAGGGGTTCTATGACAAAAATAGCCATTGCAATATTATTACAACAGCTATTTTGGGATTTTTCTATTCTAATCTGTTATTATTTTTGTACCAACTCTTGCAAATTATCAAAATGAGTTGATACAATCTTCACTTTTTCTTCTTTTACTGTAATCAAACTTCCTTTTTGAACAGAAGTTTGAATCACTGCTCCGGTATCATCCAACACTTCTACTTCTACTTCAAAAGTCTGGCTCATACCGTCTTTCACAGTGCTTGTTTCTTCTTGTTTTGTAATTTTTACAGATTTTACTTGCATAGTCTGTTTCTTTTCATAAATTACCTTGTTAAGTTGCAACATCAATCTATTTGCCAATAATTTTTCAAATCCTTTTTCTGTCATATCTTCCTGTACTCTACTATAAAATGTAAGCAATGCATCTATCATCGTTTGAGCATCTTCTACATTTGTCACTTTTTCTTGTGTCTGTCGATATACTTCGTATTGATTATCTTCACTCACTGTATAGAATGTTGTCAAAAAATGCTCCACTGTCGAATCTACAGAATCTTGTTTTTTACACGCCGAAAACATCATGCCTATAACAAGAATGATTGCAACAGAAAATATCATTTTGTTATTTTTCATAACACAAGCTCCTTTTGATTTCAAACAAAATACATCTATCTATTCCTCAAGAAGTTTTGCCTTTCTGCGACTATAGAATTCAAACCCCGACAATGGTGTATTTTCCTTATAACTTGGAGAAGCGTCCGTTTTAAATTTATATACAGAAAATGCAGATTCAAACAATTCTGGATTTACAAAATATTTTCCTATAGTATGATAAAAAACCGGATCCCCTTCACAGGCAAAATAGTCCCCACATTTTGAACATCTATATGCTGCCCAATCGTTATTATATCTGACATGACCATTCATATCATAAATGATAGCACCTCCAACTCTACCCATTCTATGATTTCCGTAAATACAATCAGACTCTCCTCTAAATGCTGTACTATCAACAGTAGAATCCTCTGCTAAAACACTGCCACAAAAAACTTGTCCTAATGCCAAACAAAATACAAACATCGAAAAAAATCTACAGAATTTTTTCATAACGATTCTCCTCTCTAAAAAATAGTACACTGCAATAAACCAATTCAAAAATAGTTGCCAAAAGTAAGACAAGGCACTAGTAACCTTCTCCTATATTTATTCTATCATCCTAAATTCATATGTCAATAGAACATATAGAGTTATAGGACAAAAAGAATCCCACCAAAAAAACCTCCTTACCGTTATCCGGTAAGGAGGATAAATATCAAACAGCTATTCCTGTTCCAAAATTCCGTAATTTCCATCTCCTCTAATGTAAAGCACACAGGTTATATCATCTTCCGCTCTGCGGAAAACAAAGAAATCGTGTCCTAACAAATCCATTTGCAAAATTGCCTCTTCTTCCGACATCGGCTTATATCCAAATCGTTTTCTCTTGACAATTTTAGCCTCTTCTTCCTCTGCAATGACATTCCCGATGTTTTCATATCGAATCGTATCATGCCCTTTGCGAATAAGTTTGTCTTTATTTTTCTTAATCTGTCTTGCAAGTTTTTCAACTGCCATATCCGCAGCATTATATAAATCTTCATCTTCAACTTCAGCACGAACTACCGTAGAGGCAATCGGGATCGTAACCTCAATTTTTTGAAGATTTTTTGCAGCAGACACCAATGCTTTTACATCCACTTCATTCTCAAAAAATTTGTCCAACTTGCTCAATTTTGTAGTAAGAACCTTTTCCATTGCATCTGTTACACGAATATTCTTTCCGATAATAGTAAGTCCCATACCATTTCCTCCTTATGAAGCAATTTCTTGCTTTTTTCGAAGATACCCTTCGACAGAAGTGTTGTCAAAACTTCTTATCTCCATTATACCCCTTTTTTCATAAAGTAAAAGTGTTTTTTCTAAAATTTTTATGAAATTAAAATAAAATTTTCAATTTATTCGGATTATTTGTTTGATTTATTGATTTTTTCTAACCTCTCTAAAGAATTTAAAATACTATTCATCCATCTACACATAATTTATTAATCTTCTTCATTTCATGCGTGTAAAATCCTATCCTCAAGTGAAATAAAGCTTTGTTCCGTTGATTATATTTTGGTATGACTTGTACTTTTCTTCATTTCGGCTGTTATTTCTTCAGTAATGTAAGCATTGCCATAAGTCCATGCATACTTCCCTGCCTTCGATAGGAGTGAAATC
>JBGZJG010000080.1:0-3309 GCA_041848665.1 Filifactor sp.
AATTTTCCACCATGACATATTAAAATTACAATTTAATGTATCTTTTTCGGGTGCTCTTCCGATAATTCTTTGGATTGCAATATTAGGAGAAAGATAACTTAAAAATATTGCTGCTCGCTCAACATATTCTTCCACGTTCCCAAGATGAAGTTCTCCCCTTGCATATTCTTGTGCCATAATACTTCCCGTTGTAAGATACAAAGAATGTAATTTCACTCCGTCTATTTTTAATGCGGATAGAATCTTAGCTCCTTCGATAATATCATCCATGTCATCTTGAGGAAGGTTTAAAATCATATGAACCGTGATTTGAAATTTTCTTTTTTTGCAACGATTGACGCAATCTATAAATTCCGCCAATGTATGCCCTCGGTTGATTTTGTTTAGGGTATGATAATTTACGCTTTGTAATCCGAGTTCTATATTAATTTCTTTTTTGTAGGTTTCTTTTATCTGTGATAAATATTCAAGTTGTTCTTCTGTAACACAATCCGGTCTGGTAGAAATGGCAATTTCGACCACATCATCCCGAATAGCGCTCAAAATATACTGTTCAAATAAATTTTGTTGTACATAGGTGTTGGTATAATTTTGAAAATAGGCGATAAATTTTTTTGCATGGTAGCGAGGTCCGATATAATTGATATTGCTTTCAAGCTGTTCTTCAACTGTCTGTGTATTTTCCAAACTCTCAAAGCCGGCTCCGATATCTCCGCAAAACGCACATCCTCCTACTCCAATTCTCCCATCACGATTGGGACAGGTCAAAGGAAGATTGATGGGAATACGATACACCTTTTCTCCGTACTTATGTTTTAAGTAATCCGAATATACATAATATGGTTCCATAAAACAGCCCTTTCTTTAAACAAAAGAAATTTGTACATTTTCTTTCACTTTTCCATCTTTTCGTTTTGGCGCAAGCGGAATTTTTTTCGTTTTGCAAAATTCCCATTGTAACAAATCTTCTTCATCCAACACACATGCAGAAATAACATGATCTTTTTTCGTCAAGCGCAAAACCTGAACACCCTGACTGTTTCTGCTTCCGATTGGTGCGAGCAATGATGTATGAATGCTTAAATATTTGCCTTCTTGCGTACATATAAGCAGGTTCAAATCTTCTTGCATATAAAAAACATCAATTAGTTTGCTCTTGTCCGAATATGCATTCAATAATTTTTTTCGAAAACCTTTTGTCTCATAAGATGCAAGAGGAATTTTTGCAATTTTTCCGTTTTCAAAGACATAAATCATAAACCCTTGATAATCGTTGGGAGTAATGAGCTGCAAAAACTTTTCTTCTTCCTCTGTTTCCAAATAATTTGTCAAAAACACTCCCAATACAGATGCTTTTGTATCTTCCATCTCAGAAAGACGAATTTGATACATTACATTTTTATCCGATAATAGCAAGACAATATCTTTGTTATTCAAATCCATCTGCTGCAAAATTTCATCTCCGTCTTTCAGCTTTTGTTCTGAATATGCGCGAAGAGACGTTTCCGGAATTTTTTTCATATATCCTTGCTTTGTCAAAAATACCGTTAAAGGGTATTCTTCTACTTTTTCTTCTTCTGCGTGAAGAATTACTTCCTGTTTTTGAACAATTCCGGTTTTTCTTTCTTGCCCATACTCCTTTATCACAGTTCTAAGCTGCGAAATCATCAATTCATCTTGCAGCTCTTTTATCGTATATATTTCATTAAGTTTTTTCAATTCTTTTTCTAAACTTTCGATTTCCTGTGTTTTTTTCAAAATATACTCTTTATTTAAATTGCGCAACTTAATTTCAAGAATATATTCTCCCTGTGCCGCATCAATATCAAATGCATGTATCAAGTTTTGTAAAACATCACTTTCTTTTTCGGTATGACGAATAATGGCAATGGCCTTATCGATATCCAAAACAATCTTTTCCAATCCTCTCAATAAAAACAATCTCTCAAATTTACTGTCAATTTCATGAGCAATGCTTTTCAAAACACAATTTCTTCTAAAGTTAAGCCATTCTCCTATAATTTGAGAAATCCCCAAGACTTTCGGTGTATCATTAATTAAGATATTAAAATTACAACTGTATGCATCCTCCAACGGAGTATATCGAAACAACTTTGCCATCAATTCTTCCGGATGAATATTTTTTTTGACATCCAATGTAATCTTTAAGCCGTTCAAATCCGATTCATCTCTAACATCTGTTACTTCCTTCAGCCTTCCGTTTTTCATCAATTCCACAATTTTTTCTACAATCGCCTCTATGGTTGCTGTATAAGGAATTTCATAGATTTCGATTATTGCTTCACTTTGTAAGTATCGATATCTTCCTCGAATACGAAAACTACCCTTTCCGCTTTCGTAAATTGCTTGCAGCTCTTCTTTGTCAAACAGAAGTTCGCCTCCGGAGGGAAGATCCGGTCCTAAAATATATTGAAACACATCACAATTTTTGTTTTTTAAATAAGCAATTGTATACTCACACACTTCTTTTAAATTAAAACTTGGAATTGAACTTGCCATACCTACGGCAATGCCTTTATTGGATTTTACCAAAATATTCGGAAACGTAGTCGGAAGAAGTGTAGGTTCTTTCATAGTCGAATCATAATTATCAACAAAATCAACCGTATCTTGTTCTATTTCCGAAAATAATTCTTTGCATATAGGCATCAACCTTGCTTCCGTATAACGAGAGGCTGCAAACTGCATATCTCGAGAAGATGCCTTCCCAAAATTTCCCTTTGAATCTACATAGGGATGCAATAATGTTTCATTTCCTCTGGATAGGCGAACCAATGTTTCATAAATCGCCATATCTCCATGTGGATTTAATTTCATTGTCTGTCCAACAATGTTTGCCGATTTGGTACGATTTCCTCTAAGCAGATTCATCTTATACATGGTATACAGAAGTTTTCGGTGAGATGGTTTAAATCCATCTATTTGCGGAATTGCACGAGATACGATAACGCTCATAGCATACGGCATATAATTGTCTTTAAGCGTGTCTACAATATCTTCCGTTCTATGTTTTCGTTCTATATAGGAAGTCTTTAACTCAGATTTCTTCTTTTTGGACAAAATGATCCTCCTTTTTTAACTTTCATCAACCTTATCTAAATATAGATGACCGTAATTTTCAATATAATCTTTTCTGCCCGGCAAGTCTTCTCCTAACAACATCTCAAAAGTATCTTCCGTAATGTCTTTTTCAAATTCCAAAACTTGTATCAATCGTCTTGTTTCCGGATTCATTGTGGTTTCCCACATCATTTCCGGCTCGTTTTGTCCCAATCCTTTTGAACGCTG
>JBGZJG010000081.1:0-6582 GCA_041848665.1 Filifactor sp.
AGTTGCACAAATGCACCAAATGGTTTTACTTGAGATACTTTTCCTTCTACAATATCGCCTACATTAAATTGATTTGTCATACATACACTCCTTGTTTGTAATATTAAATAAATTATATCATAAATGTTGAAAAATAGCATATTTTTTAGCAATAAAATTTTAAATGAATTTACACAGGATTTTAATTATTTTTGTAAAAAAACGTCAATAAAATTGGCAAAAATAATTATTCTTTTTGTAACGTATGATATAATAGAAAAAAATAGTTTACAATTTACATAGGTATGGGGTGAAATTTTTACCATGGAAGAAACAATTATAATCTTTAGTGAAAACAAATTTACGGTACAGCAGGAGGAAGAATTGAAATATCAATTCAATATTTATCGTTTTGAGTATTTGCCGCTGCAATATTTCAAGCTCTGGAGCAATATAAATCCATTGGGAGAGTTGGATTCCAAAATATTTAAGGTGTTTAAGGATTTTCTGTCGAAGAGGAAAAATGAGGGCGTGAAATATGTCTACTTTGAAGGAGACAAAGGAGCGGAATTTTATATGGTACGCTGTGCTTTGGCTATTAATATGATACCGTTGTATTCAAGCGGTTATTGTACAATTCAGGAGAGAGAAGAAGATGCGTGCAAAGAGAAGTCTCATATTTGTTTCAGAAAATATATCGACTATCAAGGCAGGGTAGAGTAGGTTGTACGAGTATTCATAATGAAGTTCATTTTTGCAAAAATAATTTATGAAATATAGTACTTGACGGAATGATAAAAGGCGAAAAAGTTGGAAGAAGATAATATATTTATTAGGAAGGGGAAGTATGGAGGATAAGGGATGAAAAACTTTAAAGTAGTTATTTTACTATGTGCGATTATCTTGGTAGCAATTTTTGCGGTGCAAAATTCAGCGGCGGTTACCATTCGCTTTTTGACATGGCATTTAAATATCTCGCAGGCTTTGATTATCATTTTTTCGGCGGCTTTAGGAGTTTTGATTGGCTTGGCATTGTCCTTGATTAAGAGTTTCCATCACAATCGGGATATGAAGGCGGCAAATCTTCAAAAAGCAGATGCACAAGCCAAAATTGAGACTTTGGAAAGAGAAAATTTGGATTTGAATACAAGGGTAAAGCTTATGCGGTCAGAACTTGAAAAGCGGAATGTTGAAACGGAAAGAATGTCTGAAGAGATAACACAGGAAAAGACGGTACAAGCGGAGGAAGAATTCTCCGAACTATCATTGCCGATACAGGAAACGGAAACCGAGCCGACGAAATAGCAGGTATACATTTTTTGAGTTTTGAATAATATGTCGAGCAAAAAATCAAGTGGAAGGAGAACTTATAAAATCGGAATGATTTTGAAAGAGGACAAGTAGTATGAAAAGAGATATTATTGATTTGTTGTATAAGATGAACGGAGAATATTTGTCGGGCGAGGAAATGGCGGATTTTTTGAATATGACTCGTGCCAATGTATGGAAATACATTAAGGAGTTACGAGGACATGGGTTTGACATTGAATCTTCGACAAAAAAAGGCTATGTGTTAAGCTGTGTAGGGAAGAATTTGAATGAGGATACCTTGTATTATCACTTTAAAAAACAAAGTTTTGTCAATGAAGTGATCTTTTTTGAGACGATTGATTCCACAAATGATTTTTTGAAATACCATAAGGAGGAGCTTGAGGATAATACCTTGGTGGTTGCAAAGCGACAGATGAAAGGAAGAGGACGGCGAACGAGGGAATTTGTCAGCGATGAAGGAGGACTTTATTTTTCGTTTTTGACAAAAAATAATATGGAAATGAAAGAGGTGGCTTTTGTGACGTCAATTGCCGCCGTTGCGGTACATGAGGCACTTTGTGATTTGGGTGTTCTTACTAAGATAAAATGGCCCAATGACATTATCTTAAAGGATAAAAAACTGTGCGGAATTTTGACGGAAATGGTTACCGATATGGAGCAGAGCAATCAAATTATTATCGGGATAGGAATCAATGTCAGCAATCAATTTCCGAAGGAATTGAGTATGATTGCGACTTCTTTGTCGGAAAATGGGTATCAGATTGAGGAAGTTACATTGTTGCAAAAAATATTTGAACGTTTTGATGAGTTTTACAATTTGTTTTTGGAAGGAAATACTTTAAAAGCGCTGGAGATTCTTCGTGAGAATTCTTATTTATTTGGGAAGCAAATTCGTTTTTTGAAAGAGAATACGGAATATACCGGCACTGTAACGGGAATTGAAGAAAATGGAAATCTTACAGTCGAAACGGAAGATCGGGAATGTGTTTTTCTTAATTCCGGAGAAGTAACGATATTAAAGAAGGGGCAACAGGTGTAAAGGATGCTGTTAGTAGTTGATGTAGGAAATACCAATACCGTTTTCGGGGGATATAATCAGGAAAAAGAATTGGTAATGAGTTTTCGTGTGCGAACGGATAAGGCAAGAACATCCGATGAGTATGGAGTAGTAATTAAGGAACTTTTTTTGATGCATGAACATGCACTTTCCGAAGTGGAGGCGGTTATTATATCATCTGTTGTGCCTGATGTCATGCATGCTTTGGAAAACTTTTCCGTACGCTATTGCAAAACATCTCCGCTGATTGTAGGACCGGGCGTAAAAACAGGTATGAATATCAAATATGAAAATCCACAGGAGGTCGGTGCGGATCGTATCGTAAATGCGGTAGGGGCAATAGAAAAATATGGAGCGCCTCTTGTTATAATAGATTTTGGGACGGCAACTACCTTTTGTGCGGTAAATGCAAAGGGAGAATATTTGGGCGGTGCTATTTCGCCGGGAATTAAAATTTCGGGAGAGGCATTATTTGACAAGGCATCCAAATTGCCGAAAGTTGAAATTATACAGCCGAAATCTATTATCGGGAGGACTACCGTTTCGGCAATGCAGGCAGGAATTTTTTTTGGATATGCAGGACTGGTTGATAATATTGTTCGGATGATGAAGAAAGAGATTGGCGGAAAAGTGACCGTAGTAGCAACCGGTGGCTTGGCTTATTTGATTTGCTCAGATATGGACAGTGTAGATTATATTGATAAAAATTTGACTTTGGAAGGTTTGCGTATTATTTATGACAAAAACACCGCAGATAAGTAAGGAATGTAGGATTAGATAATCTTCAAGTTTGTAAACAATGAATGAGAGAAAGAGGAATTTTTTTGAAAATAGGAAGTTATGAAACGAAGGGAAATGTATTTTTGGCACCTATGGCAGGCATTACGGATTTTCCGTTTCGGTTGATGTGTTATCGGTACGGGGCATCTTTGACTTACACAGAGATGATAAATGCCAAGGCACTTTGTTATGAAGATGAGAATACTTGGAAGATGCTGAAGATACACCCTGAAGAAGGCGACATTGCCATTCAGATTTTTGGAAGTGAACCTGCATTTATCGGAAAAGCGGCAAAGATCATACAAGAGTTGAAACGTTTTGTTTTAATCGACATTAATATGGGATGTCCCGCACCAAAGGTAGTGAAAAACGGAGATGGCTCCGCTTTAATGAGAGAGATGGAGCTTGCATATGATGTTGTTCGAGCGGCAAAGGAAAATACGACGTTGCCTGTTACCGTTAAGTTTCGAAAAGGATGGGATAATGAGCATGTGAATGCTTTGGAGTTTGCAAAGCAAATGGAACGTGCCGGTGCAGATGCAATTACTGTTCACGGACGGACGAGAGAACAATATTATTCGGGCGTTTCCGATTGGACTATCATAAAGCAAATTGTAGAGGCGGTAAAAATTCCCGTTATCGGAAACGGGGACATTAAAGATAGAGAAAGTTTTGAAGAGAAAACGGCATTTTCTAATGTTCAGGCAGTTATGATAGGACGGGCGGCACAAGGAAATCCGTTTTTATTTAACCATCTTGCCGGAAAAGGACCGGATAAAAAAGATATACCGTATGCTGAAATTTATCGTGTGATTAAGGAGCACTATGATTTGGAAGTACAATATAAAGGAGAAGATAAGGCAGTAAGAGAGATGCGAAAACATATCGGTTGGTATATCAAAGGGCTGCCTATGGCGGCGAAGGTGCGAAATGAAATTAATAATTCAGTGGAGGTTCAGAGGGTGTTTTTCCTCTTGGATGAATACTTTGACCACTTGACAGAAACAGTATAATCTTATATAATTATCAGAATAATTTATTCTTTAGAGAAAGAAGGAAATCAAAAAATGAGCCAAGAAAAATTAAATGCGGAAGAAACTCTGATAACCCAATCCGGGTATGAAAAAATTGAAGAAGAGTTGGAATATTTAAAAGCCACAAAACGTTTGGAAGTAGCGGAACGTATTAAAGTGGCACTTTCTTTTGGGGATATTTCGGAAAATGCCGAATACGATGAGGCGAAAAATGAACAGGCACAATTGGAAGAGAGAATTTCCAAGTTGGAAAATATTCTTCGTACGGCTGTTGTAGTAGATGAAAGTAAGTTGGACAGAGATATTGTCAATATCGGTTCATGGATACAAATAGATTATGATGGTGAGGTTGAAGAATATACTATCGTAGGTTCAGCGGAGGCGGATCCGTCGTCATCTAAGATTTCTAACGAGGCGCCGATTGGAAAAGCACTTATGGGTCGAAGAATTGGCGATACTGTTGAAGTTCAAGTGCCAAACGGTGTGGCGAAGATAACGATTTTAGATGTAAGAAGATAAGTACAACGAGGAGGAGAAAGAAGATGGAACAAACGCACGAAAATATGAGTGAGTTTACTAAAATAAGGATTGAAAAGTTACAAAATTTGCAGGAGAAAGGGAGAAATCCTTTTGTTCATGAGAAATTTGATTATACACACCACAGCAAAGAGATTATTGAGCGTTTTGATGAATTGGAAGAAACAGAAACAGCAATTGCCGGAAGAATTATGCTGATTCGTGGACATGGAAAAGCATCTTTTATTACCATTCAAGATTCGGAAGGAAGAATTCAAGTATATGTAAGACAAGATGCAATCGGAGAAGATTCTTACGCAGATTTTAAAACGTATGACATTGGAGATATTATCGGTGTTAAGGGAACGATATTTCGTACACATAAGGGAGAAATTACAGTAAGAGCCGCAGAAGTTGTGTTGCTTTCCAAATCTCTTCATCCGCTACCGGATAAGCATTCGGGATTAAAAGATCCGGATCTTAGATATCGTCAACGTTACGTTGATTTGATTGTAAATCCGGAAGTAAAAGAAGCATTTGTAAAGAGAAGTAAAGCGATAAAAGCGTTGAAAGAGTACTTAGACAACAGAGATTTTTTGGAAGTAGATACGCCTATTTTGAGTCCTATTGCCGGAGGGGCAAATGCAAGACCGTTCAAAACACATCACAATACATTGAATTTGGAAATGTATATGAGAATTGCCAATGAATTGTATTTGAAGAGATTAATTGTTGGCGGTTTTGAAAAAGTTTATGAAATGGGAAGAATGTTCCGCAACGAGGGAATGGATATCAACCACAATCCGGAATATACTGCGGTTGAAGTATATCAAGCATATGTCGATTATGAAGAAATTATGCGTTTAACAGAGGGAATTGTATCTTACATGGCTGAGAAAGCAACAGGAAGTATGGTAATTGATTATCAAGGTACTCAAATTGACTTTACCCCGCCATGGAAGAGAATTTCTATGATTGATGCTGTAAAAGAATACACCGGAATAGATTTTAATACCATTCAAACCGATGAAGAAGCGATTGAAGTTGCAAAGGGAAAGGGAATTGAATTAACTCCGGCGACTATGACAAGAGGTCATATCATCAGTTTGTTTTTTGAAGAATTTTGTGAAGAACATATGGTACAGCCGACATTTGTTATAGGGCATCCGGTTGAGATTTCTCCACTTTCCAAGAGAGATCCGGAAGATCCTCGTTTAACGCATCGTTTTGAGGCGTTTGCAAACCGTTGGGAAATTGCAAATGCATTTTCGGAGTTAAATGATCCGATTGATCAACGAGGTCGCTTTGAGGCACAAATGAAACAAAAAGAATTGGGCGATGAAGAAGCACATGAGATGGACGAAGATTTCTTGAATGCAATTGAAGTTGGATTACCACCTACCGGAGGACTTGGAATTGGAGTGGATCGTGTTATCATGTTATTGACAAATGCATCTTCCATTCGTGATGTTATCTTATTCCCGACAATGAAGCCAATTCCAACAACGACACAAGAAGAAACAGAACAAGAAGACTAAAGTTTAAGGTTTATACACCTAAAATACACCCAATTATTTTAAATAAGGCAGAAAGCTGATAAAATGGAGAAGAGAGATGAGCCTTGATGGTTATCTCTCTTTTAATAAGTTTTGTAAATGAAATTGAGTTATTCTCTTAATTTGTATTGTAAACATAATAGTAATCATATTTCTATTGACTATGATATACTAAAATAAAAACGAAAAGGAGACCAACTATGAGATTGTCAATAGAAAATAAAAAAATAAAGTAAAAATTTTTTAGAGAATCCGAACAAAAAAAGTGTACAACAAATAAGCCCAATGAAGAGCCAAAATGAAAATTGTGCAAGGAAGAATGCTTTAT
>JBGZJG010000082.1:0-14355 GCA_041848665.1 Filifactor sp.
TAAAAAAATAATTTTTGATTGCGTAGATATTTGTTTTTTATTCATGTTGTGTAGTCATAGGGTAATTTGATTTCAGAATGATATTAAAATAGTAGGAGAATCGGAAAAAGAGAGAGAAATTTGTATATTTCATAGAAATAACGGAAAAATGCTGTTATAATAAGATTACATTCAATTTAGTATAAATATCACTAAAATCGGTTGAGAAAGAGAGGTTGTGTTTTATGGCGGAAAATCAAAATAACATGGATTTCACGATGAAATTTGAGTACAAACGGGATAATAAGATTACGATAAAGGAAGTCTTGAACTCTGTGTGGCAATCATTAGAGGAAAAAGGCTACAATCCTGTAAACCAGTTAGTAGGATATTTGTTATCAGGTGACCCGAGTTATATTACAAGTTTTAATAATGCAAGGAATTTAATTCGTAAGTTTGAACGGGATGAAATATTGGAAGTGTTGTTGGAAGAATATGTGAAATCGGAATAAAGTATGGATAATCGAATTATGGCACTGGATGTAGGGGATAAGCGAATAGGACTTGCAATTTCGGATTTAATGGGTTGGACTGCACAACCGTTATATACTCTTCATCGGACGTGTGAGCAGGAAGATTTGCAGAAGATAAAAAAGACGGTTTTGGAATATAAACCTAAGGTTATCGTAATCGGATTACCGAAAAATATGGATGGCAGTATTGGGTTTCAAGGCGATAAAACGATGGAATTTGCTGAAAAATTGAAGAATATTCTTTCGGAGGACATTCCTATTGTGTTTCAAGATGAGAGACTGACAACAAAGTCTGCACGCAACGTTATGAATATGGCGGGCACCAAAAAGAAAAACAAAAAAAATATGGTGGATACCATTGCGGCAGTATTTATTTTAGAAACCTATTTAATGAAAAACGGATAATAAATCGGAAAAGGAGAACTGTGTGGAAGAGAATGTTATTATATTAACGGATGACGAAGGACAAGATACGGAGTTTGAACTTATTACTACCTTGGAGGAAAATGAAAAGGTATATGCCATTTTAAAACCTTTGGAGGAAGATCAAGCATATATTTTCATTATGGAGAATGATGAAGATGGGAATATGGAACTTTTTGAAATTGAAGATGATGAAGAATTTGAAATCGTATCCCAGCTTTATGAAAATTTAGAGATGGAAGAAGAATAAAAAACGTTAAATTGTAAAAATTTATTTGACTTTTAGCCGTGATTATCTTATAATTTATTTGAAAACAACTATTAATTGAAATGAAGGTGATTACGGATGAATACAAACTATATGGAAGATTTAAGGGATAAGTTGAAAGAAGAAGGCTTAAAGTTGACACCTCAAAGACGTTCAATCGTGCAGGTGTTGATCGATTCAAAAGGAAAACATTTGAGTTGTGAAGAGATTTATGACAAGGTAAAGGAAACTTGTCCGGAAATCGGTTTGGCAACAGTATATAGAACCTTACAGATGCTTGACAAGATAGGATTTACCAACAAATTGAGTTTAGATGACGGGTGTTTGCGTTATGAATTCAATATGGATCAAGGTGCTCATAATCACCATCATTTGATTTGTAAAAAATGTGGAGAGATTATTGAAGTGGAATTGGATTTATTAGACCCCTTGGAGAATATAATCGAGACAAATTATAATTTCAAAATAGATGATCATGATGTAAAGTTCTATGGAACATGTAGTAAATGTTTATAAAACAAAGGCCTTCATATTGTTTATGGAGGCTTTTTTCTTATAAATCTTGAAAGCGGACAAAAGGTTGCGTAAAACTTTTGCTTTAGGGTATTATATTAAGACCAAAATGATTGAGCGGATAAAAAACAAAAAATATTTTTGTGAAAAAACGGCGAAAACAAGCCCTTTATTTGTGTGTTTAAAATTACAGGTGGTAGGAAGTATTGTATGAGGTGAAACAATGCACCACGTTTCTCTTAAAATCCATTGTTTCATAAAAGATAAAGTAAAGTGATGGAGAAAATGGATCATTTTATTCATTATGGTTTATTTTATACAGCAAAAGGGATGAATTTTCGGGAATTTTTTGTGTTGAAAATACTTTTGGACAAATTTTATTTTTGAATGGATATAAAATGGTTACTGTTTTTTTGCAAAAATAAAAGAATAGGCTTGTGAAAAAAGGTAAATTTCAAACGATTTTACTTTCAGTTGAAAAAATTAAAATGTTAAGATAATCATAAAGTGAGAAGGAGAAATGTAAATGACAAGAAAACAAAATAAGGTAAGAGTAATTCCTCTTGGAGGACTTTTGGAAGTCGGAAAAAATATGACGGTAATCGAATACAAAGATGAGATGATTATTATTGATTGCGGTTTAAGTTTTCCGGAAGATGAGATGCTTGGAATAGATATTGTAATACCGGATATTACGTATTTAATTAAAAATCACGATAAGATAAAAGGGATTTTTTTAACGCATGGACATGAAGATCATATCGGAGCAATTCCATATATATTAAAAAAATTAGATATCCCAATTTATGGAACGAAATTTACTTTAGGGTTGGTATCGTTAAAGTTAAAAGAAAATCGTATTACGAATGCAATTATGCATGAAGTGCCTGCCGGATCCAGCGTAAAAACCGGTTTGTTTAAAGTGGATTATATTCGAGTGACGCATAGTATTCCGGATTCCTGTGCCTTGGCAATTCATACTCCGGTTGGAGTAATATATCATTCGGGAGACTTTAAAATCGATCATACTCCCATCGACGGACAAGTTACCGATTTTCACAAAATTGCAGAAATCGGTGCAAAGGGTTGCTTGTTGATGTTGGCAGAAAGTACCAATGTTGAAAGAGAAGGATATACAAAGTCTGAGAAAGTTGTCGGAAAAACGTTGGATGAAATTTTTTTGGGAGCGAAAGAAAATCGAGTTATTATTTCAACTTTTTCTTCCAATATTCATAGAATTCAGCAAATTATCAATACTTCGCAAAAGTATGGCAGAAAAGTTGCCGTTTCCGGACGTTCCATGATTAATGGAATAAATGTAGCTGTAAATCTTGGTTTCTTGAATGCTCCAAGAGGAATGCTGCTTGACATTAACGAGATGAATAAATATCGAAAAGATGAAATTACCATTATCACTACCGGTTCTCAAGGAGAGCCGATGTCCGCTTTGTCAAGAATTGCGGCAGGAGAACATAAGAAAATTGAAGTTAGTGTGGGAGATACCATTGTATTGTCCGCTCATCCGATTCCGGGAAATGAAAAATCGGTTGCAAAGGTAATTAATCAGTTGTTTGAACGAGGTGCGAAGATTGTATATGATGGGGAGTCGGATATTCACGTTTCCGGTCATGCCAGAAGAGAAGAACTGAAACTTATTCATCGTTTGGTTAAACCGCAATTTTTTATGCCGGTGCATGGGGAATATCGCCATTTATATTTACATGGAGAGTTGGCAGTAGAGCTTGGAATGAAACCGGAAAATATATTTTTGATGAAAAACGGTTCTGTATTGGAACTTTCAAGAAATGAATGTGATATTGTCGGACAAGTTCCGTCCGGAAATATTTTGGTAGATGGTTTGGGGGTAGGAGATGTAGGAAATATTGTATTACGAGACCGAAAGCATCTTTCGGAAGATGGTCTTATGGTCGTTGTTGTCAATTTATCCAAAGAAGACGGAAAAATGGTCTCTGAACCGGATATTATCTCCAGGGGTTTTGTTTATGTGAGAGAAGCGGAAGAACTCATGGATGAAGCAAGAGAAATTGTAAAGCAATGTCTTGTGAAAAATGAAGGCAAGAGTAATCGAGCATGGGCATATATGAAGACGGAAATCAAAGAGGAATTGAAACACTATTTGTTTGAAAAAACCAAGCGTAATCCTATGATATTACCTATCATTATGGAAGTATAATCTTATCGTATATTTCAAATAGGATTATTTTGTCGACTTCATTTGAATATAGACGGAAAAGAGTTTGGACAGTATACACTTTGTGTTTTTAGGAGAAAAGTATGTTGGATTTTAATATAGTAGATATTTTAACTCGCCTTCCAGGAATTTTGATGGCAATATCTTTTCATGAATGTGCGCATGCTTATACAGCACATCTGATGGGGGATGATACAGCGAAATATCAAGGCAGAATTTCTGTAAATCCGGTGCATCATATAGATCCCGTTGGATTTTTGATGTTGCTTATCGCAAGGATGGGATGGGCAAAACCGGTTCCGGTAAATGAGCAAAATTTTAAACATAGAAAATTAGGGATATTTTTGGTTTCTATTGCGGGCGTAACAGCAAATATTATTTTGGCAATCCTATTGGGATGGGTTGTTGTTATTTCGCAAAATTGGATTACAATAGAGGAATTTTATAATGTTATCGGTGCGGCGATTTGGATTAATATCTTTTTTGCAGCTTTTAACCTTTTACCGATTCCGCCGTTAGATGGATTTCAACTTTTGACATTGGTATTGCCGAAACACGTTGCGTATAAAATTTATCCCTTGGAGCGATATGGATTTTTTATACTTGTGTTTTTCATAGCAACGGGAATAATTGATCGTATATATGCACCTATGTTGTTCGTAATTATGAAAACAGTTTCTCTATTTGTTCCGGGAATGTTTTAGAAATGGAGACAAATAAATGATTTGTAATTTGCATACAGAACATTATGACGGTCCTTTTGATATTCTTTTGGATTTATTGCAAAAAGATAAGATTAATATTTGTGATATTTCTATTGTGGATATTACCAATCAATATATTGCAACGATTGAGGAAATGCAGAAACGCTTGGATATGGAAATAATGACCGACTTTTTGGATATGGCGGTAAAACTTTTGGAAATTAAGTCAAGATATCTTCTATATTTACAAAGGGAACAGGAAGAAGAGGATCCGACACAAGAAATTCGAAAATCCTTGGAAATTTATAAAGCCTATCGAAATGCAGCAATTTATTTGCGAGAAAGAACGGTAGATAGAGAGAATTATTATACACGAAAGCCGGGAGAAGTTTATATCGATGAATATTTAAATCTGGAAGCAGTATCTCTTGAGGGACTTCTTCAATGTGCAAGCGTTGTATTTGAAAAAAAGAATGAAAATCCGGTCATGATAAGTTATAAGACGAAATCCGTAGAAGACAGGATAAATGAAATTAAGCAGGTTATTCAAGAAAAGAAAAAGTTTTCTTTTTGTGAGATACTTGATACAAGACAGCCGGATGACTATGTTGTGACATTGCTGAGTGTGCTGGAAATGTCTCGATTTAAAGAAGTAAAATCGGTTCAGAAAAAAACATTTGGAGATATTATCATAGAACGATTGGATGTGCCTTATGAATCTTAAAGAATTGTGCAGTATCGTGGAGTCTGTCTTGTTTGTTTCAGGCGAAGAAATCTCTTTTGAAGAAATGATAAAATTGATTAATAATGTGCGTGAAAGCAAAGAAGTTGATAAGAAAAAGTTAGAAGAAGCAGCAATCTTATTGCAGGAACGATATAAGGACAAAAAATCGGGACTTACGCTTTTGTTGACGAAAGATAGTATGCAATTAGCAACGGTTCCTGAAAACCACAAATATATAGAAACAATGACAGTTAAGAAGAAAAAAAAGAATTTGACACAATCGGCTATGGAAACTTTGAGTATCATTGCTTACTGTCAACCTGTTACAAAAGTTGAAATTGAAGAAATAAGAGGGGTAAAAAGTGATTATCCGCTAAAAGTCTTGTTGGATTATCAGCTCATTGAAGAGGCGGGAAGATTGGATAAGATAGGCAAACCGATTCTATATCGTACGACGAGGGAATTTTTATTACATTTTAATTTGAAAGATATTAAAGAATTGCCTCAGTTCGAAAATTTTGTTCAAATAACACAAGAGGAGACACTCTTTGATATGGCAAATGAAATACAGGGGAAAATGGAAGAAGAGAAATAGTAAGAGTAGTATTCGTTTCATTTTTCACCTTCATTTATTTGACTATCTTTCATTTTCAGATGTGTCCTAACATAAATGTAACTTTTTCAATTTTAAAAAGTTGTAATCTCGTCATAGCGAAATTACAACTTTTTTTGTAGAAGTTTTTAAAAGGATTTAAAAAGATGGTGGACTTGAAATCCAAAGAATTTCTGCTTTAATGCTTGAGATGTTTGAAATATAATGTTCTTCATCAGGAGAAAAATAGAAACTTTCTCCTTTTTTTACTTTATATTGTCGTTTTCCGATTACAAGAAGAATGGTTCCTTTTAGGATATATCCGAATTCTTGTCCCGTATGAGGACGATCAATTTCCGTTTTTTGACCGGGAGGAATTTCAATTAAAATCGGCTCCATGATATTTTTTTGAGAATTGGGAATGAGCCAATGAATTGTTGTTTTGAGATGTTCGTTGTAAGAAGTATAGATGTCTTCTTTTCCAAATACGATGGTGTCATCAACAGCATCGTCAAAAAAAGATTTCAAATCGGTTCCCAGTACCTCTAAAATATCCATAAGTGTGGCAATAGAAGGAGAGGTTAAATCTCGTTCCAATTTTGAAATAAAGCCCTTTGTCAAATCGCAGCGCAAAGCAAGCTCTTCTTGTGTCAACTGATTTAAAAGGCGGAGTCTTTTTATTTTTTCGCCGATATCCATAAAATTCTCTCCATTTCAAGGAAAAATTAAAACCATTTTTTTACAAATTTATAGTATAATATAAAAATATGGTATTATCTTATCACTAAATATTTTTAAAAGCAAGGAGAAACAGTCTCATGAGGATTAATCAATATATCGCAAGCTGCGGAATTTGTTCTCGGAGGAAAGCTGATTTTTTGATTGGGGAACAAAGAGTATCTGTAAACGGAGAAATTGTTTCGACACCGGGAATGCAAATAGAGGAAAAAAAAGATATTGTTAAGGTAGACGGAAAAAGAATTTTTCTTGAACAGGAAAAAGTATATTATATGATAAACAAACCGTTGAAATATCTCAGTACAGTAACAGATGACAGAAATAGGAGGACGGTGCTCCATCTTATTAAGGAAAAGCAGCGCATTTATCCGGTGGGCAGATTGGATTATATGTCTACGGGATTGTTGCTATTGACAAATGATGGGGAATTGGCAAACGGATTGACTCATCCGAAGTATCATGTAAAAAAAACGTATTTTGTTAAGGTGATCGGGCGGGAAGCAAAGAATATAAAAGAAATTTTTCGAGAAGGTATTTTTATTGGAGAATATCGAACGGCTCCGGCTGAAATAGAATGTTTGAGAAAAAAGGAAGATGTCTTTGAATATCTTGTTACAATAGGCGAGGGAAAAAATCGGCAGGTTCGGCGGATGTTTGAAGCAATTGGCATGAAGGTTACGGCATTAAAAAGAATTTCCATCGGAAAACTTAATGTCGGAAATCTAAAGGAAGGGGAATATCGGAGCCTTACGGAAGAGGAGATTGTCTATTTGAAACACATTGTCCCAAGTGCGGGACGGAAGGGAAGTGCACTGTGAATACATCGAAAAAGCGAATGAGAAGTGACAGAAATTTTATTGAGCACGTGGATAAAATTTTTCATGATTTGTCAAAAAGCCAAAAAATTGTTGCAAAATATATTAATGAGAATTATGACAAAGTTGCATTTATGACTGCATCAAATTTGGCAAAAGAAACCGGTGTGAGCGAATCTACTGTTGTTCGATTTTCCAATCGCTTAGGTTATGAAAGCTACACTTATTTTCAAAAAGATCTTCAAGAGTTATTGAAAAAAAAGCTTACCACAGTGCAAAGAGCTGAAATGCCGGGTTATTCCGTTCAAAGCAGTATATTAAAACAAGTGTTGCAGGCGGATATGGAGAACATAAAGCAAACGGTTGACGAACTTGACGAGGACACTTTTGACAGGGTGGTACAAATGATTTTTTCGGCCTCTAAGATCTATATTATCGGACTTAGAAGTTCAGGTATGGTATCGGAGTATTTGGGCTATTACTTGAATTTTTTGTTTGATAATATTGAAATGGTTCGTTATGGAGTAAATGATGTTTTTGAACAAATTTTGAAGGTAAGAGAAGGCGATGTTGTAATCGGAATAAGTTTTCCTCGTTACTCAAAGAGAACTTATGAACTTATGAAATATGCACAGGAGCAGGGAGGAATAACGGTTGCCATTACAGATAGTGATTTTTCTCCCATAGCGGAGTGTTCACAAGAGACGATTATTGCAAAAAGCAATATGGCATCATTTGTCGATTCGCTTGTTGCACCGCTTAGTATTGCCAATGCACTCATTGTCGCATTGAGTATGAAAAAACGGGAAGAATTGCAAAAATATTTCAGCAAGTTGGAAGAAATTTGGAGTAAATACGATATTTATTAGAAGGAAATGAAATAGAATTCAAGGAGAAACGTATGATAATAGCCATAGATGGACCGGCAGGCTCCGGGAAAAGCACAGTTGCAAGACAAGTAGCAGACAAATTACATTTTTTATATATTGATACGGGTGCAATGTATCGTGCTTTGACGTATGCTTATTTGCAGGAAGAAATAGATTTTGAAAATCCGCAGAACCGTAAAAATTTTATTCAAAGAATGCAAGTATCATTCAATAATAAAAATGAAATTACTTTGAACGGAAACGTAATTCAAGATGAAATAAGAAGTGAGGCAGTAAACAAAGCGGTTTCTTATGTTTGTGCATTTCCGGAAATAAGACAAAAAATGACCTTTCTCCAAAGAGAAATGGGAAAGGATAATTCTGTTATAATGGATGGTAGAGATATTGGGACTACTGTTTTTCCAAATGCGGAGGTAAAGATATTTTTAGTTGCGGATATTACGGAACGAGCAAAGAGAAGACAGCAAGATTATTTGAGGAAAGGGATAAAAAAATCAATAGAGGAGGTTTTGGTAGAGATTGAAAAAAGAGATTTGATAGATTCTACCAGAGAACTTTCACCGGCGATAAAAGCACAAGATGCCATTGAAATTGATACGACACATTTGACAATTTCGCAAGTTGCTGATAAAATTTTAAAAATTGCAGAGGAGGCAAAATAAATTGTATCATTTTTTAAAAATTTTGCTTAGTCCGTTTATTTATTTTTTTTATAACCTGAAGGTGGAAGGAAAAGAGAATATTCCTTGTACGGGAGCGGCAATTTTGGCTCCAAATCATAGAAGTAATTTGGATCCGTTGATGGTTGCAGTTGCTGTCCGCAGAGATATTATTTTTTTGGCAAAAGAACAGCTCTTTCAAAATAAGATTTTGAAAAAATTTTTTGAAAGTTTGGAGCTTATTCCGGTAAAAAGAGATAATAACGATATTGCAGCTTTGAGGGCAGCTTTGAGAGTTTTAAAAAAGAATAAGATATTAGGCATTTTTCCGGAAGGAACTCGGGTAGAAGAAGGACAAGAACAAGTGGCGAAGGAAGGGATTGCACTATTGTCTTCCAAGTCGAAAAGTCCGATTATTCCTATCACTATTAGGGCAAACTATAAAATCTTCGGGAAAAATAAAGTGATTATTCATGCTCCGTATATTTTGAAAGAAGGAATGTCTTACGAGGAAATAAGCAGAGAAATTATGAATATTATTAATGAAGGTGTAAGGTAAATGAAGGTAGTAGTATCCAAAAAAGCGGGATATTGTTTCGGAGTGCAGCGTGCGATTAAAAGAGCGGAGGAATCGGTTTCTTCTTCGGAAGAAAAAAAAGTAGTTTCATTAGGAGCTCTCATTCATAATAAACAGGCAACGGATAAATTAAAAGAACAAGGGTTAGTTGAGATAGAAGAATTTGATCAGATTGAAAATGGCGATACGGTTATCATTCGTTCACATGGTTTGGGAGAGAAATATTATATATTGTTGCAGGAAAAAAATTGCGATATTGTTGATGCGACCTGTCCGTTTGTAAAAAAAATTCAAAATATTGCTTCCAATAACAAAAAAATGGGTAAAAGGATAATCATCATCGGAGACAAAAATCATCCCGAAATTGAGGGAATTAACCTTTGGGCGGGCGGAGATTGTATTATCGGAAAAGAAATTTCAGATTTTGAGCCTCTTGAAGATGAAAAAACAGCATATATTGTTGTAGCACAAACGACATTTAGTATTGAAAAATATCAAAGGATAAAAAAATATTTGCAGAAAAAATTTGAAGATGTTACTTTTTTTGATACGATTTGTGATGCGACAAGAGAGCGTCAGGAAGATGCCCTTAAAATTGCACAACAGGTCGATGCAATGATTGTAATTGGCGGAAGACATAGTTCTAACACAAAAAAATTATATGAGATATGTCAAAAATATTGCAAAACTTTTTTGATAGAAACAATAAATGATATTGACGTAGACGAAATAAAGCTTTATGATATAGTTGGAGTAACAGCAGGCGCTTCTACTCCTGACTTTATCATAAATGAAGTCATAGATTTTATTGTTCACATAAAAAAACAGGTTAAGGAGTTGGATTTGATGAGTAGCGAAATGGAAAAGCTATTGCAAGAAGAAGAACAAAATTATGAAGAGGTCTATAAAGGATCGATTGTAAAAGGTTATGTAGAAAGAGTGAAGCCGGATTCTTATTATATCACTTTGAATTACAAGACCGATGGAGTTCTTCCTAAAACAGAAATGAGCGGAGAAGAAGACCTTCAAGTAGGAGATGAAGTTTCTCTTGAAGTAATTAAAATTGACAAAAATACCGGCGAAATTATACTTTCCAAGAAGAGATTGGATGCATTCAAAGCATGGGATGATTTGGAAATAGGAAAAATAATTGATGTAAAGGTAGCTGAAATCGGAAACAAAGGGCTAATCGTCAAATATAAAAACTCCGTTAAAGGTTTTATTCCACTAAGTCATGTAGCAAACAAATTTATTAAAGATGAAGACCTTCAAGGATTGAGTAATCAAGATTTACAAGTAGAAGTAATTGACGTAGAACCCAGAAAAAGAAGATTAATTCTTTCCAGAAAGAACGTAGTTGCAAGAGAAGAAAACGTGAAACGGGAAGAATTTATCAAAACGTTAGCAATCGGCAATGTATATACAGGTATTGTAAGAGACATTAAGAACTATGGAATGTTTGTTGATTTGGGTGCTATGACGGGCTTGGTTCATATCAGTGAACTTTCTTGGAACAGAAGAGATAAAATCGAGCAGCTTTATAAAGTAGGCGATGAAGTTGAAGTTAAGGTGGTAGAATATGATCCTGAAAAAGAAAGACTTTCTTTGAGTATTAAAGCCTTGACAACGGATCCTTTTGTAGTATTCCAAAATAACACGCAAGTGGATGATATTGTAGAATGTGTTGTTAAAAATATCAAAGAATATGGTGTATTTGTTAAATTGAATGAAGATGTAGATGGATTTATTCACATTTCCAATCTTTCTTCTTCTTATGTGAAAAATCCGGGAGAAGTTGTTTCTCAAGGAGATACCGTAACTGCAAAGGTTTTAAGCATTAATTCGGAAACGCAAAAAGTAGAATTGACTATGAATTTGGAAGAAAAACAAGAAGAAAGTGCTGAAGTAGTAGAAGAAACAGCTGTTACAGAAGAAGTAAGTGCTGAAGAAGTTACAGAATAATTTGTATTCTAAATTTTTGTAGGTCTATTTGATTAAATATGCAGATAGAATGAAGTGAAAGAAGAAAGGGAGCAAAAAACAGTTCTCTTTCTTTTTTTGTCTGTTGACACTATACGAATTCCAAATAAAAAGAACAATATTATTTTGTGAAATGGACATACTCATTTACATGTTTCGAATTATTTTGTATTTAAATAGTTGTGCATTTCGTTTCTGTTAAAAAAAAAACGATTGAAGAATAGCGAAAAAATTTTAGAAAAAAAGAATGGAATAAAAGAAAAATGGAATTTATCTTGACGAGAAGTTAAATATTGCATATAATATAAAAAAGAACAAATGTTCTTTAACGTTTAGTATGATTAAGGACAATGATAATTCGGGGGAGATATTTTTATTTTAAAATGTATTTTTAGGAATATCATTTAGCCAAGTAAATCGTTTTTAATAAGGAAAAGGCATTTTTTCTTTGTAAAAGAAATCGACAAAGAAAAAATTGGATACAGGGTTTTTATAATAATGGAAATGAAGAATATTAAAGGAGGTTGTATCATGCAAGGAAATGACGGTAAGAACAAAAAGAATGATGTTGTAGCTCCAAATTTGGAAGAGAGAAAGAAAGCTTTGGACGCTACGATTGCAAAGATTGAAAAAGATTTTGGAAAAGGGTCTGTAATGATGCTTGGAGATAATGTCAATATGAATATAGAGACTATTTCGACAGGTTCTTTGGGCTTAGATTTAGCGATTGGAGTAGGCGGATTGCCGAGAGGCAGAATTATAGAGATGTATGGACCGGAGTCGTCAGGAAAGACAACTGTTGCGTTGCATGCAGTAGCAGAGGCGCAAAAAGCTGGTGGTCTTGCTGCTTTTATTGATGCGGAGCATGCTTTGGATCCGGTGTATGCAAAAGCTTTAGGGGTAGATATTGATAATTTGATTATCTCTCAACCGGATAACGGAGAACAAGCATTGGAAATCGCGGAATCTTTGGTAAGAAGTGGAATTATAGATATATTAGTTGTGGATTCCGTTGCTGCATTGGTTCCTCGTTCGGAAATAGAGGGAGAAATGGGAGATTCTCATGTAGGGTTACAGGCGAGATTGATGTCACAGGCATTGCGTAAGTTGGCAGGAACCATCAACCGTTTCAAGACAGTTACCATCTTTATTAATCAGTTGCGTGAAAAAATAGGAGTAATGTTCGGAAATCCGGAAACAACTACCGGTGGACGTGCACTAAAGTTTTATTCTACGGTTCGTTTGGATATTCGAAAGTTTGATACAATTAAAAAAGGAGACGAAATCATAGGAAACAGAACTCGGGTAAAAGTAGTAAAAAATAAGGTTGCGCCTCCATTTAAACAAGCAGAATTTGATATTATGTATGGACAAGGAATTTCAAAGGCAGGAGAAATTATTGATATTGCTACAAAGTATGACATTATTGATAAAGCAGGGGCATGGTATGCGTATAATGATGTAAAAATTGGTCAAGGACGGGAAAATGCTAAGAATTATCTGTTGGAAAACCCTGAAATTATGGAAGAAGTAGAAACAAAGATAAGAAAACTTATATTGGAAGAAAGTGCAATGCAGGAAGAGGAAGCTATTTTAACCGCTTTTGATAAATAAGAAGAATAAACTGTGTGTATACTCTAAAAGGATGTTTTTGTATTTTATGAAGTTTTTATTTTGATGGTATGAATAGTAAAAATTTTTTGATATTTATGAAGAGATTCTTGATTAAGTATGCATTTTATTTTCATTAAAGTAGGGAAAATTATTTGAATAAAAAACTATCTGACTAATGTATAAATTATCAGATAGTTTTTTATTGCCTAATTTTATGATAATATCGAGTTGTTTAATATTGATATTGGTTGCAGTAAAATTTTTTCATTTAAAGCAGTTATCTGTCTAAAAACAAGAGACTGTTATTAAGATGGATTTAAGGGTAACTTTATAAACCCAATAAGGAATTGATTTTTGCTTTATCAAATCCCATTACTAACTCATCATCAATATAAATTGCAGGAACACCCATGATTTTATTGCTCATTAAAAATTTTCTTGCTTCCGGATCCGTACTGATGTTTTTTTCGGTATAAGGAATATTTTTTTCTACAAAATAATCCATGGCTTGATGACAAAAGTGACAAGTTGAACTTGTATAAATTACTACGTTTTTCATAATTATTTCCTCCGATTGAAATGATATTTTTTATTAGCGAAATTTTTTCGCAAAAAGAACATCATAAAATTTTGTTTTATAAAGTATATTATTTTATTAAGCGAAATTTTATGAGGCTTGTTATTTATATACCTAAAAAATTTTTTTTTAAACGGGAATAATTATTTTTTATTTCTAAAATGAATTGTTGAAGACCTAAAAATATGAGATAATAAAAAACAGAATTATGAGTATATAATTTTTTTCAGATAAATCGGATAAGTATGTGTGTAAAAAAGCAGAAGGATTGAAAATAAGTATCCGGAGGACTTTTTCGTAAAGTTTGATTAGAGCCGGTTTCATTTTATAAAGAGGTATACTGCTAAAAAATATAAAATAGTAGTGGAAATGAGGATATTTATGGGGGCAACACAAGTAAAAAAGCAAATTTCCATCAGAAGAATGGTGAACGATCTTAAGATAGATGCGGCAACAATGCCGGAGAATTTGGATTATTATGTTGACAATTCGGATATTAATCGTCCGGGGATTCAGCTTGCGGGTTTTTATGAGCATTTTCCAAAAGAGAGAATACA
>JBGZJG010000083.1:0-4080 GCA_041848665.1 Filifactor sp.
AAATTTTATTTATGGACAGGAATATACCTTGAACGGCAAAAAAACAAATCTTTCAGCAAATAGAGTTTATTTGAATGGAGTTCAATTTTATAGTGAGGAAATTACACCTCTTAATATTGATAACAGGGTGTATGTGGCAGTACAGGATTTGAAAGGTTTAGTGGGTGCTGCGGTTAAGTGGGATAAAAAGGCGGAAGAAATTAATATTTCCAAAGACGGAAATATTATCAAGATGAAGAAGGGAAATTCATTTTATCGTTTAAACGGGAAGAAGGTATCGTTTGATAAAGGAACAAAGGTACACATTGTAGATAACCGTTCTATGGTTCCTCTAAGTTTTGCGATTAGAGAATTTTCTTTGAGTTACAAATATGATACGAATGCGAAAACACTGTATTTGACTTCTAATGGAAGCGGATTATTTGCAGAAGAAGATAGTCATGGGACAGATGGTTTGGATTCAACATCAAAATGGATAAATCAAAATAATTCCGATGAAGTAAAAGGCATGGGACTTTTTTCGGAAGAGGATGGAATTGATATAAGTGAACATTATCAGGATAACGTTGTTGTAGGAGATACATCTTCGGCTGATAAGCATGCGACGGAAAATAAGAGTCCTTCCAAAAATAATGAAGTTAAAAAGAATACTTTTTCTTTGTCACGGGAACAAAGTGAAATGCAAGATATATTAATGTTGCAATTAAGCGGCACTTTGAAATATACGGTAGAGACAGCAGGAAATGTTGTAAGTATTCATTTGCCCAATATGGAGATAACGGGAAATGATTATAATAAGGGCGGGATTATTGATAAAATAGATGTTCAAAAAACTTATGATAACAATGGAAGTATAGTTAAGGTTTATTATGCTTCTTCAGTTAATATGAATTTGTTGAATATTCAAAAGAACAATAGGAGTATCGTGTTACAATATAATCTTCCTCAGATAAAACCAACGGCTTTTTCATATAAAAAAGACCGTTCAACTGCAACGCTGAATATTCCATTGACAAAATCTGTAAAATCAATTTCACTGCAGCAAACGGGCAAAGGAATACGGTTTTATATTGATAAGTCAGCGGCAAATCTTAATCCGGAGAATATTACGGGAAGTGCGGATGATCGACTGATGAGCAGTATTGTGATTACAGATGAAGGGAATCGATATGCTGTGGAAATGACATTAAAAGAAAGAGTTTCTCATAATGTCATTTCGGCAGTAGAAGGGAAGAATATTATTATAGAATTAAAAAAGGGTAATCATAGACCGCCGAAAATTGTAATTGATCCCGGGCATGGTGGAAAAGATAATGGTGCTGTTGCAAACGGTCTAAAGGAAAAAGAATTGAATTTACAGGTTACATCCAAGCTTGTTCCAAGGCTGCGAGAGTTGGGATATGATGTTATCACGACAAGAGACGATGATATGTATCCTACTTTGGATGAGCGGGCACAAATAGCAAATCGTAATGATGCAGATTTGTTTATTAGTGTTCATCATAATTCTGCTGATAAAAAGACATCTATTCATGGTATAGAAACTTATTACACAACTTCACAAGACAGCAAAAAATTTGCAGACATTGTTCATCGAGAGATTATTTCTGTAACGAATGCAAATAATAGAGGGGTTAAGACAGCTAAGTATTTGGTTACAAGAAAAACGTATATGCCGGCGGTTTTGTTGGAATTAGGGTTTATGACGAATGAAAACGAAGCGTTAAACATAGGAAATCCTGTATATCAGCAAAAAATAAGTGATGCAATAGTACGTGCAACGAATGAATATTTTGACAAGTAACGAAGAAACTTGTGTGATAATTGTAATTTTAGAATAAAAGAGATTTATAGATATTTTTGATAAGAATGATGGCTTGAAGGATTTGATTGAGAGGAAAGTGTCTTTTGAGAGAACTGTTATTTTAAAAATTTAAATCGGGAGGAATGTAATTTGAATAAAAGCACCATTCAATTAAGAGATTTGAAGATAGAAACCCAAATAAATAAGTATGCGGAAGGAAGTGTGCTTATTTCATTGGGAGATACCAAAGTAATTTGTACTGCCTCTGTTGAAGATAAAGTTCCTCCTTTTTTAAAAGGTACGAATACAGGGTGGGTAAGTGCTGAATATTCTATGCTTCCAAGAGCAACACAATATAGAAAACAGAGAGAACTTGTCCGTGGAAAAGTGGATGGGCGAGGACAGGAAATTCAGAGGTTGATCGGTCGAAGTCTACGAAGTGCTGTTGATTTAACAAAGATTGGAGAAAGAACAATTTGGATTGATTGTGACGTGATTCAAGCAGATGGAGGAACCAGAACGGCAGCGATTTCGGGAGCGTTTGTTGCTATGGCAATGGCTTGCAAGAAGTTGTATGATGAAAAAAAAATAGCCTCTTTTCCGATTTTTCATTACGTCAGTGCAGTTAGCGTGGGAATTGTGAAAGGCAAAAATATATTGGATTTGTGTTACGAATTGGATTCGGCTGCAGATGTGGATTGTAATGTGGTAATGAATGAAAATATGGAGTTAATTGAGTTGCAAGGAACTTCGGAAAAAGACACCTTTAATCGCTTGCAACTAAATTCCCTTTTGAACCTGGCTGAAGTGGGTTGTAAAGATGTAATAGACATTCAAAAACAGGTTTTGGGAGAAGAAGTCGTCTCATTGATTGAACAAAAACCGTATCCTTTGAAGGAAGAAGGCAATCTCATGACGGATGAAGAAAAAATTCGACAATTTTTGTCAAAATATCCAAAAAATGAAAATGGAAAGTATGAATTTGTAATTGCCACCTCAAACGTCCATAAATTAACGGAAATAAAAGAAATATTACAGTTTTCGTCAGTAGAATTTCTTTCACTTGCCGATATCGGATTAGCAGGGCTTGAGATTATTGAAGACGGTAATACATTTGAAGAAAATGCACTAATTAAAGCGAGAGTGATTGCCGAACGAACAGGCAAAATTGTCATTGCAGATGATTCGGGTTTATCGGTAGATATATTGAAGGGACAACCGGGGATTTATTCCGCAAGGTTTGCAGGAGAACCTTGTAATGATAGTAATAATAATGAAAAATTATTAAGTTTATTGAAGAATTATGACAAGGAACTTAGAATTGCTCAATTTGTTTGTGCTATCGGTGTTGTTTTTCCAAATGGAGTGGAAAAAACGTTCCGAGGGGTTACTTCCGGAATGATTGGATTTGAATATCGAGGAGATAACGGTTTTGGATATGATCCTCTTTTTATCGTAGACAACACGGGAAAAACTTATGCTGAAATGAGTGCAGAAGAAAAGAATAAAATCAGCCATCGTTTTAGGGCATTGAAGAATATGTATAAATATTATACGGATTTTTTAGATTAAAGCTTTGAATTTCAATATTTTGGATAGACAAAAAAATAAAAATACGATATAATGATAAAAAGTTTGTAATGATTTGTGCTTTTGGATTGCAAATAGGATTGTGATAGGAGAATAATATGTTTTATAAGCGCTTGGCGGCAGTATTAGCAATGTGTCTGGCATTTCCGGCAGTAAGTTTTGCCGATTATCAAGCTATTGTTAATGTGGATAGCCTCAATTTAAGAAAAGAACAGAATACGACTTCAACTATTACAGGGAAAGTGACTGCGAATATGCGTGTGGATATATCCGGCATAGAAGGAAAGTGGCTAAAAACAGAGTTTGGAAATGAGGAATCTTATTTATACCATGACTATGTTGATGTATATGATGTGACTTGCTTTGGAAAAGCGACTTTAAAAAAAGGATTTTGCTGTAAAAAATTCATCTTTGGAATTTACAAAGGGGGAAAGTGTTCCTGTTTATGATTTTTTTAATGGTTATTATCTTGTAAAAAAACAAAAACAATATTTATATGTACACAGCTCTTTGTTAAATGTCAAATTGACAGGAGTGATTTCTCGTCCTGTGTTGCTGAAAAACGGGGTATCCACTAAGCACAAAAATGAGCGTTTGATGAATGAAAAGGCAGTTGAGCACAAGATAAGCATGGCATTTACCAATCAAAATAAGAATTCCGTTTTTTCCGAAAGAGAAAATGATGT
>JBGZJG010000084.1:0-3955 GCA_041848665.1 Filifactor sp.
AAAAATGAATGCTTTTCGGGATTCCGACTGCGGGAGGTCGACCGACTTTTGAGGCTTGAAAAGGGCATAAATCTGTGATAGAATAAATATGTAATTTCTCAACAGCTGATAACTTCGGTTGTTTTACCTTCCCTCTAAGGATTATGATTTGCCTTTTCAAACAACCGAATGAGACAAGAAATGTATAATGGAATTCGCGATGCTGCGGATTCTTATTTGTTTTGAAATGAATTTATGACTTGAGATTGAAAGTTTGTTTTTATGATTTGCAATTGGAAATGTAATTCGGATTCTATATTTTGGTTTTTTGTTTTTGTTTCGAATAACAGTATTATGCTTCCCACATTGTAGGGAACGGTAACCCCACCGTTCCCTACAATGTGGGAAGCATAGAACAGTTATTCAAAATACAAATTGTTGACAACTATTCTTTCTAATAGAGATTGGTATCAATTCTCAAAACACTATCCAAAAAACACCATCGAATTTTAAAATTCGATTTCAATCGTAAAATCTGTCCAACCTTTTCCGAATGAAAGTTAAACATACTGTTGTCTTTAAGAACATTTTCATTCAAATTTAATATGCGTTGAAAATCAAAATGTTTCACACGGAAAAATTTGCTTGGGATTTCAATTGATTGAGTAGAATTATACGGTTTTTTTGCAAAAAATTTAATAAGTTATAGAAAATATGTTTTATTGAGCGACAATTGTGCTATAATCTTAATGTGATAAATTAACGGGAGGATAGTTCTTTGAGAATCCGAATTCAAATTCCTTTAGACAAATCGCTCAAGCTGCCTTTGGGGTATCATCATATTTTACAAAGTGCGTTTTATCGTGCGCTCTCCTACGATGAGGAGTTTGGAACGATGCTGCATGATTTGGTGCAAAATGCAAAGGAGCGTTTGTATAAATCTTTTTGTTTCAGTCAATTACGAGGAATTTACAAAGTAGATTCAGGACAGATTATTTTTTCAAAACAAGTTAGCCTCACTTTTTCAACCAATGACGAATATTTAATGCAAGTAATAATAAAATCGTTGCAACAGAACGGTCTCGAAATTCATCATCAACGATACGATGTGGAAATTTTGGCACTGGAAGAACCGACTTTTGACAGGAATTCGATACGAATCAAAATGCTCTCACCGCTTACCGTGTTGACGACGGATATCGCGACGAAAAAAATGATTTTTTTTGAGCCCGGCTCAAAAGAATTTAAAGAGGCTATTGAACAGAATTACATTGGAAAGTATAGACAGATTTTTGGTAAAGACCCTTTGACAAAATTGGAGATTATGCCAGTTCGTTTATCTGACAAGAGTAAATATGTTACAAGGTACAAGAATACATATATTACTGCGTGGAATGGCGAGTTTCAACTGACAGCGGAGCCGGAAGGTTTGGCATTGTTGTATGATTTGGGGCTTGGTGCAAAAAATGCACAAGGCTTCGGTCTATTTGAAATAGTATAATCCCGGGAAAACTTCCGGGCTATTTGTTGCGCTTTGAAAAGGGGTGGGGAAATGCTACAAAATACCGAGTAACGCATACGATGTGGTTAAATTTAGATTTCATGAAAGGAGATTTATGTACAAATACGAATTTAAGCTGAAACAAGTGACGCCGATGATTCATTTTCAACATTATGAATCAGGTGCGACGCTGCGAAGTACCGAAGTGAAACCGAAACTGGATAAGTTTTTGTGGTACTGTATTCAGGAGAAGAATTATCTGGAAGATATTAAAGAACTGGTGGATGCTCTTGAAAATGAATACGAGAAAAGTAATACTCACAGGGAAAGTATTTTGCTTAGACATGGAGAAGATAAGCTTCCGGAAAATTTGAAAAAAGAAAAGCATGAACAAAGCGAGATTTCTCAAGAAAATGTTGATGGTAAAGAAGTGTCTTCCAAAAAGGCAAAAAAAGCTAAGAAGAAAAAAGAGGAATTGGCATTTCGGTATCGATTGCGCATTGAAACATCTGATAGTGCGGCTATATCAGAAGATATAAATGCTATGTATTTTGGAAATATGGGTGAAGATACAAAAAAGAAAAAATCAGTTTTTGTGAAACAACCGCTCAATTGTTCTATTATTACAGATTCGCCAATTTTGCTGTCTTTGATAAAGAAAGTTTTACCGGCCTTTTTCTTGTTACACAATTTTGGAACAAGACAAACGAAAGGGTTTGGCGGATTCGAAGTCGTCGGTAATTTTAGGTCTTTGGATGAAATAAAAAAATATAATAAATATGATTTTTTGTGTATAGAAAAAAATTCAGTTCTGGATTTTTCTTCAGCAGAAGTTAAAATGAATATTGCAAAGTGGATATATGCATTGATGAAAGGTGGAATCAACTTTAATAGAATTTACGAAAAAGGATTCTTGCCAATCTATTTTTTGAAACACGATATAGGCAATGAAAAAGCCTTTATGAAGCAAAAAATATTAAATATTTCAGCAGTGAAACAAGAAGGGAACGAAGATAAGATCGTACTAACTCCACCTTCTGCAAAACTAAAATGTGAATATGTAAGAGCTCTTTTAGGAATAACTGAAAACTATTTGTTTAAGAGTGGTGAAGGTGGGCAAAGAATTGGAGAGCCAAATGTTAGTGTTTGGTCGTCAAAAAAACAGCTTGGCGGAGTTGTTGAACGATACGCCTCCCCGATACTCATAAAAATAACAAAAGATATTCTTTATTTTATACCAACGGATGACGGAAAAGCTATAGCGGGGAAGAAATTTTATTTTAGTTCAAGTGTTGTTGATCCGGATGCGGATAATAAGCCTGGTTTTCCTAATTTACTAGTTCCGGATCTTCCTAACTTAAGTTGGTTGAATGGGAAAGTATTTATTGAAGATTTTTTGGGGGAATTCTATAAACATTTTAATGAAGTACAGAAGAAAGCTATATATAACAAGCAAGAACGAAATGCTAATAGAAATAAAAATAATACTAAAGATAATCATCAGATGAGAAATACTGTTTCATTTCCGGATGTTTGTAAGTCACAAATGCATTATGTAAAAGTAATAAAGGAGGAGACAAGTAAATGATATATTTTGGAATAACGATTGGTCCGATTATCGAGACGCTTGATTTGACATCTTCTCCTGCAGGGCTATGGTGTGCAAGTTATATGTTCTCAGATATCACCTACCAAATTTGTTGTGAATTGGAAAAGGAACTTGGAAATGACAACTTAAAAATCTACTCCCCATATTTTCCGGCTGAAAAAAATAGTTGTTCTTGCCAAAATACAACCGGAAGTTCAGTATCAGGTTCGCAGCTTGAGAGTTCTTCACAAATGCGCGAAAAGCGATTGGAAAGAGTCATTCCTACCGGAGTTGGAATTTATCATGATCGCATAATATTTTCTTGTGACGAAGAATTTACAGTAGTGGATAAATCCTTGGAAAATATTATAGAAACGGTAAAAAACCAAGTTTTAACAAAACTGCTGGACATTAATGGAGAAGAGGATGAATCTTTAGCTGAAATATTAAAGGGAGGGCTATCGGATTATCTTTCGATTCGGTATTTATCACTAGAAGAAAGCTCTTTGAAAGACAAAAACATTCTGTTGACGCTCAACCGATATTTAGATTCTATTGAGCTAAACCGTTCTACATCATCTAGAGCAAAATATGGACTAAAGGTTTATTTTGAGAATGAAGTAATTGATGATGGTACTGAAAATAATGAACCGGATGATGGTACTGAAAATAATGAACTGGATGATGAGATGGAAACCAACAAGGATCGTAGTAGTGGAAGAGGAAGAAATGATAGAGTTAAAAACTGCTGAAGTGAAAAGTTTATTTCCACTTTTGCAAAGAGTGATTTAGGAGTGGCAATTAGTCTTACAGAAAGAAGCATTTTGAACTTTTTTTCTTGCCAAAAAGTGGAAATTAGTGGTACGATAAAGAGGAAGATGGCAGTT
>JBGZJG010000085.1:0-4194 GCA_041848665.1 Filifactor sp.
CCCTCGGGAACGAGTTTGTCAAGATGATTTTTGTAAGTTTTCTAAATTCAAATATTTATCCGCTGAAAAATCTCCCAACATCTCGTGTCTGCATATTTCTTGAAACACCGTATTCAAAGGCTTCTTCGCACTTTCCGATTGCTTCACATTTACAATAAAAGTGGTTTTACCTATTCGTGTTGTATAAGATAAAGTGTTTTCTTTCATATCGTCCGTTTCTCCTTTTCATAAATTGACTGTGGGGCATTCCGTTTAGAACACCCCACAAATACAGCCTGTTTCATCTGAACATATCAAGAAGTCATTAAGTTGCAAGTACAATGGAAATGGTTATCTTTCCATACCACGCTTGTTTCTTCGTGCCTTGATACGCTCCTGTCTTTCTTTTTCCCTTGCTTCTTTTTCGGCTCGTTCCTGTGCTTCCTTAAAAGAAAAAAGTTGCTTCACTTTTTCGGTAAAAAGTTTAGCAACTTCGGGGAAATGCTCCAACGCTTCAAGAAAAGGTCTGCACTTTTCTTTCAGTTCGTTGTATTTGGTTTTCATTCTTTCCAGTGCATTTGCACTGTCAAAATATTTCTGTCGGTAATAATTTGCACTCTGCTCCAATTTATTGATTTCCGCACGACTGGTAATGCCCTCTTTGGCAAGGGAAGTCAGCTCAGAATAATCCTCTTTGGAGATTGCCATTTTACCTGTGATTGTTTTCTGCCCCATACTGTCAATCTCGTTTAAGGTTTTGGAAATATGACGGGCAGGCTCATACTTAACCTGTTCCTTTTGAATACGCTTCTGCAACTTCTCCAATCGCTCTTTATCCTGTTTGATTTGATATTGCAGGGAAGTCAAATGCTCTGCCGTACTTCCGTATTCGCCACGCTGAAAGCCTTTGAACCCTTGTTCCGTCATATAGTGAAACAACTCATCTTGCAGTATGCTGTACGAAGCTCGGAACATCGGTTTCCCGTTCTTTCTTAGCAATGGATTTCCTTTTTCATCGGTCAGCGGAATATCCGATTTCCATTTCTTTGAATGGCTTATCTGATTAACAACCGCCTTGACCGTTCCTCGCAGTTCGGGGTCTTTGCAACGCTTACTCCATAAGATTTCTTTCTCCACCACAGGCAGAACCATAGCGTGAAGATGATAGTGGTAAACCTCTTTTCCAAGTTCTTCGGTTGCCGCTACATTGATTTCATCAGCGTGCATTACTGCCGATATAACATTGTCAGCACCGAATTTTTCTTCGATGAAATGATAGGCTTCTTCATAAAACTGCTTTGCGTATTCATAACCACCGTTACGCTCGAAGTACATCGTGTTCACATCAATCACAATCTCATTAAAGAGTGTTGCGTCTTTCCTTAACCCACGAAGCGACACCTGCCCGTCTGTTTCCATCTGCTTTAACTGTTCCATATAGGTCGGGGCAGTCGGTTTTTTGAAATGCACATTAAAGGGTATTCGTTCCACAATTACATTCATATTTTCATAGGTTTCATTCTTGCGTTCGTTGTGCCTTTCCGCCTTGCTCACATCAGAAGCGGTGTACTGTTTTACCCTTGCACAACTCATATCTGCCTTGTTGGTTTTTGCCATTTTACTCTCCTTTCCAGACAGGGGCGAAGCCATTACACAACATTCTTTGAATGTGTGTAACCCACTATGACACTTTCAGACTTCGTCTGCAAAGATGTCGTGGGCAAGGGAGTTCCCCCTTGACCTCCTTATGATACCTCAATCATAAAAACAGACTGTCCACTCATCAGACAGCCTGCATTATTCTCTCGGTATATCGCCCATCGGCAAAGACCAGTACCACAGAAAGCCTTTCTTTTTGGAGATAACTCCTGCTTTCTTCTTTGCCTTTTTGATGGTCGATTTCTTGAACCCTGCGGCTTCAAGTCTTTCTTCGCAATCCGAAGAAAGCATTTCTCCGTCTTTCAGCATTTCCAAAAGAAATTCTTTTGCCTTGATTTCCTTATCGTTCGGTCTGCCCATTTTAGGGGCAAGGGATTGGAACGCTTCTTCTGCTGTCATTTCCATTTCAGAGATAAAGTCCACTCCTTTTTCTGCAACCTCAAAGAGAATTGCAGAGCCTGTCGGGGCAAGGTTGGATTTCACTTGCACCATATATCTTTCCGCTGGTGCTTCTTTGTTCGGTGTGCGTGTGATTGCAAGAATACTTCTTGCAGCACCCGCAATATCAATAGAACCATTGGTACGATAAAGTGGATTGGTATCTCTCATCTTGTTCATATGAGCGATAATCACGATTGCACAGCCAGTATTCTTCGCAACCGCAATCAGATGATTAAACTCTGCTCGTGTTTCGTTGGCATTGTTCATTGAACAGTTCTCTCCGATATAGGAACTCATCGGGTCAAGAATTAAAAGTTTTGCGTGATACCTTTCGATTGCTTCAGCAATACGGTTATCCCCAAAGGATAAAGACTTTTCATCTTCCTTGATGAAGATAAGATTTTCTCCATTCCCACCGGCTGAATTAAATCGGGGTACTACCGTATCGTCTGCGTCATCTTCCGTTGTCTGATAGATGATAGTCATAGGCTCGGTTTCTTCCGTTTCAGTAAAGGGCAGAGGTTCGCCCTTAGAGAGTAGGGCGGCAATGGAAAGCATTAACTTGCTTTTTCCATCGCCCGGATCGCCCTGCAACAGCGTAACCTTGCCGAACGGAATATACGGATACCACAGCCATTTCACTTCTTTCGGTTCGATTTCACTTGCCTTGATAACTTCAAGAGGTACATTTACATTCATTTCATTTTCCGTCTGCTTCATTGTTCTTCGTTCTCCTTTTCGATAAATACTTCGGGCAAAGCACTACGATACAGCGGAAACTCTGCTTGCAGTCATTACTGCACTTTCTGCAAAGTTCGTTGTAGGTAATGCGATTTCTTTCATTCAGAAACAACGCCCACTCTTGTTTCCGTTTCTTGCTCATTCTCGGCATATCAATCCTCCTTTCCGCCTGAAAACAAAAAAACCACAGGGAAGATACTTACTGCCTTGTTTCTGTCATTTTTCGGGGCGAAAATCGGGCAAAATTGCCTTTCTAAGCCTTTCAAAAAATCACACAAGGTATTCGTACTAACCTGTGGTTATGTATGAAATTGTGGGGTTTTGGGTAACAGAAAACACCGTATTTCTACGATGTTTTCTGTCACATATATTCTATTTAAGATACTGACAAACTGGGATTGTCTAAAATAGTAAAGCCGTACCGCTTACTATTTTTTCTTTTACTGCTGAAACAGTATCTTTGATTGAATGCGTCATTAACTTGTTTCATTAAATCATATATATCCATTTGTACCACCATTTATAAAACTTTCTTTATTTTATCAACTTGTTCTTCTACTTCTTCCGGATAGTTTTTAACCATATCATCACTTCCTTAATTTTTCATCTTTGCGAGTTCTTATATAAATCTCTTTTCTACCTTTTTCTATAAAATCAGGTCTATTATTTTTAATACCATATACAATAGTTTCTATTGGATAATATTGTTCTACAACATCTTGATATTCCTTTGCTTTTGAAATATCAATATTTCCGTATAATCTTAATATATCTTCTCCAAAAGACACGCCAATTTCTTCTTCACTATCTTCTAGCAAATATATGAAATCACAGTATTCATCTATAATTCCAGAATCTCCAAAATCTATTACACCACATAATCTATTTTCATCATCAAGTAATAAATGATTACAACTAAAATCATTATGGCATAAGCATTTTTTACCATCAAATATAGTTGTACTATTTAATCTTTGCATAAATTCTTCTACATATTGTTTTTCAATATCAGTAAGACTATCATATATTGTTTCTTTAAGTAATTGATATTCTTCTAAAACATTTTGTTTATTGTCTATCGTATATGAACTTATTTCACTATAATCTAAATCGTGCATTTGTCTTAAAAACATAGCAATATCTTGCTTTAATAATTCTTGCTTTTCTTTTGATAAGGCAAAATATATTTCTGGTGTTAAAAAAGTTCCTTTAATTTCTTTATATCCTAAAATAGATAATTCTTCACTTATATATGAATATTCTATATTTGGTATTTTAATATTTGTATTTAATTTTTTGTTTAGAAAATCATATATTTGAACCGACCCCCAATTCTTAGACACTAAGATTAACGGTCAAGGTTTCATCAAGGAC
>JBGZJG010000086.1:0-16838 GCA_041848665.1 Filifactor sp.
CATAACCCTGTGCTCCGTATTGATTGTTCATCGGTTGTCCCATGTTCGGCATTGCAGGTTGCGGCATATTCGGCATACCATAACCTTGTGCTCCGTATTGATTATTCATTGGTTGTTGTACTTCTGCAGTTGTTTCTGCGGAAACTGTTTTTTGCTCCGGTTGCAGTGCTGCATTTGTTGCATTTGTTGCATTTGTTGCAACACCTACTGTATTTTGTTGTACACTTTCTTGTACCGAAGTTGCATCTTTAGGCACTTCAACAGCCGGCGGAACAGGTGCCGTCGGACTGTTTTGGAGTGTGGCATGTGCTTGTTCCGAAGGTTTCAATGATAAACGATAACTTTTTACCGCATTCAAAATTAAATCCTGCACTTCATCCAAAATGGCTTTATCATAAGAAAATATAATGTCATAAAATTTGTCATCTACGAACAACACATTGATGTGTCCACCTGTCAAAGGATTTCCGTTATAAGTAACATCGTCCACCTTATCCAAATAAGAAACATCCGTACCGCTCACAAAATTTAAAATCACTCTTTTGTCTGTAACGGCAAATACACCCGAAACTTTTTCTTTTTTTCTTCCCGATGATTGAATTACAGCATTTGTCGGTGTTAGAAAAAGGACACTTTCATCATCAAATAATAAATTTTCTGTCTTCTGAATATTCTCTTTTGCGCCAAATACATTTACCTTATACTTACTTAAAACTTCCTGAGTGTCATTTCTCATAACATAACCTCCAACAAATATTATATTTTTTTATAAATGCAATTTTACATACAGAAAATTACTATGTAAAAATTATATCATTCTTTTTTAATTTTCGTAATACAGAAATGCAATTCAATATCATGTTTTTAATATTTTGCCATTTTATCCGTTATTTGTCCACCTATTTTTTGAAGTTTCCAAAAAATAATTGTAACAACTTCACTTATTTCATTTTTATATCTTTTTACCCCTATTGCAACTACTTCGATTGGATAAATTGATAGATATTCCTGTAATCTCAAAATATACTCAATTTTTTAAGTACTTTTAACCCCCGCCCCTTATCCGCCAAAAATTATGGCAGATCTAATTTCTCCACATCTTTATCCTTATTTGTGTCTTTTTTCAGTTTAATTGTTGTCATAATATCGGACAAATATTGCCCCGACTGCAAAGTAATCAGATTTTCTTGCGGATAGGTCTTTAATTTATTGATATGTGCATCCCAATTTTTCATAGTGGTATCAATCCAACTGTTCACATTTCCCCTTTTCAGATAGCGTACCATATATTCATTCTTTAATGAAATATCCGGGCACACAATAAGATAATCTTCACCCGACACCGCCATCAGCTCAACGACTTGAAGATCTTGTGATATTAAAACAATATATCCTTTTTTGCTCAAATGAATAGCGTCATAAAGATAACAATAAGGATACTTTTCCTTATTAATATATTGCATACTGTCCAAGTCTATAATTGCGTTGAACAGCTTGCTGGCTCTTGTTTTTCCTATACCCGGAAATCCACTGATTAACATATGCCATCCTCACTCCAAATATCATTCACATCGTTTTTATCCAAATCACAAATTTTGATTTTCCAAATATCTACGATGAATAACACCATCGTCTGTAAATACAGTGTAATAATCATATGAAAATTGTATGAAAATGCACAACCTTTATAGAAAATATACCATGTTATCTCCACAATTTCAATAGTTATATTAAAAATTAAGTTCTTTTTGAAAAAATATTGGAAGAAATTTTTTTAATTTTCTTTAATCAAACTCCTATTACATTCATTCATTTTTATGAACAACCTTGAAAAATAAAAATACATAATCTTCCATAATAAAAAGGAACCGCTACAATTAAAATAGTTTTTCTATTTCAATTATAGCGGTCCTTCTCTCTTTTCTCAACTATGAAATGAATAAATTTTCCCAATAATTTTCCCGAAGCATTTCTTCGATTTTTATTTTCGGAAGAAGTCAACTCCGCTTTGGAATATCTTTTGTTTTTCCATATCGGGAATATTTTGATACAAATCATCTTCGACACGCTCACTATGTGCCATCTTACCCAATATCTTTCCGTCCGGACTTGTAATGCCTTCAATGTTGGCTACGGAGCCGTTCGGATTGTCCAAATACGCAAATGCAATCTGTCCGTTTTCTTTGAGTTGTTCCAACATTTGTTCGTCACAGATAAAACGTCCTTCTCCATGAGAAATCGGAATGCGATACACTGCATCTTTGTCAACGTTGGCAAGCCATGGAGACATCATGGAAACCGGAACGGTATCTACCATTCTTGCAATATGACGCCCTATGTTGTTGTAAGTTAAGGTCGGGCTTTTTGCATCTACTTCACAAATTTTTCCATACGGCAGTAGTCCGGTCTTGATAAGCGCCTGAAAACCGTTACAAATTCCAAGGATTAAACCGTCATTTTCTTCCAAAAGATATTCAATCGCCGCTTTGATTTTTGGGTTTCGTATAACATTTGCAATGAATTTTCCGGAACCGTCCGGTTCATCTCCCAAACTAAATCCGCCGGGGAAGAATATAATTTGTGCTTCTCGTATCTTTTGTGCCAAATTATTGATGGATTTTTCGATTTCCTCCACCGTTAAGTTGTTAAAAATCACAATTTCAGTTTGTGCACCGACACGTTCAAACGAGTTTGCAGAGTCATACTCACAGTTTGTCCCCGGGAATACAGGAATAATAACTTTCGGTTTGTCTACGGGTTTCTTTGATTTCCATACTTTTTTCTCTGTATTCTTTGTTCCGTCCAATCGTTCTCTCTCTTGCACCGGTTGCTCCGGAGGGAAAATTTTTGCCAATGCTCCAAGATAAGCGGAGATAATCTCTTGTTGCTTGAGCGTTTTGTCATTGACAGTCCACGCTCCATCTTCGGTTGTTGCTCCGATGAACTCTACTTTATCAAACGGTTCTTTGTATTCTACAATAAAGGAGCCGAAGAATTTTTCATAAAATTTCACGCTGTCAAGGTTGATATTGAACCCTGTTTGATTGCCCATTGCCATCTCTAACAGCAACGGAAGAATTCCTTTTCGGTCAACAGCCGCACAAGCGGAGATATTGCCCTTTCGTGTTTGTTCTCGTAAAATCTTGAGATTTTGCTTGAAGGAATCTATCTTCAGCGTTCCGTCTTTTTCTCTCTCGGTCATAAGAAGTCCGATATTACCTTGTCCTTTCAATTCCGGAGAGAGAATGTGTTCCACATCTTCGGTCACAACTGCAAATGAAATCAAGGTCGGCGGCACATGGAGTTCTCCGAAGCTGCCCGACATGGAATCTTTTCCGCCGATTGGAGGAATGCAGAGTTCTTTGGTAATCTTATACGCTCCCAGCAATGCCATAAAAGGATTGCTCCATTTCGTTTCATCTTCTCCTAATTTTTCAAAGTATTCTTGAAAGGACAATCTCGCTTTAAGCGGATCCGCTCCGGTTGCAGCCAATTTGGTCAAACTTTCGACTACTGCATAGTACGCACCCAAAAACGGACTCTTTTCACTCAAATACGGATCGTATCCATAACTCATAACACTGGCCGTTTTCACTTCTCCTTTCAGAGAAGGAATTTTTGCAGCCATCGCTTGTACAGGCGTAATTTGCGTTTTTCCTCCCAACGGAGAAAGCACTGTATTTTTGCCGATGGAGGAGTCAAAACGTTGAATTAATTCTTTTTTGCTGCATCGGTTCAAATCTCCCATAACTTCTTCCAACTGTTTTTGCAATGGATTGCTCTTTACTTCAGTAGCAAAGAAGTCTACCTGCTCGACATTCTTCACGTTTATTTTTTGGTATCTTTGTGCTCCTGCGGAGTTTACAAATTCCCGTTCCAAATCAACGATAGTCAAATTACCGTATTTCATAATCAAACGATTGCTGTCCGTCACTTCCGCAACTTGTGTAACTTCCAAGTTCTCATCATGACAAAGTTGCATAAACGCTTCTTCATCTTTTGCAGACAACACTACCGCCATTCTTTCCTGCGATTCGGAAATTGCAATTTCTTTCGGTGTCAATCCCAGATATTTGAGCGGAACCCTCTCCAAATGAATTTCCAAGGAATCTGCCAATTCGCCAATGGCAACACTTACTCCGCCCGCTCCGAAATCGTTGCACTTCTTAATCATCTTTGCAGCAATCGGATTGCGGAACAACCGCTGAATTTTTCGTTCCGTCGGTGCATTTCCCTTTTGCACTTCGGCAGATGAGGTATTGATGGATTGTTCGGTGTGTGCCTTAGAAGAGCCGGTCGCTCCTCCTACCCCGTCTCGTCCTGTTTTTCCGCCTAAGAGAAGGATAACATCTCCTTTTTGCGGTTCTTCTCGTCTTACATTTTCTGCCGGTGCTGCGGCAATTACCGCTCCGACTTCCATTCTCTTTGCTTTGTAGCCTTCATGATAAATTTCGTCCACCAATCCGGTTGTCAAACCGATTTGATTTCCGTAAGAACTGTACCCTCTTGCCGCTCCTTGTGTGATTTTACGCTGCGGAAGTTTTCCATGCAGGGTATCTTCTAATACTTCTCTCGGATCCGCACTTCCTGTCACACGCATTGCCTGATACACATACGCACGTCCGGAAAGCGGATCTCGAATTGCGCCGCCAAGGCAGGTTGCCGCACCGCCGAAAGGTTCGATTTCCGTCGGATGGTTGTGGGTTTCGTTCTTGAACATCAAAAGGTAATCTTCCACTTCTTCTCCGACACGCACCTTTACTTTAACGGAGCAGGCATTAATTTCTTCCGAAACCTCCAAATCATCCAACATTCCGTTTTCTCTCATATAACGTGCCACAATGGTTGCCATATCCATCAAGGTAATCGGTTTTGTACGGTTCAAAGCATCTCGTGTATGCTTATAATCTTCAAATGCCGATTGAATGGTCTTGTCCAACTCACTTAATTCTTTCGGAAAAGCTACATGTTCCAAAACGGTTTGGAAGGTCGTATGACGACAGTGATCGGACCAATAGGTGTCCAGCATTGCAAGCTCGGTATGACTCGGATCTCTGCCTTCTTTCTTAAAATAATCATATACGCATTTCAAATCCTCGATACTCATTGCAAGAGAATGTGTATCAAAAAACACTTTGAGTTCTTCTTCCGTATAATGAATGAACCCATCGTACATTTCATTCACAATCCGGTTTTCAAATTTGTCTTCCAACGTGGTCGGAATTCCAAGCAATCTTCCTCTCTCTTGGTCCACCGCATTAATTAACAAATTTTCGATTTTCTTCAACTCTTCGGAAGAATACGCTCCTTCCAAAGCATATACCTTTTCACTTCTTGCAAACACATTGTCTTTTTCGATGGCAACAGCAACGGTTTCGATTAATCCTTGCTCTCTTTGGTCAAACTGTCCTCTGTGATATTTTACAACGATGGCGTTTTTCAATTCTTTTTGCAGTTGCAACGCTTTGTCAAACAGATATATATCATCTACGGGACTTTCACTCAATATCGTATCGGAGATAGTTCTTAATTCTTCATCTGTTAAATTTTGAATGTCATAGCGTTGATAAATTTTTAATTTCGGTACGGAAATCCCCAAGCTTTCTTCAATTTCCAATCTTAACGGCTCGCTCTCAATGTCATATGCATCTTTTTTGGTAACATAAACCCGTTTGACAAGAGGAGAGATATCATTTCGATAAGTTGCCCCTTCAAAGGAAATTTTTTTCACATTGTCATATACTTTTTGATATGCCTGCTCAAAACTATCTTGTGCAGTAGACACACTAAGCACCCTTCCGCCGTTTGTAAGCACTTTTCCGTTTTCCGTTTTGGTGCCTGCATGAAATACTGTAACGTCTTGGTCTACTTTTTCCAATCCTGTAATTTCAAATCCTTTTTTATAACTCTTGGGATAGCCTTCCGATGCCATTACCGTAGTAATTACTTTTTTATCGTTAAATTGCAATGTAATTTCCTTCAGACGATTTTCACTAACTGCCTCAAACACTTCCAACAAATTACTGTCCATACGAAGCATAACGGATTGTGTTTCAGGGTCTCCAAAACGGGTGTTAAACTCCAAGACCTTTACCCCATCTTCAGTTACCATCAACCCGAAAAAAATCACTCCTCTGAAATCCAACTGTTCTTCCTGTATTCCTTTTAAGAACGGTTTCATTACCTTTTCTTCAACTTCTTGATAGTACACATCTCCTTGAACATTCGGACTGTATGTTCCCATTCCGCCAGTATTGGCTCCTTTTTCTCCTTCGCCGATTTTTTTGTGGTCTTTTGCAGTCGGCATCGCCATAATGGTATGGTTATCAATAAAGCAAAGTTGCGAAATTTCAAACCCGTCCAAAAATTCTTCTACAACCAGCGGCAGGTCTCCAAAAATCTTCTTATCAAAAATCTCTTCGCAATAAGAAACAATGGTACTGTCTTCTTCTGCAATCACAACACCTTTGCCTTGACAAAGTCCATCCGCTTTCAACACTACCGCACCGGAAGAATTTTTTGCCCTCAATTCTTTTGCATAAGCAATCGCCTCATCTTTGGAAACGCATTTTTTGTATGCGGCAGTCGGCATATGATGTCTTATCATAAATTCTTTTGCAAATGCCTTACTGCCCTCCAAAGCTGCTGCCGCTTTGGTCGGCCCGAATACCTTTACCCCTTCTTGCTCCAACATATCTGCCAAACCTCCGCAAAGAGGGTCTTCCGGTCCGATTACGACAAAGTCGATTTGTTCTTTCTTCACAACGTCCGTTATCTTATCCAATTCGTTCGCTGCTATGGAAATACATCTTCCTATACTCTCACAGCCTGCATTTCCCGGTACAAAATACAACTCATGTTCGGGATTGTCTTTATGAATTTTATATCCGATTGCGTGCTCTCTGGCTCCGCTTCCAACAATTAAAATTTTCATGAAAAACTCCTTTTCTCCGTTCCACGTTTCGAACTTCCATTATGAAATAGCCCTTCAAATTTTACACTTTATATAAACCCTCTCACTCACAGAAAAGAATTCTATTGTTTTTATTTTCCCTTCCTATCTTACGGAAAAGCCGAAAATAGTTCTTCTCTCACTAAGAGAACAAGCATTTTGGTACCGTTCTTTCTTTTCATTGAAAAAATCTCTCTTTTCATTAAAAAAGCTTTCTCTTTCCCCTGTGTTTTTCCTTAGTGTTTGAAGTGTCTTACTCCGGTAAATACCATAGCCATTTCCAACTCATTGCATTTGTCGATACTGTCTTGGTCTTTCAAGGAGCCTCCCGGTTGTACAACTGCTGTTACGCCCATTTGATGTGCAAGCTCCACACAGTCGGGGAAGGGGAAGAATGCATCGGAAGCCAATACGGCTCCGCTGAAATCTTTGTTCGGATTGTTATTTTTTGCACTGTTAAGAGCCCAAATCCGAGAAGTTTGTCCTCCTCCGATTGCAAGAGTTACTCCGTTTTTTACCAACACTACCGCATTGGAACGAACGTATTGACAAACCTTCATTCCAAAAATCATATCTTGTTTTTCCGACTCGGTAGGCGTTTTTTTCGTTACAATATCGAATTTTTCTTCTGCTCCATGGTCAGTATCTTGAATTAATACTTTTCCGTTGATATATTTCAGGTCCATGGAAATCGGTTCTTTTTGAAGATTTAGTTTCAACACACGAAGATTTTTCTTTTTCTTCAATTCATCAAGTGCCTCATCGGTAAAATCAGGCGCTGCAACAATTTCCAAAAAGATTTCATTCATCATTTTTGCCGTATCCAAGTCCACTGTTCCGGTACAAGCGACAATGCCGCCAAAGATGGAAAGCGGATCCGCCTCATACGCTTTCTTGTACGCATCAAATACACTCTCTCCCATTGCTACTCCACAAGGAGTTGCATGTTTTAATGCTATGGTTGCGGTAATTCCTTCGTGAACAAAATTTTGTGCCAATTCAACGGCAACATTCAAGTCATTCAAATTGTTAAAGGACAATTCTTTTCCGTTTAATTGTTCATAAGTACTCAATATTCCATCCACAAAGCTGTCAGTATAAAGCGTTGCACTTTGATGCGGATTTTCTCCATAACGAAGGGGGCCTTCTTTTTTCAAGCCGATTGTAAAGGTGGGCGCTTCTTTGCCGATGTATTTGCTGAAATATCTGGCAATCATGGAGTCATAGTATGCAGTAACAGCAAATGCTTTCATTGCCATTTCCTGACGAAATTCCAAATCAACGGTTCCGTTTTTCAATCGTTCTATTACGGTATCATAATCATTTACGTCCGTTACAATCAAAACATCTTTATGATTTTTTGCAGCGGAGCGAACCATGGAAGGTCCTCCGATATCAATGTTTTCAATCATGTCTTCATGAGGTTTCCCCGCTTTCAAAGATTGCTCAAATGCATAAAGATTGACAACTACCACATCAATGGGAGCAATATCATGTTCTTTTGCAGTATTTACATGCGTTTCCAAATCTCTGCGATACAAAAGTCCTCCATGTACCATGGGGTGCAATGTCTTTACACGTCCATCCAGCATTTCGGGAAAGTGCGTGATTTCTTCAATGGCTTTTGCAGATACTCCCGCCGCTTGTATGGTCTTTAAGGTTCCACCGGTTGAAATTACTTCATATCCAAGCTCCTGTAACGTTTTTGCCATCTTTTCAATTCCGGTTTTATCGGTTACACTCAGCAATGCTCGTTTCATCTTACTCCTCCTCTAATTTTTTTATAGCACGTTTCAAAATATCATGTTCTATCTTTAACACTTTTTGTTGTATTTCTTCCGGTGTTTTGCAATCCGTAATATCTATTTTTTCCTGCAAAAGAATTTTGCCTCCGTCCACTTCTTCATTGACAAAATGTACAGTTGCTCCACTCTCAATTTCTCCGCAGGCAAAGACATCTTGATGAACACGCAAACCGTACATGCCTTTTCCGCCATGTTTGGGCAAAAGAGACGGATGGATATTGATAATACGATTTTCATAGGTCTTCAAAAGTTTTTTGCCCAAAATTTTGAGATACCCTGCAAGTACAATCAAATCAATTTCATGTTCTCTTAAAAGTTGTAGGATTTCTTCTTCCTCTTTCATTGTAAAAGCCGGAATATGATTTTCTCTTGCTCTTACCAATCCGTAAGCATCTTCCCGATTGGATAAAACCAAACAGAGTTCGGATTGAAAGAAGTTTTCTTTTTGTGCATCAATGAGTGCTTGCAGGTTGGTTCCTCCTCCCGATACAAACACCGCAATTTTTTTTATTTCAATCGACATTCCCTTGCTCCCTTCACAACTTCTCCGATGGGATATGCTTTGTCGTCGGTGTTTTGATTAATCCACGAGATGATTTGCTCAGACTGTTCTTTCGGAACAATCAACACCATTCCGACTCCCATATTCAAACTGCGATACATTTCATTTTTCTCAATCATATCCAAGTCCCGAATAACTTGGAATATCTCGGGATATTCCCAACTTTCCGTATCAATCTCAACATCTACCCCGTTAGGCAAAATGCGAGGTATGTTTTCAATCAATCCGCCACCTGTAATATTGGAAATTCCTTTGATTTCAAATTTTGCAATCAAATCCAATACTGTTTTGACATAGAGTTTGGTCGGTTTAAGCAATGCTTTGCCAATCGGCTCGGACATATTTTCAAAGGTATCGTCCACTCTCAAATTCAGCTTTTCAAAAAACAATTTTCTTGCAAGAGAATATCCGTTGGAATGTAAGCCGCTCGATGCCAAGCCGATTACAACGTCTCCTTCTTTGATGGTATGTCCGTCAATGATATTTTTTTTGTCCACAATTCCTACGGAAAATCCCGCCAAATCATATTCTTCTTCTGCATACAATCCCGGCATCTCTGCCGTTTCTCCTCCAATTAAGGCACAAAGTGATTCTTTGCAGCCGTCTGCAATTCCGCCGACAACTGTTGCAATTTTTTCTGCTTTTACTTTTCCGGTCGCAATATAATCCAAGAAGAACAACGGTCTTGCACCTTGGCAAATTAAGTCGTTGACACACATGGCAACCAAATCAATACCTACGGTATCGTGAATATCCATCTGTTGTGCAATCATTACTTTTGTTCCCACTCCGTCGGTTGATGCCAAAAGCACCGGTTCTTCCATTCCCGTAAACTTTCCAAGTGAAAATCCACCGGCAAACAGTCCAATATCTCCGACAACTCCGTCCATGTAAGTTTCTCTTACTTTTTGTTTCATCAATTCTACGGCACGATTTCCTTCACTGATATTCACGCCTGATTGTGCATAGGTTATCTTTTCCATATTATCCTCCCGAACATTTTTTATCATCATCTATCTGTTTCTTTTTTATCTCTTACAACAAACATGGATCTACACTGTAATTCCCTGTAAAGCACGCATCACAAAATACATGTTTATCTTCCCGATTACTCGCCGCATACAATCCTTCCAGCGAAATAAACGCTAAGGAATCCGCTCCTATCATTTCTCTTATCTCTTCCACACTATGGTTCGCCGCAATCAAATTTCTGCGCGAAGGGGTGTCAATTCCATAGTAACATGGATACTCTACCGGTGGTGACGTCAACCTCATATGCACTTCCACCGCACCCGCATCACGAAGATTTTTGATTAAATTTTTGGATGTGGTACCTCGCACAATGGAATCATCTACTAAAACGATTTTCTTCCCTTTTACAACATGATATTGCGGATTTAATTTTAGTCGAACGGCAATTTCCCGTTCTTCCTGTGTCGGTTTAATAAAAGTCCGTCCCATATATCGGTTCTTTACAAGACCTTCTCCAAGCGGAATTCCTGATGCCTGTGAATATCCCATTGCCGCCGGATAACCGGAATCGGGAACCGGAACGACCAAATCGACATCAACCGGAGATTCTTCATACAAAATTTTGCCCGAACGCCAACGAAACAAATATGCATTAACGTCTTCCAAGTTTGCATCATTTCTCGCCAAATAAACATGTTCAAAAATGCAGAAGGTATGTCTGGCTTTTTCCTCCATATAATAGGATTCAAATCCATCTTGATCCATCACGACAATTTCGCCCGGTTCCACATCACGTTCAAAGTGCATCCCCAAAATGTCTCCGGCAGAATTTTCGGAAGCAAAGAAATACTCGCCTTCTCCCCTTCCCAAAACCAACGGACGAAAACCATTCGGATCTCTTACGGCAATCAATTTATCCCGATACATTAAAATAAAGGAATACGCTCCTTTGAGATAACTTGTGGCTTTTTGAATCGCCGCAATAATATCCCCGTTGTAATAACGTGCAATCAAATACAAAATAACCTCTGTATCCGACGTGCTTTGGAACATCATTCCTTCTTCTTCCAATCTGGTTCTAAGTATTTGATGGTTGATTAAAGAACCATCATTGACAATCGCAAGTTTTTCCCCTTTTGTAAATCCAAAAAACGGCTCACCGGTAGCATTGACCGCATTAATCGCCATTGCATACCTTACGTTTGCGATACCGACATTGCCGACCATCTCATTAATCATATCTTCTGTGATGGCATCCATAACAAGACCTGCTCCCCTGCGGCGAACAACGTCTTCTCCGGTGTTAATTGCAATCCCGCAGCCTTCTTGCCCTCTATGCTGCAAGGAATTCAAGCCGTAAAACAACTTCCTTCCTACATTTCCTTCACTTCTAATCCCTAAAATTCCTGCCACTGAAACCGCCCTCTCTTTATCTCCCCTATGTCTTAAATTCCGTTTCCCTCTATCAAAACATTATTTGCCGATGCTTTCCAAAAACTCTTTTTCTTTCTTCAAGGTTTCTTCCGTCATATCGTCTTTGAATTTCTTTATCTTTTTTGCAACCTCTTCATATTTTAGCGCCAACATTTGACATGCCAAAATTCCCGCATTTTTTGAACCGTTAATGGCAACCGTTGCCACAGGTACTCCCGGCGGCATTTGAACAATAGAGAGAAGAGCATCCATTCCTTCCAATGCAGAGGATTTAATCGGGATACCGATTACCGGCTTACAAGTTTTTGCCGCCATCACGCCCGGCAAATGTGCCGCTTTACCTGCCGCCGCAATGTAAACATCAATTTCCTCATCACATTCCTCCATAAAAGCTTCCAATTCCTTTGAAGTTCTGTGCGCCGACAAGGCTCTTACCTCATAAGGAATTTCCATCTTCGACAAAAAATCACACGCATCTTTTACCTTTTCGTAATCCGAAACGGACCCCATGATAATTGCAACCTTCATACTCTCTCTTCCCTTCTTAAATTTTTCTTTTCTATTGAAATTATATCCCTATTTTCTTTCTTTTGGTACAATAAAATATCTTTTTTCACCATAAAATGATACTGTATAAAAATCTCATATGCCTGAAAAATAGTTCTACGGGACAACGAGATTTCAATTCCAATTTTTATATTTCCGTATTATTGGATTTATTTTACTTTTTAATGTACGAATAATACCGAATATTACTGTTATTTTTTCGTGTTAATATTACAATATTTACTATATCGAAATTTTTTAAAAAAATCAATAGAAAATCACAAATTCCCAACGTGAAATTACAGATAAAACAGAACGATATTTTTGCTGTTGTACCCTCTTTATGAAACCTAATTACGAAAACAAAATAACGTATTATGATGCAAAAGGCATACAAGTAAGTGAGGTGTTTAAAAGCAAAATGCAAAAACAAAATAACATATGATGATGCAAAAGATACGGTAAAAAACAGAACTCGTAGAAAGTGTCTTTTATTCTATCCTTCACAGGTGTTTTGTATAATACTAAGCCTAATACTAAGCACCGCTAAAATAGAGATATGTGATATAGCAAATAGATTATGTGTAACTGTCAATAATTTGTCAAAGGATATGGTTAAAAGCATTACATATGGAAATCGTAGACATATCTATATTTAGCAGATTGTTAGTATAAGGGTGGATTGCAGCAAAAATCAAATAGCAAAAATAACACCCCGGTTGTAACGTATCTAATATCTACTCTTTCAGACGTGTTTCGTATAAAATGCACTTACGGTTCATTTAAAATAAAAAAATATTGCCATTCTTTCTTCTTAAAACGGCAATACTTTTTGTTTTTTCCGCATTATTTTTTTACACAATATTTTTAAGCCCAAGGATCTTCTTTCGCAGAAATTCGTATCCCCGAAACAATCCCCGGATAATCCCACAGAAAATACTCTTCTCCTTTTTTCCGTAAGGTAAGAGGTCGCAAACTATCTGCACCCGATGAACGTACAAATACTCGAATATAATTGGGTTCAACCGGCGGAAGTTTGTCATCAAAAATTTCTACGGTATAGGGTTCTGTCGGAGTGTAATTGTTTGCAGGATTGCTTCCTTCAAAATAAGAATAGGGCAGATACAGCTTATCTCTTAATCTGTCCCACAAAAAACTTTTGGCATGGTTCGATAATTCTTCCGGTCCCTTTAAGGCATTAATCATATCAATTCCCATATTTTGATTTTCTACATATCGACACAATGCGACAAGAAACAATGCCGCCGTATTTTGCGGCTGTTTAAATGAAAAATTAGGCATCGTCTTAAATTCCTCTACCGTATCCGGAATCTTATCAAATGTAAATTTCAATTTTTTCATCTCCTCATAAAATTGTATTTTTTATCATTTTACATCTGTTTTTTCTTTTTTTCATGGTCCAAAAAGGCCATTTTTTTCAATTCGTTCCACACAAAATCAAATGCAATACACGAATTGCCGATTTCCGTTATAACAAAGGCTACGCCGTGCAAGAAAAAGCAACCCCTAAAAAACAATCTTCTTGTATTATATTTCCAGTTGTCCTGCCAGAATTTTTCTTATTCTCTCCATTCGAATCGGAATATTGGTAATGGTAGGACAATAGGTGTTTTTATTTTCATTTCCCGACCAAAGCACAGGAACATTTTCATATTGTGCGGTAATGTTGCCCTTTTCATCTTGCTGTACTTTCAAATGTACCAATACAGACTCGGGATGTTTTGCTCCGCTGTAATCAATGAACAGAAAATTTCCCAAACTGTAATAAATTTGTTTTCCTTTATATTCTTCTGTTCTTTGTAACATATGCGGATGATGTCCATAAACCATATCCGCGCCTTCCTCAATCAACAGATGTGCCAATTCAATTTGACGAGGTGTAACGGCAGTCGTATTTTGTCCGCCGCCATGCAAAGATGCAATGATAAAATTTGCACCTCCTTGCTTTAATTCCCGTATATTGTTTTGAATGGTTTCTTTCGACGGATACGAGCTGTTAAACCCCAAATATCCGGTCATTCCGATTTTCAGACCGTCTTTTTCAAAAATCCGATTTTTATCAACCTTAACGCTTCCTATTTCCACACTGTCACTGTTTTTCATATTTGTTCCGAAATAATAAATTTCGTTTTCATCAAGCAATTCCAAAGTATCGTCAAAGCCTATTTGAAAATAATCCGCCATATGATTGTTTACGACATTGACATAATTGATTTCATTTACCTTGAGTACATTAAGATAGTCTTTTGAATATGCCTTATAGGTGTATTTTTTGCCCTTCTGATGCTGTGTTCTGTCGGTAAATACATTCTCAAGATTTGCAATTCTAAGATCGGCACGCTCTAAATAAGGACGCACACCCTCCAAAAAATACCTGCTCCCCTTTTGTCGAAATACATGGTCGAAGTTATTTTTGACTCCATAGTTCGTGCCGAAACAAATATCTCCCATCAACACAACATCTACGGTAACGGGCGATATTGTTTTTTCAGGTATCTCTGTCTTTGTAGCATATCCTTCCGGAGAAAGTCCTTCTCCCGCCACAGCATTTTCTTCTGAAGCAATCTGTGTATTCTTTTCTTGTGCTTGATATTCCATAACACCTTGTGCGGATTGATTTTCAAAACGAGCCTCCGTCTTTCTATTTGCCGATAATTCGTCTACATTGCACCCGGTTGCCAAAAATAAACACAAAACTAACATAATCGCTTTATATAACGTTCTCATGGATACTCTCCCTTTTTCCACACCATTGTTCTTCCTTCAATTTTCTTTCCACTCCGTTATTTTAGACTGTCGTTTTTTTCATCAATACAATCGAACCTGTCACACAGACAAGCAAGAGGAACGGATAAAACAAAAACGGAACGATATTTAATGCTGTAACTCCCGACATACTTGCCGCAATCAAAAGTTGTGCACCATATGGAATAATTCCTTGTCCGATACAGGAAAAAGTATCCAAAAGAGAAGCTGTTTGTTTCGGCTCAATGCCGTATTCCACACTGATTTCTTTTGCAATCGGTGCCGCCATAACAATTGCTACGGTATTGTTTGCCGTTGCAATATCCATAAGCAATGTCAAAAATCCGATACCGAAACAACCTCCGTTTCGCCCCTTAAATACCTTGCGTATCAACAACAACAACCATTCAAAACCGCCATTTTCTTTGATTAATGCTCCGATCGAAGCAACCAAAATCGTTACAATCATGGTTTCAAACATTGCACTCGTTCCGTTTCCCATTGCTGAAAAAGCAGAGACAATCGTAAGAGAATGTGTCAAAAGTCCTGCCATCAAAAACAGCACAATTCCCATGCACAATACCGCAAACACATTTACACCCCAAACTGCCGCTACCAAAACGATGAAGTATGGAATTACCTGCCAAACATTATAGTCAAACTGCCCGATGTCCGTTACATTACTTTTTAAGGAAATCGCAATCAATATCGCTATCGTTGCAACGGCAGCAGGCAATGCAATCTTGAAATTCATTTTAAATTTATCCTTCATCGCAACTCCTTGCGTTTTTGTTGCAGCGATTGTCGTATCGGAAACAAAAGAAAGATTATCCCCAAACATCGCACCTCCGACAATCGTTCCGACACACATCGCCACACCCATTCCGGAACCGGTCGCTACATTTGTCGCAATGGGTACCAGCACAGTAATTGTTCCGACACTTGTTCCCATTGCCATCGAAATCAAACACGCAATCACAAACAATCCGGGCAATGCAAATTGAGACGGAATATTATTCAAAAATAAATTTGCCGTACTTGCCGCCCCGCCCGCCTCCTTCGCAATTCCGCTAAATGCGCCTGCTACCAAAAAGATAAACAACATAATCGTAATATTTTCGTCTCCTATGCCCTTTGCACAAATCCGAATTTTTTCATCAAAAGGAAGAGTGCGATTTTGCAGCAACGCTACAATTAACGCAATCACAAATGCAACCACTACCGACATTACATAAAATCCCATCTGTCCTTCCATCGGTCGTACATATTCAAAATAAATTCCATTTCCTAAATACAATACAAGAAATACCGCAATCGGAAACAATGCCGATGCGTTTCCCTTTTTCTCTTTCACAATCATTCCCCCCTATTTTTTACATCTCTCTTATCATATAATAAATTTCATATCATAGCAATGCAAAACTTGGAGGGAGCAAAAAGAATAAAATAAAAGAAAGACATCTCTCCCTCAGTCAACTATGTTGACAGCTCCCTCGTCAGAGGGAGCCAAGCGGCTCAATCAAAAAAATAAGTTATTCAAAATAAGAGGAATAAAAAAACATTTCATACAATATGAGGTGTATCCTTCAGTTGAGTTACATTTGACTTGACAATTCAAGGCATTAAAAAAAGAGATAGGTTTTTATTTTCTATCTCTTTTGATTTGATGATTTGTTATTTGATTTTTATATTTTTTTATAAAAATATTCCAAAAATCTGTCTAAAGTCTTGACTGCTACGCAGTTATGACTTCGCTACCTTCCTCTTTTAATCTTTGTTTTAACTTTCGCCAATATGCACC
>JBGZJG010000087.1:0-8507 GCA_041848665.1 Filifactor sp.
TCATTTTTTCTTCAATTAAACTGCGTTCTTCTTCCGTAACACGAAATTTAATTTGCACATTTCTTTTTCTGTTATTCATAGGTGAATTTCCTTTCTGTTTTCATAGAGGGTTTGGGACACTTCCCAAGGGTCTGCCCCAGCAAGCTTTAGCCTGCGAGGGTACAAGCAAAATCTATATCGCAGGAACTGCGGGAAATAGAGATTTTTACGGAAAGGGTACCCCTTTCCTATGCTTGCTATTCCACTTATTCCTTAATCTCTACAACAACGGAAAATCACTTTTTGCCAAAAATTGCAAAGAAAAACGCTGCAATTTTTTATAACTGCAACGTTTATTTCATGGGGAATGTTCATTTGGTGTTTGACACCTTATATCAATATTTTAGATTTTCTTATTCTCTTTTAATATGGTCATAACAATGCTTAAATTACTATTTTTAGGGGGAAGATAAGTTACTCATTTGCGAGAAAATATATTGACTGATATAGACAAAATGATATATAATAAAATATTAAAAGTTAGGTTAAGCTAATTTAATTTGCTTCAGTGAAAGGAGGTATACATGCCGGATGAAATATTTTGTTTATTCCCAAACAGATTACATCGATTTTTTTAAAGCGGTTTCGTCATCTGTGACTATAAATGGCAGAGAAACAGTTTTTCATATAGACCCTTCCTTTGGGAACGGAATGGTTACTTTTTTTCATATCTCTGAACATTCCAATTTTTTAATGTTTGATGTCTGCTTTTCCGAAACGATTGAAATCATATATGAATTACCCAACGATCACTTTGAAATTGCATATTGCTTAAAGGGTGCTTCTACATTGTTAGAGGGAAAGACCAAAAAAGATATTTCTACTAACACTATGACGCTTTCTATGGCTACTGTGTCAAAAGAAACAGCAAAAGGTATCCTGATAATCCCAAAAAATATTCAGTATGTTAATCTTGCCTTTGCATTTTCAAAAGAAGCCTGCCGCCATTATTTTGGAAGTGTTGATTTTAACTTGTGGAATACTGCATTAAATGGAGACAACAGAAATGAACATTTTTTTCTAAATCAGGAGTTTTTGCCACAGGTACAAAATGCCTTTTTTCAAATTCAAAACTGTGCTATAAAAGATAGTAACGCAAAATGCCTGTTTATCGAAAGTCGTATTTTAGAGATCATTTCTTATATCTGTGAGGTGGGATTAAGAGAAGAACAGTTAGACATAGATGCCTTTGAAAAAGAGCAGATTAAAAAAATTCCTTCACGCATGGTAGAAAATTTTCTCAATCCTCCTACTATTTCTGAACTTTCAAGGGAACTTGGTCTCAACATTACAAAGCTGAAAAAAGGTTTTAAGCTACTATATGGTACTACCATATACGGATATCATAAAAAAGCGAAGTTGCAGCATGCTCGGGAACTTTTACTAAATACTGAACTGACGATTTTAGATGTTGCTTATCAATCAGGGTATATCAGCCAAAGTCAATTTGGCGTTGCATTCAAAGAAGAGTTTGGAATAACTCCATCTGATGTGCGAAAAAATGGCTTCTAAAAAAATCTTTTTCAGATAATTTTTAACCCAATTGAAAGAGACTTTAAATAAAAAGGAAAGTTAAAATAATCCTATGGTTAGGTTAGTCTAACCATAGGATTATTTTGTTTTGAGAGGAGGATTTTATTTGAAAAACGGAATTAGAACCTTGTTTCGATTTTTGAGCCACAAAGAGCAAAAACGACTTTGTCTATCCGGCTTCTTTGCTATTTTATCTGCTATTTTCAGCGTTTTTCCTATGCTTGGTCTGTATCTAATCCTAAATGCCATTCTGGATGGACGTGATTTTCATGGAAGTCTGCCCGGAATCTGTGTCTCTGTTGCAGGTATTTTTCTACAGGTCATCTTTCATGCGATATCTACTCGACTTTCACATCGAATTGCATTCGAGGCTCTGTATGAAATACGAAGTCAGATTCTGCAAAAATTGTCAAGAATCAATCAAGGATATTTGGATGAGAATTCCTCAGGTAAACTGAAAAGTATATTGTTTGATGATGTGGAGCAACTTGAAATGTTTTACGGGCATCACTTTCCTGAAATATTGGGATGTCTCTTAGTTCCCATTGTTACGGCAATCTGCATGATTGTCTTAGATTTTCGTATTGCGCTTACCCTTTTTCTACCCATTGCTATTTTTATTCTTTGCCTGCGTTCCATGGGAAAATTGCAAAACAAAAATTTTCCGGGTATGTTTCAGACATCACAGGCGATGAACACAGCTATGGTTGAATTCATTCATGGGATCAAGGAATTAAGAATATTCTCGGCGGAGAGCAAAATACATTCACGGTTTGAACAGACGGCAAATGACTATCGTGAGTTCATGGTTAAGTGGTTTAAAGATTCCAGACATCTTATGACAATCAACACTGTCGTTATGAGTTCGGGTATCGTTTTTGTATTTCCGGTTGCGGGTTATTTGTACCTTCAAGGAGGCTTTAATATTTCCCGCCTTATGCTCTTTTTGTTCGTCGCCCTTTGCTTTGTAGCTCCATTATCCAAGATTGCAATTTATACACATATGCTCCATTTAAATGCCCAAATTGCAGAGCGTCTGAATGCTATGCTGATGTTGCCAGAATTAGATGCACCCGTGGATTTCGTAGAATTGGATAACTATTCTGTTACATTTGAAAATGTGTCTTTTGCTTATGGAGAAAAAGAAGTATTACACAATATCTCCTTTCAGGCAGATGAAAATAGAGTAACGGCTCTTGTTGGTCCATCAGGAAGTGGAAAAAGCACTATCGCAAAGCTGATTGACCGCTTCTGGGATGTAAACGGCGGCATAATTCGCATTGGCGGTATCGACATTCGTAAGATATCGAGGGGACAGCTCGCTGAAATAGTTTCTTTTGTAACTCAAGATATTACTATTTTCGAGATGTCTATCATGGAAAACATAAAGCTTGGAAATCCGAATGCATCCTTTGATGAAATCGTGAAAGCGGCACAAGCTGCCTGTTGTCATGATTTTATCGCAGACTTACCGAATGGTTATGACACAAAACTGGGAAAGGGAACGCTCTTATCAGGTGGAGAAAAGCAACGAATTTCTCTTGCGCGTGCGATTCTTAAAAATGCACCGGTGTTGGTTCTTGATGAAGCAACCGCTTATTGCGATCCCGACAATGAAGTAGAGCTACAAAAAGCACTTTCCGCTCTTGCTAAAGGAAAAACTGTGATTATCATTGCCCATCGCCTTTCTTCTGTTGCTGACGCAGATCAGATTCTTTTAATCAAAGACGGATGTTTGATTGATCACGGTACCCATGATGATTTGTTAAATCAATCAACGATGTACTTCAATATGTGGCAGGCATTTATCCTGTCTGAACAATGGTTTGCGGGGAGGAAAGAATATGTTTAGGCGAATCCAACGAATTTTACAGATTGCAGGTCAAAAAAAATCTGCATTGATTACAGCTGTGCTATTCAATGTATTGAAAGCATTTTGCACTGGCGGAACCTATATTGCACTCCTTTTTGCTCTGACTGATTTGATTTCTAAAAGTTTTGAAAGCCGAAGCTTGCTGATTTATAGTGGAATATTGGTTTCTCTGCTGGTTTTGCGGTATATGTTTGAGTATGCTGTAAACAGTTTACAGTCTTCAGCCGGATATGAAATGATGTGTGATCTTCGTACGAAAGAAACGGGTCGGCTCACAACACTTCCTTTGGGAGACTTTCAAAGAGAAGGAACAGGAAAACTGACCTCTGTTTTCACCAATGATATGAGTTTTGTGGAAATGTATTGCATCAGTACTTTGTCCGGATTTATTGCAGGAATGACAGTTGTAATATCAACATCCATCGTGATGCTGATCGCTGATTGGCGGTTGGCACTTTGTGCAATGGTGGGTTTTGTTCCTGCATGGTTTGTGTACAAAGACAGCAGAAAAAAATTCATTCGTTATGGAGAACAGCGGCAGGAAAAAAGCCAAAAGTGTATCGGAAGCATGCTGGAATACCTCTCCGGCATGGAGACAATCCGTTCCTACCGGATGACGGACCACATTTTTAATAAAATGGATAAAACCCTACGAGGATATCGAGATGCTTCAGAAAATTATGAGCTCAAAGCTCAGATTCCAATGATGTGGTTTCAGCTCTTTGTACGCTTGGGAATGGCATTGATTTTCGTGTGTGGTCTCCTTTTCTATTTTGTAGAAATGACTTCGTTGCCGGTATTCCTATTCTTCGCTGTTATCAGTGCAAGTTATTATCAGCCGGTAGAATCACTTCTCCTTGATTTTGGAACCCTAAATCTAATGGACATTAGCTTGGATCATATCGAAGAATTACATGATAAGGAGCCGCTTCCTGACAGGCAAAATGGTACAGTATCCTCCTGTGAATTGGTTGCGGAACAGGTCACTTTCTCGTATGCCGGAGGAACGGAGGATGCTGTACAGGGCATTACTGGGATAATTCCTGAAGATTCATTTACAGCCATAGTTGGACAATCTGGAAGTGGCAAGACTACACTTCTTCTCCTGTTAGCACGATTTTGGGATGTAAAAGACGGTGCAATCAAAATTGGTGGAACGAATGTTAGAGATATCTCATATATGGAACTGCTGAAGTCTATTTCTGTTGTTTTTCAAGATGTCTATCTCTTTTCGGGTACAATTGCGGATAACATCTGCATGGGAAGGCCGAATGCCACGCAGGAGGAAATAATCACTGCGGCAAAGTCTGCCTGCTGTCACGATTTTATTATGGCAATGCCGAAAGGTTATGATACTTTGATCGGCTCAGGTGGACGCACTTTATCCGGCGGAGAAAAACAGCGCATCTCAATTGCGCGAGCTATCTTAAAGGATGCTCCTATTATTTTGATGGACGAGGCACTTTCCAGTATAGATCCTCAAAATGCACTTGAAATTCAAAAAGGATTGGACACATTGACAAAAGGAAAAACGGTTGTCATGGTTGCACATACACTCTCTTATATTCGCTTTGCAGATCAGATTATTGTGATGAATGATGGGAAAATCGCAGAGGTCGGCTCTCACGACGACCTGTTGACAAAGGAGGGGCTTTATATGGATATGTGGGAAAAAGAACATATGATGAAAAGCTGGAAACTTCATGTTTAGGGCACAAAAACCGGATCCTCGTGTATGGATTTTATTTACCGCGACTGCAAGTATGCTTGGGTTTATGATGCCAAAACGTAATCTTCTCCCACTTTATACTATTGGAATTTTATTACTGATAATACTATTCTGTCTTGGAAATCGAAAAGTAGCATCAAAAGCGTCTTTACCCTATATTGTAATCATTTTTTGGGAACTGTTTGCAGAACAGTTTGAACTACCTATCGTAGGAGCGACATTCTCCATGATTAAAATCATCATACTGATGTATGAGCCGCCGATATTATGCGGATTGATCCTTGCAAAGGCAATTAAATTGAGTGAGTTTCTCACTGCATTAGCCAATATGCGCCTTTCAAAAAAGCTGATTCTACCGCTTGCCGTTGCATTTCGATATTTTCCAACTCTAAAAACAGAGGCAAAAAGTATACAAGAAAATTTACTATTACGAAATATGAAACCATCTCTTTTGCATCCGCTTCGGTCGATGGAAAGCTACTTGGTTCCGCTTCTGATGCGTAGCCTGAAAGTCAGTGATGAGCTGTCGCGCTCGGCACTTTGCAGAGGGTATAACCTTGAGGGAAGTCGCGGTGAGCTGGTTTCTGTGACTTTGCAGCCATTGGATTATCTTTTATTTGCAGGCATTATCTTATGGGATGCTTTACTTTGGATATGGGGAGGTGGTTATATTGCTTGAGATAAAGAATTTAAGTGTAAAATACGCCGAAGCGGAAGCGGAGAGTCTGCATAAGTTTTCATTATCTGTAAAGAAAGGTGAGTGCGTTCTGCTGACCGGAGCTTCCGGGTGTGGAAAAACGACCGTTACCCGTTGTTTGAACGGACTTATTCCAAACTTCTATTCCTCTGAAATGCAGGGAGAAATCTTTATTAACGGCAGAGAAATTTCCACCTTGAGTATGAAAGAAATTGCATCATTAACAGGTTCCGTTTTTCAAGATCCCAGGTCTCAGTTTTTTACACTGGATGTCGATTCGGAAATTGCTTTCCCTTGTGAAAATCTCGGACTTGCACAAGCCGAAATTCAAGAAAGGGTATTGTCTGCCACAAGACTTACAAATATAACGCATCTGTTAGGGAAAAAGGTCACAGAGCTTTCCAGTGGACAGAAACAAAGCGTCGCTATCGCTTCCGCCTGTGCATTACGTCCGAAAATACTCGTTCTGGATGAACCGTCAGCGAATCTTGACAGAGAAGCAACCGAACGACTGAAACGAATCCTTTTAAATTTAAAAAATACAGGCACTACAATTCTCATTGCAGAACACAAAATTTATTGGCTCGCAGGGCTTTGCGATCGTATGATCTATTTAGATAATGGGCGAAAACGCATGGAATTATCTTCAGAGGAATTTTGCCGCATGAAAACCGATGAAAGCAGAAATCTTGGATTGCGATGTGTTTCCTTCTACCGGAAGGAAATGGAAAAAATGACTTCATTGGATTTTATCGAAAAGATAAAAGGGCAACAAATTTCGTTCCACTATCATAAAGAGTTCCCCATTTTTGATGAATTAGACTTCTCACTACCGTCCGGTGAGGTAATCGGGATTGTTGGAGAAAATGGTATTGGTAAAAGCACTTTGGCAAGATTATGTGTCGGACTGGAGCAACCACAAAGGGGTGATATTCTCTTCAATGGAAAAAAATGCAGCAAAAAAGATCGGATTCAAAAATCATACTATGTTATGCAGGATGTAGACTATCAACTTTTTTCTGATAGTGTGTTGGGAGAATTAATCCTTGGAAATGAGGACGACAAAAAGACAAACGAGACAGCTATACAGATATTGGATCGATTGGGAATCCTTTCATACAAAGATCGCCATCCGGGAAGCTTGTCCGGCGGTGAAAAGCAACGTGTTACAATTGCTGTCGCACTGATGAAAAATGCAGAAATTTTACTTTTCGATGAACCTACCAGTGGGCTAGATGGGAGGAATATGTTGCGTGTCTCCGATCTTCTGAAGGACTTGGCAAAGCAAGGAAAAACCGTATTGGTTATTTCCCATGATGCAGAATTGCTCCTTGAAACCTCTGCTCACTTATTGTATTTAGAACGTTGCAGAGCTCCTACCCTGATTCCGTTTTGTAAGGAAAACCAAGAGCAGATTTATCGAATTTTATTTTCTGAAAGGAGTAAGAATAATGAACAATGATGTAAAAAAAGAAAAATTAGAAGTTAAGGATCTCATCTTGATTGGTGTGATGGCAATTCTTCTTTACGCTTGCATGTTTGTAGTGGTTTTGATTTTGGGCATGAATCCGCTTACTTATTTATTTGCACCAGCTATTTCCGGAATCCCGGCGGGAATTGTTATGATGCTGCTTTTGTCAAAAGCGCCTAAAAAGGGAACCTTTTTCCTTGCCTCATCAGTGGTTGCTGTATTCTTTTTGATTATGGGAAGGCTTCCACTGGATGTAATCACAATGGTGGTTTGTGGTTTGCTTGGTGAACTTCTTTACGGAGTACTGGGAAGGAGAAGTTTTCGAGGGATGGCTGTGGCACATGCCGTTTATACTTGCGGTTTGACATTGGTTGCTTTTATTTCCGTCATTCTTTTGAAAGATGCATTTGCCGAAGCATTTGCCATGTATGGCGAAAGCTACATCAGCAAAATAATTGAATTGGTGACACCACTTAGTCTTGCCGGACTGTGCCTGCTTTCTGCATTTTGTGGTTTGATCGGTGCATTTATCGGTAAGCTTCTGTTGAAAAAACATTTTGAAAAAGCGGGGGTTCTTTAATTTTACCTTGAGATAAAAATATGGATTGAAAATTGCTGTGAAATCAACAGGATATTAAGAAGTACACATAAAGAATTGTTAGAACAAGCTGGATTGTATAAAAAACTATGAAATATGCAATATCAAACAGAAAAATGGAAAATATAAGTTTTTTAGAAGGGTGAAATCTATATATGCAAAAGTATGAAAAATAAATCATATAAAACCGCTGGTTTATCCTATAAGCAAAGAAGCGGAAGCTCAAAACAAATTATAACATACGAAAACACGGCGGTATCAAAGGAGGTATCGTCGTGTTTATTTTTCGTTATCTTAAAATCTTGTTAAAGGGGATATATTCTATTTCCGGGTTTCCGTGCCTTTACGGATAACCTGTTAAATCATATCCATATAGCTATCTTTTCATGTCCGATCCCGGCTGCCCTGTGCAGTCGGGATTTTTTGTGCCTGCAAAAACTTTTTTCTAAAAATATTCGCTTTTCTTTGGCAGTTTTGGGCTCTGCGTTGTTGAGGGTTTACGAAAGGGGAAATTCTACCCGCTTTCGCGGCTGCGAAAGGAGGTGAATACCATGAATGAACCTGAAA
>JBGZJG010000088.1:0-6504 GCA_041848665.1 Filifactor sp.
ATATTCATTTGCGCGAAATATAAAATTCTGAAAGGATTATGATGTATGGCAAAAAATTTAGTCATTGTGGAATCTCCTGCAAAAGCAAAAACGATAGAAAAATTTTTGGGTAAGAAAAATTATACGGTAAAAGCCTCAATCGGACATATTCGAGACCTACCCAAAAGTAAATTAGGTGTTGATGAGGAACAAAACTTTGAACCACAATATATTACTATTCGCGGAAAAGGCGATGTTGTAAAAGAATTGAAAAAAGAGGCAAAAAAAAGCGGAACACATCTATCTTGCAACTGACCAAGACCGTGAAGGAGAAGCAATTTCATGGCATTTAGCCACATTATTGGGATTGAATACGGAAGAAAACAATCGCATAACTTTCAATGAAATAACAAAGGATGCTATCAAAAAAGCGATCAAATCTCCTCGCAAGATTGATATGAACTTGGTCGATGCACAACAAGCCAGGCGTGTCATAGATCGTCTTGTTGGCTACAAAATTAGCCCTATCCTATGGGTAAAAGTAAGAAAAGGTCTTAGTGCTGGCAGAGTACAAAGTGTCAGTACCAGATTAATTGTAGACAGAGAAAAAGAAATTAACGATTTTATACCGGTGGAATACTGGAGTATTGAAGCTTTAGTTGCTGGAGATGATAAGAAGAAAGCAACGTTTAAATTGACAGAAAAAAACTCCAAAAAATTAATTCTCAGCAATGAAGCTGAAACCAAAGAAGTTCTTGAAAAAATTAACAATCGACCTATGTTTATTGACTCTATTGAAACGAAACAAAAAAAACGTTTTGCTCCAAAACCTTTTACTACAAGTTTACTTCAACAAGAAGCCGGAAACAAAATATCTTTTTCTACAAAACGCACCATGAATATCGCACAACAATTATATGAGGGAATTACCATAAAAGGAGAAGGAACGGTCGGTTTAATTACTTATATTCGTACCGATTCTCAGAGAATTTCGGAAGAAGCGCTTCTTTCTTCCAAAGAATATATTACTTCACAATATGGGAAAAAATATTATCATAAATATACCGTTCCTTCACAAAAAAACAAAAATGTCCAAGATGCTCATGAATGTATTCGCCCGACATCTGTTTATCGAACTCCGGATTCCATAAAAGATTCTCTGACAAATGAACAATATAAGCTCTATAAACTCATTTGGGAGCGTTTTGTTGCCGCTTCTATGGCTCCTGCAGAATTTTCTTCTGATACGGTCACCGGAATAATAGAGGATTACAAATTTAAAACTTCCGGAAACAAAATGATGTTCGACGGTTTTTTGGCAGTATATTCATATTCTCAATCGGAAGAAAGTATAATTCCTCTGTTTCAAGAGAAGAAAGAGTATAATGTAAGTAAGCTGACAGATAAACAACATTTTACACAGCCTCCTGCAAGATATACGGAAGCTACATTGGTAAAAGAATTGGAAGATTTGGGAATTGGGCGACCAAGTACCTATGCTCCGACTATCTCTACAATTTTACAAAGAGGTTATGTTCAAAAAGAAAAAAACTTTTTGAAACCAACTGAATTAGGCGAAATTGTTACTTCAATTATGAAAGAAAATTTCCAAAACATCGTTAATGTAGATTTCACTGCGGGTATGGAGCTTAAATTAGATCATGTGGAAGAAGGAGAAATTCCTTGGAAATCAGTTGTCGGCACTATATATACTCCACTGATGAAAGATATTGAAATTGCTGAAAAGAATTTGGAAAAAGTGCTTTTGGAAGAAAAGACGGATGAGATATGCCCACAATGCGGCGCTCACATGGTCGTAAAATATGGACGTTTCGGAAAATTCCTCGCTTGTGAAAAATATCCGGAATGTACCGGTACGAAACCTTATTTGGAAAAAATCGGAATACACTGCCCGGATTGCGAAGACGGAGAAGTTATCATTCGTCGCAGCAAAAAAGGAAGAATTTTTTATGGATGTAGCAATTATCCCAAATGTAATTTTGTTTCATGGAATCGCCCTACCGGAAAAAAATGTCCCCTATGCCAAAGTAATTTAGTTGAAAAATATAATAAAGGAGAAACACAGACAATCTGTTCCTCAAAAACTTGCGATTATAAAGAAGACACAAAAAAATTATAATATAATTTATAATTGTCAAATAATATTGAAAATTCTTTAGAGATATGTTATTATAATTGTGAAATTTTATTTTTTCTATAAATTTTGTTTCAATTGTATAAAATTTTATTTTTAATATGAGGCGGTGTATGTATGTCAAGTGTGTTGCTACAAAAAACAAGAACGATTAACAAATTTCTTCAAAATTCAGGAAATAAACCTGTATCCTTTTCCGTTTTAAGCGATACATTAAACGAGGTTTTGAGTTCCAATATTTATATTTTGAGTGCAAGAGGTAAAGTTTTGGGTTCTTCCTTTACTCATGAGGCAGATAGTTCTATTATTTTGGATGAACAATCCGGAGAAGAAAAACTTCCTCAAGATTATATTGACAACGTTAACAAAGAAGATGAGACAGTTGCAAACTTAACAAAAGAAGCTTTATTGTCCATTTTTAAAGGAGATATCGGAAGCTATAATAAATATGCAACAATTGTGCCGATTATTGGTAGCGGAGAGCGCTTAGGAACTCTAATACTATCTCGCTATGATAAAGAATTCAGTGATGATGATTTGATTTTGGCAGAATATAGTGCAACCGTAGTCGGTTTGGAAATTCTGCGTTCTAAAAGTGAAGAATTGGAAGAAGAAATGCGCAACAAAGCTGTTGTACAAATGGCAATCGGTACCCTTTCCTACTCCGAATTGGAGGCGGTTATGCATATCTTCAAAGAACTTGATGGCTCGGAAGGATTGTTGGTTGCCAGCAAAATTGCAGATCGTGCAGGAATTACTCGATCTGTTATTGTAAATGCTTTAAGAAAATTTGAGAGCGCAGGAGTTATTGAATCTCGTTCTTTAGGTATGAAGGGAACGCATATTAAGGTTCTAAATGATAAATTATTGGCAGAATTAAAAAAACACGCAATCAAATAAAAACTGTTTAAATGCAATTTATAATTCATATAGCTTGTGACAATAGTATTGTTACAAGCTATGTTTTGTTATACCATAAATACTAAATTCAAGCAGCGCCTTCGGCTTGCTTTCGTTAAGTGTTCACATTATACCATAAATACTAAATTCAAGCGGCACCTTCGGCTTGCTTTCTTCGTCATAGGTTGCGTAAGTTTGCTCATTTCATTTCGCAAACTTCTCGTCAACCCTGACGGAGGCTTTATCTGCCAATCATACTTCGCTCTTGCTTGCATTCCTGAAAAATTGTTCCTAATTATATTTCTAACTCTAAAGTTGATGTAACTCTTTAAACTACTTCATCTCTTCTAATTAAAACTACACATAAATAACAGAATACTGTTCTTTGCAGGATTAAAAATGTATTTAAATAACACCGATATTAAATGAAAGGAAATTCTATGAACATACCATTTGCGGAACTCATTCGCCCTAATTCTATCGAACAGGTTGTAGGACAACAGCATATTGTAGGCAAAGGAAAACTCATCAATCGCATTCTTTCCACAGGCAGAATGATAAATTTAATCTTCTACGGACCACCCGGAACCGGAAAAACGACAATTGCTTCTATTTTAGCTGAAAAGTCCGGTTTGACTTATTACAAACTCAATGCTACTTATTCCAAAACACAAGATATTCGTGATATAGCTGCGGAAATCAATACTATTTCCGGAATAAATGGAATTTTAGTGTATATTGATGAAATTCAAAATTTCAACAAAAAGCAACAACAACTTTTATTGGAATACATTGAAAAAGGAGAAATTATATTAATTGCAAGTACAACGGAAAATCCCTACCATCAAATTTACAAATCCCTTTTAAGTCGTTGTACGGTAGTAGAATTTTATTCCTTAAAGCACTCAGATATCAAACAAGGTATCCACAATGCACTGGAAAAATTAGCACAAGATGGATATCGTATTTCTTGCTCGGAAGAAGAAATTGATTTGCTCATCCAATTTTCAGGAGGAGATTTGAGAAAAGCACTAAATACACTGGGAATTATGATTGAGTTGTACTGTGAAAATAAAATTATGGATATTACCCCTGATTTATTAAAAAATGTAACAACCTCAAAAACAATATTATATGACAAAAATTCAGATGAACATTACGATTTGTTAAGTGCATTTCAAAAATCCATTCGAGGCAGTGACGTCGATGCTGCTCTTCATTATTTGGCAAGACTTTTGAAATCGGGAGATATTATATCCCCTTCTCGGAGACTGCTTGTAATTGCATCTGAAGATATCGGAATGGCATATCCTCAAGCCGTCTCCATTGTAAAAAGCTGTATTGATAACGCCTTCTATTTAGGACTTCCCGAAGCAAGAATTCCTTTGGCGCAGGCAGTTATTCTACTTACAACCGCTCCCAAATCAAATTCCACTATTACAGCCATTGATCGAGCCTTGCAAGACTTGGATAATCACTCTGTTTACACAGTTCCTGATTTTTTAAAAGATAGTCACTATCAAGGAGCTGAAAATCTGAATCGTGGAGTAGGATACCTCTATCCTCACGATTATCCAAATCATTATATCAAACAGAATTATTTGCCCGAAACCTTAAAAAATTCCATATACTATGAGCCTAACAATAATAAAATGGAAAATGCTATTGTACAGCATTTCAAAAAAATAAAAGGCGATTAAAAAAATATTCCATTGCAAATTATCACGATACGAAAATAAATTTTCATATCAAAAGATATGAATTGAAAATTTTTTAAAAATACTATAAGATGGAGAAGTATTATACTCTTTATTTATATAATACGTATCTATGATTGTATGGAGAGGAGAATTATTATGGCCGTTTTAAATTACGAACCGCAAAAAGTATTTCACTTTTTTGAAGAAATTTCACAAGTTCCACGAGGTTCTTTCCATGAAGAAAAAATAAGCAACTATTTGGCAAATTGGGCTAAGGAAAGAAATCTTTTTTATATTCAAGATGAATTCAATAATATTATCATTAAAAAACCTGCTACACAAGGATATGAAAATTGTGCACCGGTTATCCTGCAAGGACATATGGATATGGTATGTGAAAAAGAACCTTCTTCCACACACGATTTTGAAAAGGATCCTATTTCGTTGGTGGTAGATGGAGATTTTATTCATGCTGATAAAACAACTCTTGGTGCCGATAACGGAATTGCAGTTGCAATGGCCTTGGCAATTTTGGATTCTGATGACATAAAACACCCTGCTCTTGAAGCAGTTTTTACCGTTCAAGAAGAAACCGGTCTGCTTGGAGCGACTAACATGAATACATCTTCTTTAGAAGGAAAATATTTTATTAATATTGACTCCGAGGAAGAAGGAGAACTTTTAACAAGTTGTGCAGGCGGTGTCCGTACACAGCTCTTTCTTCCTGTTGAATGGACCTTACTGGAAGATAACTACACTGTTTGTGAAATTTCTCTTTCAAACTTTAAGGGAGGACACTCCGGTGGGGAAATTGATAAAGGGCGTGGCAATGCCATCTTGTTATTAGGGCGTTTCTTATATAACTTATCTCGTTTCATGCCGTTTGAAATTTTTCAAATTTCAGGAGGTGCAAAAATGAATGCAATTCCTCGTGCGGCTTGCGCCACAATTGCCATTGATCCCGAAAATATTGACAAACTCAAAGAACAATGTGATACTTGGTTTTCTATCTACAAAAATGAATATACCAACATTGAAGATGAATTTGAAATGGTTTATACCGTGAAGGAAAAAAGTGAGAATCGGTTTGTGTTTAATGAAAAAACAAAAAATGCCGCCCTTCAACTGCTCATGTTATTGCCCAACGGAATACAATCTATGAGTTTTATCATAAATGATTTGGTAGAGTCTTCTTTGAATTTGGGTGTATTGACATTGGACGATTCCAATTTGATTTTTGAAAGTGCAGTACGAAGTTCCGTTACTTCAAGAAAGCAACATATTGTTTCGCAATTAGCCCTATTTGCAAAAATTTATGGAGCAAAGTTTGAAACAACGGGAGATTATCCGGCATGGCCCGCACAAATGGAATCCAAATTGAAAGATCTGTTCCTTCAAGTATACAAAGAAACTTTCTCAAAAGAAATGAAAGCCTCCGCCATTCATGCCGGAGTAGAATGTGGCATATTTAAAGAGAAATTAATTGACATCGATATGATTTCATTCGGACCGAATATGTATGATGTACACACTCCAAGAGAACGTCTGTCCATCTCCTCTACAAAGAGATGTTATCAACTTCTACTGGCAGTTCTTGAAAAGATGAATGAGCTGGAATGCTGACAAATCGAATAAAAGGATGGATGCTATAAACCATTTTAATAGATATTTGCTTAATAGTTCTATGTATCTTTACCGATTTTCTTATTTTTATCTAAATAGAATATCAATCATAATGTATCTTTAATGCGAAACAATATTACGTATCAT
>JBGZJG010000089.1:0-3173 GCA_041848665.1 Filifactor sp.
AGTAGATATGTTAATTTATAGACAGCTGATGCATTTTTCTCTTTGACAAATCAATATAGCTGCGAACTATATTTATTTCATATAATTAAATAGCAAAAGCTATCTAACTAACAGTATTTTTTCTGTATCTCGGCAACCTGTCGAGATACTTTGCATTTAACAGAAATTTCTTCTATACTCATTTCTTTTATCAAATCAACAGGAACCAATAACTCTCCGGCAAAAGTATTTGCTTGCCATTCCGGATCTTCAAACGGAAAAATAGTTTCATCCAAGCGTGCAAATGATACATTTTCATCACCATGTAGAAAGAAATGACCTATCTCATGTGCTATTGTAAACCTATCCCTTCCATTACCTCGACACGCCCCTTCATATACAGAATTTCTTACAACAATTTTATTTTTACTGGGGTATGCCTTAGCATAGCAATTCAACTCGTTATCGTCTACTATCTCAAATTCAAATTCAGGAAATACATACGGTAAAACATGTTCTATAAACTTCAATAACGGAAACTGTACTCCAGTTTCATAACCAATCTCTTTCATCGTTTGTCTTAGCACAATTACATGTTGTCTAATCTTTACTCTTGATAATGGTTTTGCTCTATAAGCCATAAGCAACCATTCCCCCTTTATTTAGAAAAAATTTGTTTTAATTCATTTTTTACAGTTTCGTCCAAAGAGTCAAAATTTCGAGCAAAAGAAATAATCAACTCTTTATCTTCCGCATTTTTTTCTTTGATATTCATTGTAACACTTTCCAAACTGTTTTCATAAACCAATGTTAATTTCGTTGACATTTCCGAATTCAACTTGTATGCCTTTATCAAAATAGAAATCCATTTTTCCGGTATTGCTCTTTTGCCAACTTCAACTGCTGACAAGTATGACGGAGTTACATTTAACTTAGTAGCCATATCCTTCAGCAGTTCACCTTCCTCTATTCTTAGTTTTCTCGAGAACTTACCAAATTCGCTCAACATGACTAAAACTCTCCTTCCTCCTTCGGCATATTAAAATACCACTTTTGAAATCATACAACTCTAATGTTGTTTACTCTATTTTAAATATCTTTATTACTTATTTTATATTAACATAATTTGTTTTATCAGTCAACACGCTTGTTGATTTATTTTTCAAAAAAAGAACAGCATTTCTACTGTTCTGTTCTAACTACTATTTTAACCAATTGCTAAAAGTAACAACCGCCAATAGTGTTGCAATTATTAAGAAGATTATACAAAACGAAACAATAATCAAAATACTTGCTGCAATATCTTCATCATTTATCATTCTTTCCCTCTTTTATCTTTTTTTATTCAAACATATTCATTTGTCCGTCCAAAGGTTTCAGCTTCTCTTTAGCTAACTTTTCTTCACAAATTCTTCTGATGTGCCTTTCACTGTATCCATACTTTTGTGATAGCTCCACAAAGTTATAACCGTTGCACTCTTCGATAATCTTTTCCTGCACCCGGTCTCTGCATACATGCTCCAAAAAAGGGAAGTAAATTTGTCTTCCATGGAAGAGTTGTTCTATTCCGATTGCAACTTCAATACCGAATTTTTCAGCAATTTCAAAATATGGACTGTCTAAATCTTCAAGTTTCATCTCTTTTTTCCAATCTGACATTTTACTTCCCCTTTCTGTTTATTTTGATTGTTCTTGCATCAACTTACTCACAATTACTCCAAGCTCCGCCCAAGTCACTTTATCGTCCGGATTGTGCCATTCTGATAAAAGGTTTCTTTTTTGGAGTTCTTTTACATACTTTGCACCCCAGTGTTCTTTCTGGATTTTCACGGCATCTATTTTATGTGTAATTGCTTTTATCTTAATCGCATAGTCCTTATCGCTTGCCCAACCTCCGCCGGAGGGATTATGAGGAATCGAAAGATACTCTACATACGGAGCAGAGCCTCGTACTACAAGACCGAAGCGTGGATCCACAATCCCTCTCGCCGATATAGGATTGACACTTGCATAAGCAAACAAATGTTGTATTTGTGCAAGTACTCCAATTTTCGCTGTCTTAAAAGTTGCGGCTTGACCTTTGCCGTTGCCATCTAAAGCACCTATTCCGGCGAAATTATTTTGACCTGCTTGTACAATACCTCCGAAACGCAAGTAATTTGTTTCCAATAGCATTTGTGCAATTGCAATCTCAGTTTTGATACTATATTTCTTGCAATAATCGAAGTAATATTCTACTAAGTCATACAAACTGCAGCTTATCTTACAATCGCTATTTACAGAATTAATATGTGTAATTGCCTGCTCCTTCGTTATTCCTGTTATTCCACATATACTTGTCAATACTTCCGTCTTTTTCTGTTGTTGCCCCTTAATTTCTCCACCATTTCCACTTTCTTTTAGTGCCACAATAAGACTTCTCCACGGGAAATTTTTACCCGGACAATTGGTCGGTCGTGCATCACAATGCCGAATTACTTGCTTTAGTAGGATATTGTATTCTTTCATCAAATATTTGTATAATTCCACTCCTGCATTAAATTGTACTTTCGGCATCTGTGTTTCCACATGCCAATTCCCTTCCCAACAAACTCCTATGCCGTCCTTGTTCCGAGTCGGGCAGTGCGCTCCGACCGTCAGTGTCGGTCTTAGTTCATGCACCGTCCCGTCTTTTCGAATCAGGAAGTGATAGCCCGCTCCGGACCATCCACGGGAGAGGTGCCACGCGTGGATCTGTGCGGGAGAGGATACCTTCGCTTCCGGGTGATGTGTAACAATGTAGCGTTTCTCCGACTTTTCGACCTTTTGCATCGGCTTAAACTTCAGCTCCGGGTGCTTGATGATCTTCATTTCCTGCCTCCTCTCTTCCAATAATCGCCTTCAGTGCTTCTATGAGCTGATAGCACTGTTTTGCGCTCAACCACTCTACCTTTTCTACGCCGAACATCTTCTTGCAGAATCCTGCGATTCGAGCAGGATTATTATCCCATCCAAGTGCCTTGACCAGCATGTGTATCTTCCGACGCATCCGCTCCGTGCTTTGTTGTCCGATTTTGTTTTGATAAATCTCGCTCTCTTCCGCTCCGACGATCCGATTGATCACCGCATTTGCCTCCGCCCAAGTGAGCGCCTTCATACTTTCCTTCTTAGCAACGGAGAAGATAAGAGCATAGAGGTCCTCTTTTGACATCCCC
>JBGZJG010000090.1:0-11822 GCA_041848665.1 Filifactor sp.
GTTTTATTTCTAAATCAATTTAAAATAAAATATGAAAAAAATAGCGGATTTTCGTCTTCCAATTCTTGAAATAAGAAAATAGGAATTCTGCTATTTCGCCGAGGAAGATGGATACAAAAAAGTTAGCGGCGAAAATGTTCCTTCAGAATGTCTCCTGAAGAAGGATACTGTTAAATAAATACAAATATAAGTTGTACTTGTTCATTATTAACGAAATAAAGTGTGCAATTACAATCTGATAAAAAAGATAATCGTGATGGAAAGCTTTCTTCCGGCTATGGATTAATGGAAGAAATGAATGTACGAGGGATGGTATAAGAGATGTTTTGTTTTATGAAAAAATGAACATGTTTATCATGTGTTGCTGTGTCTGAACAAATATTTTGATTTGTAGTGTAAATATGAGTTGTCTTGCTCTTTGTGAAGTTATAGAGATACTTAAGGAATTGTTTAATAGTGATATTGACAAAAAGAGTAAGGGAGAAGTGAAATGGATGATTGAAGTTTGGAGAAAAGATGTAGGAAGAAATCATGAGTATAGAAGTTGTGATTTTGATTTCGGTCTCTATTTTGAAAGAAAAATGAAAGCGGGCAGGATTTTTTTAAGAGTTGTGGGTTTGGAAGCAAGAACATGCGCATTTTGAGGAATATTATATGCGGCAAGAAGTTGAAGAATTATGAAAGAATAGGGTTTGTTACTCCATATCACAAGCAATCCGACAAAGTAGCATAGATATTGCCAAATGGAATTGAAAGTGGTAAATTATATGTGAGAAGGAGATGAAGATGAAACATATAATGGAGGTTGTAGCTGCACTTATATGGGATAAGGATAGGTTTATGATATGCCAGAGGCCGGAAAACAAAGATAGAGCACTTCTTTGGGAGTTTGTCGGCGGAAAGGTTGAAACAGGTGAAACAAAGGAACAAGCCCTCGTGAGGGAATGTAGAGAAGAGTTGGATATTGAGGTTTGTGTAGGGGATGTATTTATGGATGTAATACACGAGTATTCGGATATTACCATTCGCTTGACCATATTTAATGCAGAAATCAAAACAGGTATTCCCAAGAAGATAGAGCATAATGCGATAGAATGGATTACGAAAGAAGAAATACCTCAATATGCCTTTTGCCCTGCGGATATTGAGATTTTAAGATGTATTGCAGAATTAGACAAATGATTTGATGTCATTTACACGAAACACTATTTTAAAGGATAGACATAGTGTTTTTTATGAAAAATAAAATCTAATAGCATTTGAAAAAAGTAGGTTTTATTATAACTTTAATCAGGGATTTGTATGGATAGGTGTTTTGTATCAATGTTTCGAGGTAATTGGATAATATAAAAAAGATGGAAATTTGTTATTTCCATCTTTTTGTCGATTTTTTATATAGTTTGCAGTTGTTGAATACAAGTGTCCTATAAGCCGAATATTTATGATTTTTGCTGAATCATTCTCCAAACCATGCAAAGGCATAGGAGCCGTCTATTCCTACTCCGAAGGTTGACAGGGTATCCCAATTTTCGTTGCCGAGGATTACGTTTCTGTGTTCGGTGGAGCTGTTCCATAAGTCAACCGCTTCTTTCGGACTGAGATCAATGGATGACCATGCCGCAATTTCATATCCTCTTGAAAGGTAGTTGGATAATTCGGTGGGTTTATTCCACATCATTTCCGCATACTTGTGGTCGGATGTATATGCGCCGCCACTCCAATGCTCACTTACAGACCAACTGTGCAAATTTCCTTTTTCACCGCTTGGATCTGTCAAATTTTTTGGAGAATTCTTTTTGGAATCGAGGACGTGCACTCTTGCAACTTTTGTTAATTCCATAGACAGTGCAAGTGCGGGCAAGCCGTTTTGTTTTCGCAACGCATTTATTTCATTATATAAATTCTGTTCTTTTTGTGTTAAGGTATCTCTCAAAATATAATTTAATTCCTCTTGCGTAAAATCCATATGTTTAATTTTGTGGTCGGACAATAAACGAATTTTATCACTTGGCACATTCACGTTGTTGAATGGATGATTCAAGTGGGATGTTTCGGCAAGAGAGATAAAAATTGCCTGCATTTCTTCGTTCCATGTCAAAGGGATATTCAACATGGTTGCCAAATCTCGAACGGAGAGATAGGTTCTTCCGTCAATCGTCAGTTTGATATTGGTAGGGATGCTTTTGGTTCCGTTGATATAGATGGAGAAATTTTCCGTTTTGGTACGATAAATCGTTTTGGTGCCAAGTTGATTATATTTGCTTTGTGCCGGTTCTTGACGAGTTGTTGTATCAATGAATATAGATTGCATGTTGCCGTCCCATTCGGTGCTGATATTTAACAGATTGGACAAGTCTCGAAGGGAGAGGTATGTTCTTCCTTCGACAACAACAATAGGCTGGGTGCATTCCTGTAATTTTCCATTTATATAAATTGGATAGGAAACTTTTTTGGCAGTGTAAAATCCATTTCCATTGTCTGCAAAGCAGAAGTTTTGCATGGAGAATACCAACATGACAGATAGCGTGATTGCAATGATCTTTTTCATAATATTCAGCTTCCTTTCTTAATTAAATGGATAAGTGCATTTTGGGAGTTTAGATTACCGATTTTGCCTGCAAATGTTTACAAGTCTCTGTGATGACGTTTTTCATTCAGCAATTCATTTTTTACATTCCACAGCTCTTGGGAAAGGTCCACTTTATATGGTTCTGGATTGCTTAGACGAAGATACTGTGGCCATAGAGAATTTTTTTCTTGGAAAGAATATTCTCTGCATTCCATAACACTTTTCTTTTCTCTTACGCATTTGCCGTCTATGAACAGAGGTTGCAACAGTTCTTTGATATAATAATCCTTGTAGGTTTTTTTCTTCCATGTGTAGAGTGGATGAAATAAGGTAAGCGGTTTTGTTTCGTCAACGGTTTCATGTGCAAGCATAATCAAATCGGCTTCCGCTTTGTTATTGGACTTGTTATAAATTCTTATGATTTTTTTGTAACCCGGATTGGTAATTTTTTCCGGAGATTCGGAAATTTTTATTTTTGGCTCCAAAACTCCGTCTTTTTCGACTGCCGATAATTTGTATACTCCACCCAATGAAGGCCAATCACTTGAAGTGATGAGTTTGGTGCCGATGCCCCAAGAATCGATTTTTGCACCCTGAAGTTTTAGATCCATCAAAGTATATTCATCCAAGTCATTGGATGCGGTAATTTTTACATTTTCAAAACCGGCATCATCCAATCTTTGGCGAACTTCTCTGGAAAGATATTCCAAGTCACCCGAGTCAATGCGAACGCCAAGAGGTTCATATCCTTTGGCACGCATTTCGTTAAATACGGTAATAGCATTGGGAAGTCCGCTTTCCAGCGTATCGTAAGTATCAATAAGCAAAATGGTTTTTGTCGGATAGGTGTTTGCATAAGAACGGAACGCTTCAATTTCGGAGTCGAATTTTTGTATCCAACTGTGAGCGTGTGTCCCCATAACAGGAACATCAAACATTTTTCCGGTCAAAACGTTGGAAGTGCCTTGTGCGCCACCTACAATTGCAGCTTTTGCACCGTATATTCCCGCATCGGGACCTTGTGCACGACGAAGTCCGAATTCCATCACGACATCATCTTTTGCAACTTGGCAAATACGGGATGCTTTTGTTGCGATTAGAGATTGGAAGTTGATGATGCACAAAATTGCCGTCTCGATAAATTGCGCCTCAATGGCTTTTGCTTTTACGCGCAAAATAGGTTCTCCCGGAAACATCACACTGCCTTGATGCACTGCATAGATTTCTCCGGTAAAACGAAAATGACGCAGATATTCCAAAAATCCTTCATCAAAAATATTTAAATTTTTCAGATATGTAATATCTTCTTCTTCAAAATGAAGTCCCTCAATGTAGTCAATGACCTCATCGATGCCGCAGATGAGCGTGTATCCTCCTCGACTTGGATTATTGCGGAAAAACACGTCAAATACCATCACTTCTTCGTGAGCATTTTCCTTAAAGTATCCGTTCATCATTGTCAATTGATATAAGTCCGTTAGCAAAGTTAGATTTCTCATGATATTAAGACCTCTCCATATAATATGTTATAATGTAATAAATAAGATTTTAACAATTGAAATCATTGTATCAGTAAATTTTGAAAATTACAAGGCAATCGCAGTAAAAGAAAAAAACTTTGCATTTGACAAAAGGATAAAAGTTTGGTATGATTACTGAGTTAAGAGCCGCTCAATTTGGGTATTAAAACGTAACGGTTGTTAGGTTGCCTAATTTGGCGAGACTGGGAATGAGGAGGTGCAGTATGTACGCAATTGTTGAAACCGGAGGAAAGCAATACAGAGTGCAAGAAGGCGATGTTATTCAAGTTGAAAAGTTGGCTGTGAATGAAGGCGAAGTTGTTGCTCTAAAAGTTGTTGCCCTTGGAAAAGACGGAAAAGTTCTTGTAGGAAAAGACGCAAGTGCAGTAAAAGTAAATGCGAAGGTTGTTGAACATGGAAAAGGTAAAAAAATTATCGTTTTCAAATATAAACCGAAAAAAGATTATCGCAGAAAACAAGGACACAGACAACCGTTTACTTCTTTGACAATCGAAAGTATTGAAGGCTAAGTGATATGACGGTTGTTCGTATTACGGAAAACAAAAAAAAGAATTGTTTGGAAATTTGTGTGCAAGGACATGCCGAGTATGCAAATGAAGGGAAAGATATTGTTTGTGCAGGAATTTCGGTTTTGGTGCAAGCAATATTTAACGGTATTACCGAGGTGTTGCATCATAAGTTATCGTTTGAAATAAAAGAAGGATATTTTTATTTTGCAGTACCGGACAAGATTAAGAAAGAGGATAAATCGGTAGGCGTATTGCTCGAAACTCTTATCTTAAACCTTCAAGATATGGAAAAAAGTTACAGTGATTATATGAAAGTACTCATAGAGGAGGTGCAAATATGATTCGCATTAATCTTCAACTTTTTGCAAGTAAAAAAGGGGTTGGTTCTTCCAAGAACGGTAGAGATTCCGCTGCAAAAAGATTAGGTGTAAAAACAGGAGACGGACAACTTGTTACAGCAGGTTCCATTTTGGTTCGTCAAAGAGGAACGAAAATTCACCCGGGAACAAACGTGGGAATTGGTGGAGATGACACTTTGTTTGCAATGATAGACGGACATGTAAAATTTGAAAGAAAAGACAAAAAGCGTAAACAAGTAAGCATCGTTCCGCTTGCAGAATAACAAATAAGAGAAGAATCGGGAAACCGGTTCTTTTTTTTTGTGGAAATGTTGATATTTGTTAGAGAGTTGTGATATATTTAATATACGTAAAATATGTTCTTGCATAACAAATTTTAATGATAAAAAAAGAGAAACAAAATTTCTTTTTTTGTTATTAAACTTATATGTTTTAATTGCAATCACATAGAAACAGCACACGAAAATTCTTTTGAAAAAAATCGGAAAAATTTATTTGACAGATTGAAAGATTTTTTCTCACCACAAAAATCCGAATTATATAAATAAATATCAATATAATATTCGGAAATTTGAAGTTTTGTGTAGCAAGATACGGTAAAACTTGCAAAGTGATTTTTGCAAAGAGGTGGAAACGGAAAAATTGGAGATGAAAAACCGGGAGGAGAAAAACGAATGTACAATTACTATCATCTAATGAAAGAAGACAAAGATGTGTACTCTATTTTGGAAAAAGAGCTTGACAGACAAAAAGGGAACTTGGAGCTGATTGCGTCGGAAAATATCGTAAGCAAGGCTGTTTTAGAGGCTATGGGAAGCTGTTTTGCCAATAAGTATGCAGAAGGTTATCCGGCAAAACGTTACTATGGGGGCTGTGAAATTGTAGATGAATTGGAAGCTTTGGCGATTGAACGTGCAAAGAAATTGTTTGGAGCACAACATGCCAATGTGCAACCTCATTCCGGTTCTCAAGCAAATATGGGTGTGTATTTTGCAATGTTGGAATTCGGAGACAAGGTTTTGGGAATGGATTTGTCGCAAGGCGGACACTTGACACATGGCTCACCGGTAAACATTTCCGGCAAATACTTTACCTTCTTTGATTACGGTGTGAATAAGGAAACGGAAACAATCGATTACGATGTCGTTTTGGAACGTGCTAAAGAAGTGCGTCCAAAGATGATTGTGGCGGGGGCAAGTGCCTATCCGAGAGAAATCGACTTTAAGAAATTCAGAGAAATTGCAGATGAAGTCGGAGCGTATTTGATGGTGGATATGGCGCATATCGCCGGCTTGGTTGCAGCAGGACTTCATAACAATCCGTGCGGTGTGGCTGATTTTGTAACGACTACAACACATAAAACTCTTCGAGGACCTCGTGGAGGAATGATTTTGTGCAAGGAAGAATATGCACAAAAAATTGATAAGGCAATCTTCCCGGGAATTCAAGGCGGACCGTTGGAACATATCATTGCGGCGAAAGCGGTTTGTTTTCATGAAGCGTTGCAAGCGGAATTTAAGGATTATCAAAAACAAGTGGTCAATAATGCTAAGGCTTTGGCGGACGGATTGCTTGAAAGGGGATTTGACCTTGTTTCCGGAGGAACGGATAACCATTTGATGTTGGTTAGTTTAATCAGTAAGAATATGACAGGAAAAGAAGCGGAAACTATGCTTGATGAAGCAAGAATTACCGTAAACAAGAATTCCATTCCGTTTGATCCGCAAAACTTCTTCAAAACTTCGGGTATTCGTATCGGGACACCTGCAGTAACAACCAGAGGAATGAAAGAAAAAGAAATGAAAACCATTGCGGAAGTTATTGATTTGACATTGACACATAAAGAAATTGCAAAAGCGAAAGAAAAGACTGAAGCTTTGACGAGAGAATTCCCCATTTATGAAGAACATGATGAAAAATTGCTTCATTGGGGACAAAATATTTGGGATAAAACAAGAAAATAAGATAAATCGGGGATAAAAATGAAAAATCTTATAAAGACCGTTGCTGCCATTCATGACTTGTCCGGAACGGGCAGGGCTTCCCTTACTACGATTATACCTATTCTTTCCACGATGGGAATACAGGTTTGTCCGCTTCCCACAGCAATTTTGTCATCCACAACGGATTATGAACATTACAGTTTTTTGGATTTGACGGACTATATGAGTGAATATATCGAGAATTGGAAAAAAAATCATTTATATTTTGATTGTATTTATTCCGGATTTTTGGGTTCGCCAAAACAAATTCAAATGATTGAGGATTTTGTGGAGCATTTTAAAACGGAAGAAAATATGGTGGTTGTAGATCCGGTTTTAGGAGATAACGGAAGGTTATATGATACAATGACGGAGGAAATGGTACAAGCTATGAGGGTGTTGATTGGAAAGGCGAATATGATTACGCCGAATTTTACCGAAGCGGCATATTTGTTAGGAAAACCGCATAGTGAGATTATTTCGACGCAAGAAATTAAAGAATGGTTGGTACAGCTTGCAGAGATGGGACCGGATACGGTTATTATAACCAGTGTGCCTGACGAAAATCGGAGAAATACCAATACTATTTCCTACGAGAAAAAGGAAAAAACATTTTGGCAGGTCGGATGTAAATACATTCCGGCAACATTTCCGGGAACAGGAGATGCCTATACCAGTGTTGTAATCGGAAGTTTGCTCCAAGGAGACAGTCTACCGTTGGCACTTGACCGAGGTGTGCAGTTTATTACGCAGTGTATTCGGGCAAGTTATGGATTTCATTATCCGCATAGAGACGGTGTTTTGCTGGAGCGTGTGTTGGACCTTCTTAAAATGCCTGTTGTATCCGGTAGTTATGAAATGTTGGAATAGGAAATGGAATAATTTGCTCCTTTTGCTTTCGTGCAAAAAAGGAACAAACCGAAACAGATTGTTTGCCTGCTGTGTTATTTTTGAAAAATTTTATTTCAGGATAATGCTAAAAGAAAATAGCATGTGAATTTATTTGCGTAAATGGCAAAAAAGCTCACTTGTATAGAGCGTTTCGTATATAGAAAGAACATTTACAAAAAAATATCTATAAAAACAAAAGAACATCTTATTGGAGAGGCATATGCCTTTTGATAAGATGTTCTTTTGTTATTTTTCTTCAAAGATATCGGAAGGCTATTGTATTTCTGTTTATACAAAATACCTATGAAAAATGGAATAAAAGCCATTTTTATGAGTTATCCTTTTTCCATATCTTTGGTGAGCAATACAAAATGATATTTTTATAGAGTGTTTTGTTTTATATTCATCAAAAATAATTTTTTATTCCAAGATAATTGCCAATTCATCATCGGATACATATTCGCCTTCCGAAACCAAAATTTCTTCGATTTTTCCTGCGGATTTTGCCAAAATGGTAGTCTCCATCTTCATAGCTTCAACAATCATAAGAGGTTGATTGACCACAATGGTATCGCCTGCTTTGACAAGAAGAGATGCAATGGTTCCCGGAATTGGAGGAGCAATGTGTTTCGGGTTGGTTTTGTCCGCTTTACGTCGGCTGTCTTTTTTGACTTCTACCGAGCGGTCGAGGATTTCAACTTCACGTGTAGAACCGTTCAATTCAAAATATACGGAGCGAATGCCGTTTTCGTCGGGTTCGCTGAAACCGGTATATCGAATGTTGAGTACTTTTCCGTCTTCAATTTCTACGTCGATTTCCTGTCCCTTTGCCAAACCGTAGAAGAATACGGTAGAAGGAAGGCTGCTGATATCGTTATACAATTCGATATGTTTGCAGTAATCGTCATATACTTTTGGATAGAGGGCATAACTTAATACATTTCTTCTGTTGGCAATATCGCCGTATTTTTCATTCAAATAGGCTCCTATTTTGTCGAAGTCTTCGTCAGGGAGCAATAGTCCCGGACGTACGGTAATAGGTTCTTTTCCCTTTAATACGACTTGCTGTAATTCTTTTGGAAAACCGCCGTCGGGTTGACCGATATAACCCATGAAATATTCCACGACAGAGTCGGGGAAGGAGAGGGATTTTCCTTCTTCCAAGATGTTTTCTTTGGTAAGATTATTTTTTACCATGAAAATTGCCAAGTCACCGACGATTTTTGAAGATGGTGTTACTTTGATGATGTCACCCAAAAGCAAATTCGCTTCATAATAAGCGTCTTTTACTTTTTGGAATTGATCGCCTAATCCTACGGATTTTGTTTGTGGAAGTAAGTTGGAGTATTGGCCGCCCGGAATTTCATACTTGTAGATTTCGACAGAAGGTGTTTTTAACTCCGATTCAAATTTTTGGTATATTTTTCGAACTTCTTTGAAATAATTGCTGACTTCGTTTAATTCTCCAAGATCCAATCCGGTATCACGAGGGGTATTTTTAAGTGCGGCAACGACTGCATCAAGGGATGGCTGACTGGTAAGTCCTGCCATGGATTCCAAGGCCAAGTCCGCAATATCCACTCCCGCCTCACTTGCCATCAATACGGTTGCAACTGCGTTTCCGGATGTATCATGTGTGTGTAGATGAATTGGAATGGAAAGCTCTTGCTTTAATGCGGAAATCAATTCTTTTGCGGCATAGGGTTTGAGTAGTCCCGCCATATCTTTAATTCCAAGAATATGAATTCCCATTGCCTCCAAATCTTTTGCTTTTTGGATATAGTAATTCAAATTATATTTGGTGTTGCTTTTGTCCAAAACGTCAGAAGTGTAGCATACGGTACCTTCTACGATTTTTCCCGTTTCCAAAGCGGTTTCGATGGGAAGTTTCATATTTTCGAGCCAATTTAAGCTGTCAAAAATACGAAATACATCAATGCCTCGTTCAGCAGAAACTTTGATAAATTCACTTACTACATTATCGGGATAATTTTTGTAGCCAACCGCATTTGAGGCACGAAGAAGCATTTGTTGCAGGACATTCGGCATCAAGCGGGAAAGTTTTTCCAATCTTCTCCAAGGAGATTCCTTGAGAAAACGGTATGCGACGTCAAAGGTTGCTCCGCCCCATGTTTCCATGGAAAAAGCATTTGCAAATGCTTTATTGCAATAGGGAGCGGCTTGAAGCATATCATAACTTCTCATCCGAGTTGCAAATAAAGATTGATGTGCATCTCGCATGGTTGTGTCGGTAACATATAATTTTTGCTCGTTTTTTATCATCTGTGTGAAGTCTTTTGCTCCCATTTTTAAGAACAACTCTTTGGTGCTTTGACTTTCTTTGTCAAGATTTATTTTAATTTCGGGAATACGAATGTCGGCAATGCCGGACTCATATTTTTCGTTTACGATAATATCCCCGATAAAATTCATCAGCTTACTGGCGCGGTCTTTACTTCCTTTTATGTCAAATAAGTCTTTGGTGTCTTCAATAAAGGAAGTATAACAGGTTCCGGCTAAGAAATCGGGATGATTTAAAACGTTTACCAAAAACGGAACGTTGGTTTTTACTCCACGAATACGAAACTCTTTGATGGAGCGAAGTGCTTTTCTTGCCGCACCGGAGAATGTTCTGTCCCAAGAGGTCGTTTTTACTAAAAGGCTGTCATAGTAGGGTGTGATTTCCGCACCGGTAAAACCGTTTCCTCCGTCCAAACGAATTCCAAAACCGGATGCACTTCGATAAACCGCAATTTTTCCGGTATCCGGCATGAAGTTTCCGCTCGGGTTTTCCGTTGTGATACGGCATTGAATGGAATATCCCCGTATCGTTACGTCTTCTTGAGAGGAAATGTTGATTTCTTCTGAATTGAGCGGATAACCCATGGCAATCAAAATTTGACTTTGTACGATATCAATTCCTGTAACCATTTCCGTTACGGTATGTTCCACTTGAATTCTCGGATTCATTTCGATAAAGTAATAGCCGCCGTTGCTATCAACCAAAAATTCCATTGTTCCGGCACTTTCGTAATTGACATACTTTGCTAAGGCAACGGAGTCGGCAAGGATTTTTTCTTTGATTTCTTTGTCGATAGAGATGGACGGTGCAAACTCCACCACTTTTTGATGGCGGCGTTGCAAAGAGCAGTCACGCTCGAATAAATGTATGATATTTCCATGTTTATCACCCAAGATTTGTACTTCAATGTGTTTTGGACGATACAGATATTTTTCCATAAAGATAATATCGGAGTTGAATGCTTTGATAGATTCGCTCATTGCATTTTTGAATTCCGCTTCCATTTTTTCGGGAGAGTCTACGATACGCATACCTCTTCCGCCACCGCCATTTGCAGCTTTTAAGATAACGGGATAACCGATTTCTTCCGCAATGTTCAAAGCTTCCGCAAAGTTTTTGATGGGTTTTTGATAACCGGGAATTGTGGGAACGTTACATTTTAGGGCAACTTCTTTTGCACTGATTTTGTCGCCCATCATATTCATTGTTTCCGCACACGGACCGATAAATTCAATTCCATTGTCTGCACAAAGTTTTGCAAACTCGGCATTTTCGGAAAGAAATCCATATCCGGGATGAATGGCATCTACTTGTTTGGATTTTGCAATTTGAATAATTGCCTTCATATCTAAATAGGCATCAATAGGCCCTTTGTTTTCTCCAATCAAGTAAGATTCATCCGCCTTGGTACGAAACAGAGAATATTTGTCTTCTTTGGAATAAATTCCTACGGTGCGAATACCGAGCTCCGTCAATGCACGAAATACCCGTATTGCAATTTCGCCTCGATTGGCAACCAAAACTTTTTTGAAACGTTTAATCTCCATGGCTGTTATCCTTTCTTTCCTTTCGCCTTGCTTTTTTGTAGGCGAATTCATAAATTTTTGCACTTAAAAAATTCGCTGACAAACGGATTGCACAATCTGTTTGTTTTATTGCAAAATGATAA
>JBGZJG010000091.1:0-4788 GCA_041848665.1 Filifactor sp.
CCGAGTCGCCATTTTATTTTGAGGTAGGAAGAGTTGGGTTGTTATTTTAGTTTTTTTGTGCTGGCATGGCTCAACGGTAGAGCAGCTGATTTGTAATCAGCAGGTTGTAGGTTCGATTCCTATTGCCAGCTCCATGAATGCGGATGTGGCGGAATTGGCAGACGCACTAGACTTAGGATCTAGCGCCATGTGCGTGGGGGTTCAAGTCCCTCCATCCGCACCAATTATATAATAAGGATGTATATGCGGAAGTGGCTCAGTGGTAGAGCATCGCCTTGCCAAGGCGAGGGTCGCGGGTTCGAGTCCCGTCTTCCGCTCCATTATTTGGTAATGCGTGCCTGTAGCTCAGCTGGATAGAGCAGTGGCCTTCTAAGCCACGTGCCAGGGGTTCGAGTCCCTTCAGGCACACCATTTCTTTGGGGATTAGCCAAGTCGGTAAGGCACATGACTTTGACTCATGCATGCGTAGGTTCGAGTCCTGCATCCCCAGCCATTATGACCTATTAGCTCAGTCGGCAGAGCACCTGACTTTTAATCAGGGTGTCCCGCGTTCGAGTCGCGGATAGGTCACCATTTTTATTCTTTTGCGGAGAGGTGTCCGAGCGGTTTAAGGAGCTGGTCTTGAAAACCAGTGATTCAGAAATGGACCGTGGGTTCGAATCCCACCCTCTCCGCCAGTGAGATGCCCAGATAGCTCAGTCGGTAGAGCAGAGGACTGAAAATCCTCGTGTCGGTGGTTCGATTCCGCCTCTGGGCACCATTAAATATGTGGCGGCATAGCTTAGTTGGTTAGAGCGTTCGGTTCATACCCGAAAGGTCATAAGTTCGAATCTTATTGCCGCTACCACTATTTTAGGGGCCTTTAGCTCAGTTGGTTAGAGCGCCCGGCTCATAACCGGTAGGTCCGGGGTTCGAGTCCCTGAAGGCCCACCATCCTTGAAATAGAGGGACTTGATGGGATTTGTAAAGATGATTTTAATTGAATATGGTGGGTATAGCTCAGTTGGTTAGAGCGCTAGATTGTGGCTCTAGAGGTCGTGGGTTCGACTCCCACTATTCACCCCATTTTTTGGCGACATAGCCAAGTGGTAAGGCAGAGGACTGCAACTCCTTTATCATCGGTTCAAATCCGGTTGTCGCCTCCAATGATGAAGCTCTATCGGGCACTTTACCGAGAGGGGCTTTATTTTTTTGAAATTTTTATCATAAAATATACGTTTTCCTTTAATTTTTTAGGAAAAATATGTTATAATTTAAATTACGATGCACCCATAGCTCAGGGGATAGAGCTGCAGTTTCCTAAACTGTGAGTCGGAGGTTCGAATCCTCTTGGGTGCACCAATACGGTAATATTTTTATATGGAATGTTGTATATGTTAGAAATACAGCATTCTTTTTTTATGTCTTGTGAAATATTAATATAATACGAAACACTGATTAAAACTATAATAAAATCCACTCTCTATGAGTAAATACTTTTTACCATATTTTTCGTATGATAAGTTCTTTCGTGGGTATTATAGATTCATTTTAAAAGCCTTGTATTTGATAAATACAAGGCTTTCATATATAGTTACATACTATCCTTTTAAATTAGCTTGTTTTCAATTTGTGATATAATTCCCGGAACATCAAGCTGTAATTCTTTTTTCAAAATAGCTATATTTCCATGGGAAATGAATTGGTCTGGGATACCGATTTGATAAATTGTTTTTTTGAAAATGAAATTCTTTTCTGCCAATTCTAAAATGGCACTTCCGAAACCTCCGGAGATGGTATTTTCTTCCAATGTGAAAATATGTTGTGCGTTTTCGATTTGTTTACATAACAAATTTTCATCTAAAGGTTTTACAAATCGTGCATTGATAACTCCGACGGAGTATCCTTTTTTTTCAAAGTGTTTTGCAACTTCAAGTGAGGGGTGAACCATCGTTCCTATCGCAATCAAAAGAATGTCGTTTCCTTCTTTTAGAAGTTCCGCTTTGCCTTTTTCGATTTTACAGAAGGTATTGTCTATTTTCACGCCAAATCCGGCACCGCGTGGGTAACGAATTGAGGTGGGCGAATTGTATGTGGTTGCAGAATAGAGCATATGTTGCAGCTCATTTTCATCTTTTGGAGCCATGATGGTCATGTTTGGAATCATTCGCATATAGGAGAGGTCAAATACTCCATGGTGTGTAGGACCGTCTTCACCAACTAATCCTGCTCGATCAAGGGCAAACACAACCGGAGCATTTTGTAGCGCGGTATCATGGATAATTTGGTCAAAAGAACGCTGCAAGAAGGTAGAATAGATTGCGACAAAAGGTTTTTGTCCGTCCAAAGCCATAGCTGAAGCCATGGTAACGGCATGTTCTTCTGCGATACCTACATCATAGGCTCTGTTTGGGAATTTTTTTGAAAATTTGTCAATTCCTGTTCCCGAACCCATGGCAGCGGTAATGCCGACGATACGGTTATCTTTTTCTCCCAGTGAAATCATGGTGTTTGCAAAAATTTCCGTATAAGAAATGGTTTTGTTGGAAGATTTTGATTCGCCTGTTTTAATATCGAAGGCGCCTGTTCCATGGAACTTATCGGGTCTTTCTTCTGCCGGAAGGTAGCCTTTTCCTTTTTTGGTAATGCAGTGGATTAAGATAGGACAATCAAAATTTTTGCTGTTTTCCAAAACGGGAATTAACTCACTCATATCGTGACCGTTTATGGGACCGAAGTATTTAAATCCCAATTCTTCAAAGAATAGACCGGGTACAAGAACATTTTTAAAAGAGTCTTTGAATTTGTCTGCGGCATCAAATACTTTTGTTCCGACCGTTGGAATTTTTTTCAGCATGGTTTCCAAATCACGTTTCATTTTTGTGTAATTTGGAGCGGTTCTTACACGAGTCAGATATTTGGACATACTGCCAACACTATTGTCAATGCTCATATTATTGTCATTTAAGATGACGGTCATATTAAGACCTAAATGTCCCGCATGATTTAATGCTTCGTAGACCATACCGCCCGTCAAAGCACCGTCACCTATTACAGCAACAACTTCATGTTTTTTTTGATTATTGTCTCTTGCTAATGCAAAACCTGTTGCCGCAGATACGGAAGTACTTGCATGTCCGACACCGAAGGCATCGTGAGGATTTTCACTTCTTTTTGGAAAGCCGGAAATACCGTTCCATTGCCGAAGGGTGTCAAAGTCCTTGTTTCTTCCGGTCAGTAATTTGTGTACATAGGCTTGATGTCCTACATCCCAAATTAATTTATCTTCCGGTGATTGAAAGACATAGTGAAGAGCTAAGGTAAGTTCGACCGTACCTAAATTGGGTGCTAAATGTCCGCCGGTAGCGGCAGTGACATGGATAAGTCTGCATCTGATTTCATAAGCCAATTCTTTTAATTCCTCGAGGGATAGTTGTTTGATATCCTCAGGAGATTGTATTTGTTCCAATAACATAAAATATACCCCTTTTTTCGCATAGTAAGAATGAATAAGTGACGATCTTGATGACACAATATAATTTTATAAAAACAAATATTAATGGAGCTTTTATCTGTTGAGCGATGGCAATTCCACTTTCTACCACCGGATCACTAAGCCCGACTTTCATTTTTGTTCGAGTTGTCTGTCTCGCAGTCAAGCTTCCTTTTGCTTTTGTACTCTTCTCACGATTTCCGTCTGTGATCAGGGAACCTTTGGATACTTCCGTTACTCTTCGGGAGGTAACTGCCCCGATCAAACTGCCTGCCAAGAAGTATCTTATTCCACGCTTCAATTGTATCTGAATTTTTGCATCTATACGGAAATGATAATGAATTCAGATACATAGGATAAAAATTGTTTTACTTGAAAAGGTTGTAAGCAATTTTTAATCCAGTTCTAAAGAAGAGGAGATATATAGCTGATATTCGTGCTTGGCACATTCTTTTCGTATTTGTTTGGCAAGTTTTTTGTCAGCTGTATATTCCAGTACATATATATTCAAACCTGATTTTCTACAAGTGTCCAAATAACTTATGAGATAGTTCGTTTGCTCGATTTTTTGTGGTTGAAAAGTATTTGTCTCAAAATCAATCGAGGTAAATACAGTCTCTTGGTTAATTCCATCTATCAGGTTGGATAAATCGTCCGAGGCAAGTGCTGTGGATACAAAGGTGTCACCGCCGTTTAACAGGATGGGAATATGATATTGTTGCAGAGAATTTAAAATATTTTTCAAGCCGTCATAAATTTCGGGACGGGGATAAAAATACCAAACATCTGCATTATCCAAAAATAACCCGTCGATGCCTTTATCTGCAAGGTCTTTTGCCAAGTAATCCGTTACATAATGTTGCCATGTTTGTGCGGATACATCAATCCAATACTCCTCAGGCCAATTTTCATACGGGCCTAATGTCAGTTCTTTGAAATCTTCATAGTAAGGGCGAAAGGTTTCAATGGAGCCGATATTTAAGTAACTATATACGATATGCCCTGATTTATGAAGGAAATCAATATCTTCTTTTGAAAACAGAGAAGCATCGATTACTACGGTTTGGTAGTCATTGAGTAAGCAAATTTTAGTTGCATCAATTCCAATCCATACCCCGTAGGCTTCTTTAAACTGTGGTTTTTCAATGAAAAGTTGATGTACGAATATTGTCGTAACCAAAATAATACAAATGCAAATATATATTTTTCTTTTTTTATTCATAATTCCTTCGTTTCCAATAATTCATTTAAATAAAACTTACCCATCAATATACTTTTATAACCTATTTTCATACAAAATTTCGATGAAATAGAAC
>JBGZJG010000092.1:0-2663 GCA_041848665.1 Filifactor sp.
TTCTCTATTCTTTTAAACCATCTTCCTAATTTGTTCCTCTTCCAACATTCTCCGAAAATATATTCTTTGCTTTTCTATACTTCTCCGCTATAAAAACGGGAATAGAATATATTTTAGAATAAGACCATATTCCTCGTGACAAAATGAAGTAGTAGAAAGAAGTCATAAAATAGATAATGAATTGTTTTACAGCAGTAGAAGATTTAGAAGCGAAGCACAGATAAACATGAACAAGGCATTTAAAAGATACAGTATTAGAACCGATAATATAGCAAGAAGAGTGTTAAGGTTTCGAACACCCAATGAAATGGTAGAAGAGTATTTCAAAAAGGCATCTTAAAAGATACAAACTCTAAAGAATTCAGTAAAGGTAGGCTACGCTTTACTCCTTGAGAGAAATCTTCAAAGTTTGTAAGTGGAAACCATGCCTTTTTGAAATACGATTTAGATGGCTTTCTTGTCACATATGTTTGACAATCATAGAATACCTATTCCATGTTCTTGAAAAAAATTCTTGTTTGTTATTATTAATTGTGCTAAAATAATTTTGTATGAAAATCTTTCGTTATTAAACTTATAAAAATAACTTCTGCCAAAAGAGGTTTTCTGCATCTTTCTGCTCGAAAGAGCCGTTAAAGTCCAAAGGGAGGTGAAAAGAAATGAGAAATTATGAATTAATCTATATTTTGAAACCGAATATAGAAGACGACGTAAAGGAATCTGTATTGGAAAAAGTGAAAGCAATCATCACAGACGGAAGCGGAGAAATTGACAAAGTTGACGTTTGGGGTAATCGTAAAATGGCTTACGAAATTGCGGATTATACCGACGGATATTATGTCTTGGTCATTTTCAAAGCAGGTATTGCCGTACCGAAAGAAATTGACAGAAACTTAAAAATCAACGATAACGTAATTCGTCACATGATTGTAAATACGGAAGAATAAGAAAAGGATGATTTGTATGAATATAGCGATATTAATCGGAAGATTAACAAGGGATCCGGAACTCAGATACATTCCTACAACCGGTAAAGCAGTTGCAAATTTTGCCATTGCAGTGGACAGAACATACACTTCAAGAACCGGAGAAAAGATGACGGACTTTTTTAACATCGTTGTTTGGGGAAAACAAGCGGAAAATTGTGCCAATTATCTTACCAAAGGCAGATTGGTAGGGGTGAAAGGAACGATTGAAACACGCAGCTATGAAACACAAACCGGAGAAAAACGATATATTACGGAAATCATTGCAGAAAACGTTCAGTTCCTTGAATGGGGTGAACGTAATCAAAGAAATAATACGGAAACCGGAGCGTCCTATCGAGAATATCAAGGAAATCCTCAAAATGTATTTGAACCGACGGGATATGGAAACGCACCACAAGCCACTCCCACAAATTATGAGCCAAAAGGTTTGGATGAAGAGGGATACCGAGAATTGGAGGACGATGACGTACCATTCTAAGTGAGGAGGGAAAATCGTGGCATTCCAAAAAGGAAATATGAGAAAAAGAAAAAAAGCAGATCCGTTTGCAGGCGATAAAATCAACCAAATTGATTATAAAGATGTTGCTCTTTTGAAAAAATTCATCTCCGAAAGAGGAAAAATTCTTCCAAGAAGAGTAACCGGAACATCTGCAAAAGCACAAAGAAAATTAACGGTTGCAATCAAACGTGCAAGAAACATTGCATTGTTGCCATACACAGTAGACTAAAAACATTATATTCCAAAGACAGAAGTCTTTGGAATATTTTTTATACTTATATTGTTTTGTATCTTTAAATTAGGAGGTAAAAATGTTTCAACGTATCGGAGAAGAAATCATAAGTTCTGAAGAATTGATAAAAAAGATTGAAAGTTCTACTGTCTTTCACATCAAAAATGATTTAACCGCATCAATCGGACGAGAAGATGCCATTGCCCTTCGTATAGCTTGCCCCGTCTCTTCCATCCCCGGTTTAGCAAATACAACAAACCTTTCGGAAGAAGATATTAATTATGCAATGAACGAATTGGATGAATACAGCCATGCACAAATGAAAACCATTTTTTTTAACTGTTATTCTTTCATGACCTTTACTTATGCTTATGAAGAAACCATAAACGAGCTTTTGTTTGTGTTCGCATTAATGGATCGAGAGCGTGGTGAACGAAAGATAAAAGATGTTATTAATCGTCTGTTAAAATTCTAATCTTCTTTAAATATCATAAAAACTGCATATTTTGCTTAATCTACAAAGCTGTGCAAAGTATTTGATACGAATATCCAATGAAAGGACAGATATGAACCTCTTCTTATGAGTGATGCTTTTTTCCATTTTTCTGTTAATGAATGTAGCATTTCATACAATCTTAGCTGTGTATCTTTTCATTGATGATAGTTGCATGATTTTATTGCATATTTGTATGCTCCGTTACGAAATACTTTGCGGAGCTTTCTTTTATTTTATATGCAATAAGTATTAGAAACTTCTAATACTATGCCGTATCTGAAAACATGTTACCGATGCGAGTGAAATCGAAGTAACTATATTCACTTAGGCATTGTGTTTTTATTACATACCAAAGTGATTTAAGAATTGCATGAACCGAAAAGATACCTTTCTATCCTTATATGAAACACTATTTTAAAATATAGATATAATGTATAATTATGAAAA
>JBGZJG010000093.1:0-2791 GCA_041848665.1 Filifactor sp.
AAAATTGATTCTTTCTATCTCAAGAGAAACATATTTTTCACAAAAAAATATATAGTATAGCATAAATGATGCTTTCATTTTCTATTTCACTCTATTTTGTGAAAAAAATACTTCTTTCTTGCAAAATAAAGATATACTATTTCAAACAACTTATTATTTTTCTAAAATCATTCAAAAATCGAATATTGTTTTAAATTTTCAGTAAAATGATTTTTTATATAAATATTAATTCATATTTATTATGTCTTTATTTTCACTACATAAGTAGCAACAAATAATGCCGAGTGTATACACTCGGCATTATTTGTTAATCATCAACTATCTTACCAAAATTCCCATCTCTCGTCCGACTTTTTCAAAAATTTCCACTGCTCTATCAAGCTGTTCTCTCGTATGCCCTGCCGTTACCATACAACGCACTCTCGCTGTTCCTTTCGGTACGGTCGGAAATACAATCGGCCCTACAAACAAACCGTTTTCAAAAAGTTTTTTGGAAAATTCTCCGGTCAAGGCCTCATCTCCAAGAATAACCGGCGTAATCGGTGTTTCACTATTTCCTATATTATACCCTAATGTTGAGATTTTTTCTTTAAAATATCTTGCGTTTTCCCAAAGCTTATCCGTATATTCCGTACTTTCCATCAGCATTTTGATTGCTTCTATGCACGAGCCGGCAGCGGAGGGTGTCATTCCGGTTGAAAACAGGAATGGTCTGGCTCTGTTTTGGAGCCATTCAATGGTTACTTTTTTGCCTGCAACGTATCCGCCGACAACTCCGATTGCTTTGGATAAGGTGCCGATAGTAAAATCAACCCTTCCATGCAGATGAAAATGGTCTACGGTACCTCTTCCGGATTGTCCCAACACTCCGCTGGAATGAGCATCATCTACATAAGTCATACAATCATACTTTTCGGCAAGCTCTACGATTTCCGGAAGTTTCGCGATATCTCCATCCATCGAAAATACCCCGTCTGTGATAATCAAAACATTTTCATACTGTTCTCGATTTTCTTGCAAAACTCTCTCCAAATCTCTCATATCAGAATGTCGAAAAGTTGTCTTTTTTGCTTTGGACAATCTTGCCCCATCTATGATGGATGCATGATTTAGTTCATCCGATATAATCAAATCTCCTGCATCTGTTACAGCTTGAATGGTTCCCGCATTACAATTAAAACCGGATTGAAATACCAATACGGCTTCTTCTCTCTTAAATTGTGCAAGCAAAGTTTCCAATTCATCATGAATGGTCATATTCCCGATAATCGGCCGAACTGCGCCTGCACCCGCACCATAGTTATCAATAGCACGTTTGGCAGCTTCCTTCAATCTCGGATGATTTGCAAATCCCAAATAATTGTTGGAAGAAAGATTAATTACTCTTTTTCCGTCCAAAATAATTTCTGCCTCGTTGGGACCGTCAATTGAGTGAACTTCCTTATACAACCCCGTCATTTTTAATTCATCCACTTTTTTTTGTAGCTGTTTCATATCATGTACCGACATGGCATCCTCCTATTCTCACAACTTCCTACTGTGTGTCTCAAAAATCAACCTTACCTTTTTGTTCCTTTACTCTTTTATCCTTACTTACAAGTATAGCATACCTTATTTTACTTGTTTCAATTTTTGCGAAAGTTTTTCAATCATATCTTTTGTCATGGTAGAAATGTTGTAAATAGGCTGCCATCCCCACTCCATTCTTGCTGCGGAATCGTCCAACGACTCCGGCCAAGACTCTGCAATCGCTTGTTTAATCGGATCTACTTCATATCCGAAATCAAAATCCGGAATATATTTTTTGATTTCAGATGCAAGTTCTTCCGGCGCAAAACTCATCGCCGTAATGTTAAAGGCATTTCGATGTATTAATTGCTCTTCCTCTGCATCGAGCAAGCCTCGAACGGCTTTTAGCGCATCAGGCATATACATCATATCCATTCTGGTTCCTTCTTTGATAAAGGAGCGATATTTTTTGTTTTGAATGGCTTCATAAAAAATATCAACGGCATAATCTGTGGTTCCTCCACCCGGTAACGCTTTATACGAAATCAACCCCGGAAATCTAACTCCTCTGGTATCCACACCGAATTTTTTGTGATAATAATCGCAGAGAAGTTCTCCTGCAACTTTTGTGACTCCATACATCGTAGTTGGACGCTGAATCGTATCTTGCGGAACAAACTCTTTGGGCGTTGATGGGCCGAATGCGGCAATGGAACTTGGGGTAAAAACGGCAATCTTTTTTTCTCGTGCAATCTCCAAAATATTGTACAATCCATTCATATTCACATTGTATGCCATCTGCGGCTCCTTCTCTGCAACCGCCGATAAAATCGCTGCCAAATGAACGATTTGATTGATTTCGTACTTATCACAAATCTCCGCTATTCTCTTTGCATCTAAAACATCTGCAACTTCATACACTCCGCTCTCTCTTACTTCTTTCGGACAAGTTTCTTCAATAGAGCTTGCAATGACATGTTCTGCCCCATAATGTTGTCTCAACTCCATGATAAGTTCGGTTCCAATTTGTCCAAGACTTCCCGTAATCAATATCTTTTTCATGTTTTCTCCTCCATATGTATTTTATGCGCATACATTCCTATTAAAAATTATGTTATTTTTAGACTATTATAATACAATTCAATTTTTTTGAGAAGATATTTGAAAAATAAATTTACTTATCCATGCATTTTTCATGAATGAAACAAAAGAACAAAATACTTATCCCCTATTAAACACAAGGATAGGTGACAAAATAAAAAGGAACTTGGTACAACCTGTT
>JBGZJG010000094.1:0-3686 GCA_041848665.1 Filifactor sp.
ACAGATGTGCATAGTTGTGTTAGGAGTATGGAAAATCAAGTTTTTAGATTCGTCACAACGAAAGAATTAAAAAAATCATATTTCTTTGACTTTTTGATTTTAAAAATCATTTTGTTTACAGAATTTTAGGAAAGCATTGCCTTTTATCTGTCTTTTGTATTATAATATACAAAGGAATAGTCAAAACTTTTCCAAAAAATAAATGACAAATATAAAAATATTTTGAGAAAAATCACACAACTCAAAATATATCGTCAAGAGAGGGGTAATCAGATGGAGAAATATGAAAGTGAAAAAATCAGAAATATCGCTATTCTCGGACACAGTGGCTCCGGTAAGAGTAACCTTATTGAAGCAATTCATTTTACGGCAGGACTGTCCAATCGAATTTCCAAACCGACGGATGCTGTAAATTTGACTTCTTCTATGAAATTGAACTCCGTAGAATATCATAACAACAAGTATAATATCATTGATACACCGGGATATTTCGATTTTTCGGGCGAAGTTGTTTCTGCAATGGGAGCGGCGTCGGGGGCAGTTATCGTAGTTGACGGAACTACCGATTTGCAGGTGGGAACGGATAAAGCTTTGGAGATTACCGATGATTTTAATGTGCCAAGAATTATTTTTGTAAACAAAATAGATAGTGAAAAAGCGGAATACGATAAAATTTTGGAGCAACTTAGAGAACGTTACGGCAAAAAGATTGCCCCATTCCATATTCCTTGGGGAAAAGGAGAATCTTTCAAAGGATTTATCAATGTTGTTGGAATGTTCTCAAGAGAGTATAACGGCAAAGAATGTGTGACGGTACCGTTCCCGGAAGAATATCGTGACGAAGCACAACCGGTTCGGGATATGCTTTTGGAATCTGTTGCAGAGTCCGATGAAGATTTGATGGATAAGTATTTTAACGGAGAAGAATTTACGGACAGCGAAATTCGTCGCGGTCTTCGTGCAGGAGTTTTGAACGGAGATGTTATTCCGGTGCTTTGCGGTTCTACTGCAAAAAATATCGGTATTCATACTTTGCTTGACTCCATCACAGACTTTTTGCCTTCACCGGTGGATATTTTGGCAACCAGATATTCTCCTGATTTTGTAGTACGTGTGTTTAAAACCGTTGTTGATCCGTTTGTCGGTAGAATTTCTTATGGAAAAGTCGTTATTGGCGATGTCGATCCGGAAGTGGAATTGTTCAATGTAAATAAAGGTGTGAAAGAAAAAGTTGTAAAAATGTATACGATTGTCAACGGGGACTTGCAGGAAATTGACGGCGGAGTTGCAGGAGATATCGTTGTGTTTACCAAATTGTCTGAGACGATGACGGGAGATACTTTATCAACCAATAAAGACACCGAGCCTCGTGAGATGATGCAATTCCCAAAACCGCAAATGCTTGTTGCAATTGAGCCGTTAAATAAGGGTGATGAAGATAAGATTTCAACCGGTTTGCAAAAACTATTGGAAGAAGACCCGTCTTTTACATGGGATAGAAATGCGGAAACCAAACAAACGGTGTTGGGTGTTCAGGGAGACATTCATGTTAATGCGTTAAAAGAAAAATTGAAAGAAAAATTCGGAGTGGACGTGGAACTTCACGATTTGAAGGTGCCTTACAGAGAAACTATCAAAGGAAAGTCGGATGTGCAAGGGAAACACAAAAAACAATCCGGAGGTCACGGTCAATATGGAGATGTTAAAATTCGTTTTGAACCCTCCAGAGAAGAATTTGAATTTACAGAAGAAATTTTCGGTGGTTCCGTACCGAAGTCCTATATTCCGGCTGTTGAAAAAGGACTTAGAGAGTCTATGGAACATGGAATTTTGGCGGGTTATCCGGTAACACATATCAAAGCAACTTTGTATGACGGTTCCTATCATGATGTCGATTCTTCCGAAATGGCGTTTAAGTTAGCCGCAAACATTGCATTCAAAAAAGGAATGGAAGATGCAAGACCGGTATTACTTGAACCGATTATGAAACTTTCGATTGTTGTTCCGGAAGAATATATGGGCGACATTATGGGTGACATTAACAAAAAACGTGGAAAAGTACTTGGAATGGAAGCATACAAAAACAGAAAGCAAATGATTTATGCCGAGGCGCCACAGGCGGAAACTTTCAAGTATGCAATTGATTTGAAAGCCATGACGCAAGGAAAGGGATATTTTGAAATGGAATTTGTTCGTTATGATGAAGTTCCTGCACAAATGGCTGAAAAAATTATTGAACAATCCAAAAGAAATATAGAAGAATAACGATCGTTCTTGCTCAAATAAAATAGTAGAACCTATCGGCTCTATCATTAAGAAGATGAGTCGGTAAGGAATATGTGTATCCATAACATGAGGAAGAAGGAAGTTATGAGAAAAGTAAATAGGTTCGAAAAGTTGCAGAGCAATCGGGAACGTAAGAAAAGAAAGAAGTTATGATAAAAGGAGTGCTGTAAAATGACGGAAAAATCATTTTGCAACACTCCCTTTTCGTGTGTAAGAAATACAGATACAAAATATATCGAATAAAAAAACAATACGAACACCTTATTAATACTAATATCTAATTTAATAATGACCCGAAAAATATAGTCTGATTAGTTAGTATATTTGGTATTCTTTCAATAAGAGTGTCTTTTTAAATAGGGTTTCGTAGCAGTTGTTTTTTGACATTGATTTGCCAAGGGATTTTTAAAAGTTGAGGGTAGAAAGTGTGGTAATTTCCATTTGCTCGGCAAAGCTTCGAGCAATGTTTTCCCAACTTCTGTCTTCGAGCATATGAGGGCTGTGTGCGTCATATCCGAATACAACGGGAGGAGCGACTTTGGAGATGATTTTCCAAACTTCCGTATTGGGATAGATGTATGATTTTCCAAAAGGATACTCTCTTATTCCGTACCTCATTCCTTTGAGGTTGATTTCGACGGGAATGTTGTACTGCTTTGCACATTGTGCGATTTCTTCTATGGCAATTGCACATTCTTTGGAAAAATCTTTTCGAGCCAGCATAAAGTAATCGGGGTGAGCGACATAATTTGCCAATCCGGTTTCGATTGCACGACAGACTTGTTTTGCCATAATGCGAACATCTTTATCGTTGCAGGTATAGTGGTAATCGTAATTTTGTCTGTTTTTGGCATGTTGTCCGACAATCATATAATCACAACTTTTTTTTACTTCTTTCAAGTAATCCAGACTGTCTTCAAAAAATTCAAATTCTACACCGATACGAATGTTCAAACGATTGGAATAGTCTTTTTTCAATCTTTGCATATCTTCAAAGTATTGATTCATCTGCAAAAACGGAATTCGTTCAACGGGGTCGTCCCAGCCTTCATAGCCGCAGTGTTCGCTGAAGCCTAAGGTTTGAAATCCCGCTTGAATTGCCGCATCTGCATATTCTTGTTCTATTCCCGTTGCATGACCGCAACGGTAGGTATGGGTATGATAATTAAAGTTTTGTAGCTCCATGAAATCCTCCTTGTATACTGAAAACGCAAAATACACCAAGTGTTCATTTAATGTTTTATATGAGTAGTATATTTTTTTACGCATGGTAAATTGATATTTTTATGGGGTACAGCATATATCGTAACATAAATTGCTTGATGAATGTATCAATTTACACAATGATTTACTGAAATTAACATAACTCATCATAACATATTTTTATAATGGAAAGAATA
>JBGZJG010000095.1:0-9382 GCA_041848665.1 Filifactor sp.
GGGCGTGGTACGGATATTATTTTAGGAGGAAATCCTGATTTTATGGCAAATAAAGAGATGCGTAAATTGGGTTATGAAGATCACGCAATTGCATTTGCAACAGGTTTTGCACCTTCCGAGGATGAAGAACTTTTGGAAGCACGCCAAAAATATCAAGAGATTTTGCAACAAAAAAAGGATGAATTGAGAGAAGAACAAGAAAAAGTTACGGCAGCAGGAGGATTGGCAATTATCGGTACGGAACGTCATGAATCCCGTCGAATTGATAATCAGTTAAGAGGACGTTCCGGTCGTCAAGGTGACCCGGGAGACACCAAGTTCTTTATTTCTTTGGAAGATGAATTGATGAGATTGTTCGGCGGAGAGCGTTTGTCCGGTTATGTTGAAAAACTTGGAATGGAAGATGATGATCCTATTGAAGCAAAGATGCTTACAAGATCGATTGAAGGAGCACAAAAGAAAGTAGAGGGAAGAAACTTCGGTATTCGTAAGAGCGTACTTCAATATGATGATGTTATGAATAAACAAAGAGAGATTATTTATTCTGAACGTCGCAGGGTGTTGGAGGGCGAAAATATTACAGAGCAAATCCAATCCATGATTACACAAACCGCCAAGGCAATTATTCTGCAATATACAAAAGATAATGATTTTGGAGAAGAGTGGGATTTAAGAGGCTTGTTTGCAAAAATTGCAGTGGTATTCGGAATTCATTTAAATCCGGAAGAATACAAAGCGCATGAAATAAATCGAGATGAATTGATAGAACAGGTAAGCAAACTTGCTATTGAGAGATATCATGAACAGGAAGGCAAGGTTGAAGAAGAGCGTTTCAGAGAATTAGAGCGTGTTATTCTCTTGCAATCTGTCGATAATCGTTGGATGGATCATATTGATGCGATGGATCAGTTGCGACAAGGGATTGGACTTCGTGCAATCGGGCAGGAAGATCCGGTAAGAGCATATCAAATGGAAGGATTTGATATGTTTGAGGCTATGAATGCATTAATTCAGGAAGATACGGTCAGATATATTTTGAATATTAATTTAGAGCCAAAAGAACAAGAACGAGAAGTGGTTGTCGAAAGAAAACAAGTAATTGATATGAATTCTTTAAAAGAAAAAGAAATTCCGACCACCGGAGGAAAGACAGAACCCCTGAAGGCGGAACCGAAAGTAGGAAGAAATGACCTTTGTCCGTGTGGTAGTGGAAAAAAATACAAAAAGTGTTGCGGAAGGGATGTGTAGATTTTGCTGAATGAACAGATATATCGGGAAAGCCTGTTGCAGATACAAAAATCTTTAGAAGAAGTGAGGGTTTCTCTTTGACGTTGTTCGTCTAATGGAAGAAAAAGAGCAAAATGATAACCGAATGCAGGAGGCTTCCTTTTGGGAAGATTTGGAAAATTCGCAGAAGGTTGTAAAACGAAATAAACAGTTGGAAAGAACACTTGCCATATATGAAAAAGCAAAGTCCGATGTAGAAGAAGCGGAAATTCTTTTTGAACTTTCTAAGGAAGATGAAAGTTTGGAAAAAGAATTGGAAGAAGAACTTGCCAAAACTTCGGAGTCAATGGAACAGTTAAAAATACAGACTCTTTTGGATGGAGAATATGATGCGAATAATGCAATTTTATCCATTCATGCCGGTTCCGGTGGCTTAGATGCTCAAGATTGGGCAGAAATGTTGCTTAGGATGTATCTTCGGTTTTGTAATGAAATGGGATATAAAGCAAAAGAATTGGACTACCTTCCTGATACGGAAGCAGGAATAAAAAGTGTAACCCTTCACATTGAAGGCGTAAATGCTTACGGTTTTTTGAAAAGTGAAAAAGGAGTTCATCGTATTGTACGTATTTCTCCGTTTGATGCTTCAGGAAAAAGACATACATCTTTTGCATCCATTGATGTTATTCCGGAGATTGATGATAATGTGGAAGTAAATATTGATTCTGCAGATCTCAAAATTGACACCTATCGTGCATCGGGGGCAGGGGGACAACACGTTAATAAAACCGATTCCGCAGTGCGAATTACGCACTTACCTACCGGAATTATTGTTACTTGCCAAAATGAACGTTCACAGCATAGCAATCGTGAGACGGCAATGAAAATGTTGTTTTCAAAATTGATGGACATAAAAATGCGAGAACATAAGGAAAAAATTGAGGATATTTCGGGAGAATATTCGCAGATTGCATGGGGAAGTCAAATTCGTTCCTATGTGTTTCAACCATATACCTTAGTAAAAGATCATAGAACCAATGAAGAAATCGGTTCGGTACAATCCGTTATGGATGGAAATCTTATGCCGTTTATCAATGCATACCTTAAACAACAAAAATTAGAAGGAAAAGAATAAAATTTTGTAATCCTTGGCAATTTTTTACAAGATAAAAAAGAAAAAAACCCATCTGTTGAAGTAAAAAGTTGCTTTGACAGATGGGTTTGAGTTTTAAACCGTTTGTGGGAAAGCTCTCTAATGGTATCGGAATCTTTTTATAGATAATTTATATGAGACACCTATTGAGTCTGTAAATAAAAGCTACTTTCTATAAGCTATCCTTTTTGGTACGAGAAGTTCTCTCTTGCCTCTTTTTGAGTTTTGCATAACCTTTTATGCAAAACTATATTTTTATATAGTGTTTCGTATTAGATGTGTGTAGAGAGCAGAAGGATAATGAAAAAATGACAACCACACATAACTGTGTGGTTGTATCCTTGTGAATAAATATTTTTTGCATCACTATCCTAAGATGATAATTTTACTTCCTTTGAGGATATTGTCTCCATCTGTAACAGGAAGTATGGATGGCCATATTAAGCATTTGGTATCTTTTTGAATACTGTCAAGTGTGCTTTCTTTTCCATTTTCATATACGGTAGGAATTAGGGTATTTTCAACATTCCATTTTATACCGGAGGCATCAGAGAATATTGTTTCCGTATCTGTTTTTTCGATTGAATTTACCTTAAAAAATTGTGGAACAGTTCCTTCTTCAATGTCAGTAAGAATTACATATGCCCATGTTTGGGGAGGAATACTGTTTGTAAATGCATTAGATACCCATACAGCAATTTTTGCTCCTTTTTTTAAATCCGTTCGGTCGATTTTTTCTCCGGTAGTTGCACTTAAAATAGCAGTATTTTCATCTGAATGAATCAATATTTCTTCTTTTGTATCCGGAACCATTGTTTCAGCGTTGAGTATAATGCTATTTGTATTTTGGTCTATCGAAATTATACTACCTGTTTCCAAAATATAAGCTCCTTCCGCAACATCTTCTAATATGTCCTGTTCTGTTTCCATTTCCGAGGCAGACGAATGCATACTTTGTTTCGATAGGGTATTACACCCTGTAAGAGCTGTAATTAATAATCCAATTGCCAAAAAGCCTAATAGTGTTCTTTTCATAAATATAGTCCTTTCATCATATAAAATTTGGCGGATACCGTTACATATCCGAGGAATACCGTTTTCAAAAAAGTTGTGTAAATTTAAAATAGTTTTGTTTTATGGTATATGCTTTGTGATAAAGCGAACTATTTTTTATACAGCAATTCCTTGTATTTAGGACTTTAGCATAAGAAAAAGGTTATTGCAACAGATATGACAAGACTGTAAATTTTTTGATGCCGGATTGTTACCGTATTTTCTATTTTTTTACATAATTTGTCAAAATATGGAATGATTATGGAAAATTTCTTCGGCTGTTTTTTATACGCCTTTGTATTGTGACGAATATCCTGCAATTTCAATCTTGATTTTATAACTTCATATAGTTTATGAAAATGCTACACGACAATATTATCTGCAATCTCAATCCTAATTTATATGGTTTATGAAAGTGTTATACAATAATAATATCCTGTAATCCTTCGTTTTTTGCAATATTTTTCAAATTCTCCATATAATCGTCACTGGGAGAGTAGGATTGTAGGACTTTTTCTCTCACACCGATTTGTCGATACTTGATAAGTTTGTAGCGAATGGAGGTGTTTTTGCGGGCAATGTAAGAACTTACCTGTCTGATTAATGTGGCGTGATTTTCCAATTCGGGAACAATGACGGTTCGCACTTCAAAAAGTTTATCCTGTTCAAGCAGAAAGTCCAAATTTTTTCGTACGATAGTATTTTCACGTCCTGTAACGAGAAGGTGCGATCGGTTGTCCCATGATTTGATGTCCAGCATTGCTTTGTCAAAGGAGTTGACAAAGCAAGAAGTCTCTTTTTTGTAGAGAGGGAGACCGCCGTTGGTGTCGATAAAGCAGGTCAAATTTGGAAACTGTTGTTTGACCTCATGAAAAAGATGCGTCAATGCCTTGTATTGTAGAGTACATTCTCCGCCCGAAGTGGTAATTCCCGACAAAAAATGTTTCAGTTCATCAATCCTATTCAAAATTTCTTCCGACGAAAGAGACAAAACTTTTGGACTGCTGTTGTATGGACAGATATTGATACAAGTGTCACAATCAATACAGAGCGTCTTGTCATAGACAACTTGATCGGAATTTTTTGTCAATGCGTGAGTAGGACAATGTGATACACAAATTTCGCAATGATTGCAATGGTTTATAGTTTCGGGATTATGACAATACAGACAGTTGAAATTACATCCTTGCAAAAAGATGGCCATACGGTTACCCGGGCCATCTACACTGCTGAAAGGAATTATTTTGTTTACTGCTAATTTATTCATTTCCTCTTACTCTTCTTTCCAAAATATGGGAGTTTTCTCTTGCACCCAAACCGAATACCACCGTTTGTTGAATAACCTGTTCCTTGTTGAATAACTTGTTCATCTCGGATTTTTTGACGAGATAACCGGTAATGCGAATGACATCCGCATCACTTCCATACAGTGAAAAATAGCGCATGCCTTCTTCAAATGCACCCTTGATGATATCCAAGATAGAAGAAGGATTTTTGCATGCCGTTTCATCAAACGGGAAAATATCACCAATTCCCGATTTGAAATATTTGTGAAAACGTGAGGTTTGTTTGATATGCAGCGGCAAAATCGGTTCTTCGCCGATAGGAATACGACAGCCGGGACTGATGCCGAAATCCGTATCAATACCGACTTGTGCGTGCATGACATAATGGTTATCCGTAATTTCGCAGTATTTTGCAGGTCTGTTATGCACAAGTTCGGTCATCTTGGCAATGATGTCCTCTCCCATGTCATCAGCGGTCTTGCTCCAACCAAATCGTTTTTCCTGCTCCGTAGAATTGATAAAATGGTTGACACATTCCGCCAAACCGACCATACCGAACATTCCGCTGAACCGATTACGAGAAATAAATCCTTCCTTTGCCAAAAAATTCGTCTCAAAAAAAGTACTTTCTTCCACTAAGAAACGAACCTTTTCGTCCATCAAATGTGCCATATTTTTCACCGCATCAGGCAAAACGTGGTTCATAAAGTCTGCATAATCCTTTGCCAAAAGTGCCAACTTCGCCAAATTCATACGAACCAAAGTATAAGCACCACCGCCGATATTTAAGCCGTTGTAACAGCTTGCAATCGCATAGTCACCGCCGAAATCGCTGCGGAACATCTTATCGTTTGCAAAACTCGGCTTTGCTACCTTGATGGAAGTTTCGATTGCCAAAAGTGCAAAGTCATCAGGCGTAATATCCCGATCATACTTGAGAGTAATATTTGGCGTCATGGTGTTTAATTCCTGCGTTGCCTTCAAAATCAATTCGCCTGCAAGCGTTTTTTCCGGTCCGATATTTGCGTGACAAAAAGAGTCCGTAATCGTGCGGTCAATGTGAAGAAGTAAAAATTTGATTGCATGATAAGCCTCTTCCTTCTCCTTTACGAACGGTTCGAGGAGCTTATCCAAATTACCGACATAAACAGGAAAAGAAGTAATCGAAGGAATGTGGTGGTACAAAATCATCAAATGATTTGTCGCCTCCCAAATATCCTTCGGTGGTGCCAATTCCAAAAATTGACAACCCTCTTTCATAAACTTTTCAAAATCCATCGTGATATATCGAGGACGATATGGCGCATGTCCTTCAAAAAGGTCGCAAATTGCACCCGCATCCAAGTAACGTTGCAGAGAAGCCGGAATATCAAATACATTCAAAGTATCCTCCGCCGCATGAGCAAGAGCATTTACCTTCTGTTGATACGTTAGTACGGAATCTTTTACCAAAGATAAAATTACATCAGACATAAGAACCTCCTTTGTCTATTTCAAAAAAATGATTTTTTATAGAAATCAGCTTATCTTTTGCAATCGCAGCCCTACTTTTTACAAACGAAACTCTTTTTGCAAACCGAATCAAAACGGCTACGTTTTACAAAAAAGAAAAAAGCGGGTGCTTCATACAAAAAATAAAACGCTGTCATATTGTGCTTAAAACAATGTCGAATTATGAACAGAATATAATTGTATTGTACGATACTTTTAAAAAAAATACAATTTAACTTTTAGACTGAAAGTCAAATTGCAAAATAATAGAGAACATTTAAAAATGGCCCAAATGGGCCATAGGCAAAAAACAGTTCTTATGGTATGGTAAAAATAAGAAACGGTATTCAGAAAGAAAAGGTGTGTGAAACAAATGAATTACAAAAAGGTAGCTGCAATCGACAGATAACGTGTCATTGGATAATCGACGAAAATATGAAACCTACGATTTGTTTTCAGTTGTATTCATAACAGAGGAAAAATGGAGTTGAAGAAGATGAGAGCCATGCGGTATAATCTTTTAGACAGACAGATGAGATAATTCTGTCTATTTGTGATGCAATCCGTTTGATAGACAAAACAGATGCTCTGTGCGTTTGTTTTTCAAAAGCAGTTTCATCGCTCTATCAACTGAATATGAAATACCGAATACAGACACGAAAAAACGGGAGAACCATGCCCGTTTTTTCGTGTCTTTTTCTATGGAAAAAATGGAAGGACATTTGTTTTTGCATTTTTAGGCAGAGGAGTTGTGGAAAGGGGTGAGTAAAACCGGATATATGATGGAAAAGCTTGTGCAAAATGAATAGGCTTTGCAGAACAATATTTGAAAGAAAAAAGAACATAAGGAGGAATAATCATGTTAAACAGACTAAGAAAACATAACGTAAAACGATGCAAAAACATGCTTAGTTTGACAATCAGTATTTTGATGTTATGCAGTATATTTAGCAGTCAGATAACGAGCGTTTTTGCTGCACCAAAACACATTGACCGGATTGATGTAACAGGATTTGTAAAACCGAGGGCAGGAGATACTCCTACTTTTCAGGCAACGATAACACAACCGGTGGGGTTGGAAATTGTTACGGAAGAGTTTACGGATTGGGACACAGACGAATCAAAATTCTCCAATCCAACACTACCCGGTACATTAAATAAGTTTATACAAGGGAACACATATATGTATACAATTTATATCAAAAATACACAACCGAGCACACAGTATTTTGATAATGATACCGATATATGGATTAATGGGAAAAATTGGGGCGGATATGTATCGGAATATGCGTACATTTATTCGATTTTAGATGGTACAATACAGGGAAGTGAAGTTTATGAAATGAGTGATACCCATACTATGACATTTGATCCGAATGGGGGAGAAGGAAGTATGGCGGATGCAATCGTACCTGATGAAGGCGACTATACTTTGCCACCTTGTACCTTCACTCCACCGGCTGGAAGAGAATTTGATAAATGGGAAAGATGGACAGTGTATTATAAGGTAGGAGATACTATTAAAAATGTCACAAACTCTTATGATTTTAATGCTATATGGAAATTGAGCGCTCCTAAGACATTCAAAGTAACCTTCGACGCTAATGGCGGAACAGGAACGATGGCGGATGATACTGCAACGGAAGAAGAAAATTATAAATTGCCAAAATGCGGATTTACTCCACCAAGCGGATATAAATTCGATTTTTGGGAGGTAAATGGGGATACTCCATTTTATCCCGGTAAAAATTATCCGGTAAAAAGAGACCTTAATGTTAAAGCAAGATGGAAATCTGTCAGTCATACCTTAAAATTCAATCCGAACGGCGGAACAGGAAACATGCCGGATGTAACTGTAAACGATGGAGATAATTATATTCTTCCGGACTGTGGTTTTACTGCTCCAAGTGGACAAATATTTGATCAATGGGATGTAGGCGGAACAAAGTACAATGTAGGAGATACCATCCGCAACATTACAGCAAATCGTACAATCAAAGCGATTTGGAAACCTGCCTCTTTGACAACCTATACCTTAACATTTGATAGCAATGGTGGAGTGGGAAGTATGTTACCGCAAAGTGTAAATCATGGAGATGCATACGTTTTACCTTCTTGTAGCTTTACTGCACCGAGCGGAAACATATTTGACCAATGGGAGGTAGAAGGAAGAAAATACGATGTAGGAGATACCATTTCAGGTGTTATAACACATCTTAGCATAAAAGCACTTTGGAGGTCTAAAACGCATATAATAACTTTTAACGGTAATGGCGGAACGGGAACCATGGCAAATGTAACTATAAGCGATGGGGGGAAGTATATTCTTCCGGAATGTAACTTTGTTGCACCGAGCGGAAAAGCTTTTAATGGTTGGATAGTGGATGGAATGTATTACAGTGTGGGAAAAGAAATTTTAGATATCACAACCGATTTAAATATCATACCGGAGTGGGTTGCTTTGACTACTGCTAAGATAATTTTTGACAGTAACGGCGGAGCAGGAACGATGCCGAGCTTTACCGTAAGTTATGGGGCAAATTACACGTTGCCGCCTTGCACCTTTATTCCGCCAAGCGGGCAGCAATTTGATAAATGGAAGGTAGAAGGAACAAGTTATAAAGAAGGAGATACTGTTTTAAGCATTACAACGAACCTTACTATAAAAGCGATTTGGAAAATTCCTGTTACCAATGCAACGATTTATTTTGATGGAAATGGAGGAAAGGTAATGCCTTCCTTTATTACAAAAACAACAGCATTCATACTAAACGCAACAGACATTCCCATGCCGACCAGAACAGGATATGACTTTATTCAGTGGAATACCAAGGCAGATGCAAGCGGAATGAAAGTAGAAGAAGGGCATCCTGTTAATGTGGGGACAAGCGAGACAGTGTATGCTATTTGGAAAACAAAAGCATCCGGCGGAAGTTCCGGCGGTGGAGGAGGAAGCAGCACCTCAAATTATGCCATCGAGAAAGAAAAAATAGAAAACGGAAGCATCAAAGTAGATAGCGAGGCAAAAGAAGGAGAAACCGTAACCGTTACCGTAGAACCGGACAAAGGATATGAACTTCATACCCTAACCGTAACCGATAAAAAAGGAAACGAAATCAAACTCACAAAGAAAAACGACAACCAATACACCTTCCTTATGCCGAGCAAA
>JBGZJG010000096.1:0-15641 GCA_041848665.1 Filifactor sp.
ATTTTACATTTTATGAAGATGTTTTGTTTTTTATACGAGATATATCATTTTATTTTAAATAAGAGTCTTTGATGAAAAGGATGAAAATAGAGTTTATTTATAATTGAGAGATGCTCAAAGAATGAGCAACAGAGACTGTACTTTATGTAAGAGGATATGTTAATTTTTTGTCTAATTTTTTCCCTTTATGTCTTGAAGAAAACGGAAATATATGTTAAATTAAACATGAAGAAAAAATTTTGCGAGTGTTTTTTGTAAATATTTGTGGAAATTTTATAGTGGAGATTGCCCCAACGGGGATTGTTACGAATCTTGTAGGACAGACTGCCCCAAGGGCGGTACTGTCTCATTTTTTTGTTTGGAGGAAAGTATGACGAAATATGTGTTTATAACCGGTGGTGTGGTATCTTCTTTGGGAAAAGGAATTACAGCCGCATCTTTAGGAAGGCTTTTGAAATCAAGAGGATTGAAAGTTTCCATTCAAAAGTTTGATCCGTATTTGAATTTTGACCCCGGTACTATGAGTCCATACCAACACGGAGAAGTGTTTGTTACGGATGATGGCGGAGAAACGGATTTGGATTTGGGGCATTATGAAAGATTTATTGACGAAAATTTGTCCATTAATTCAAGTGTCACTTCCGGAAAGATTTATTACAGTGTAATCAGTAAAGAGAGAAGAGGCGAATATTTGGGCGGTACGATACAAGTTATTCCGCATATTACCAATGAGATTAAGGATAGAATTCAGAGAATTGCAAAGCACAATGAGTTGGATGTGGTGATTACGGAAATTGGTGGAACAGTCGGAGATATTGAGTCACAGCCGTTTTTGGAAGCAATTCGTCAGATGAAATATGAGGTTGGAGAAGAAAATGTCTGTTATATCCATGTGACACTTGTTCCTTATCTCAAACGTGCAGGAGAGCTTAAGACAAAGCCGACACAACACAGTGTAAAAGAATTGCGTTCTATTGGAATTCAACCGGATATAGTTGTTTGTCGAACCGAAGAAGAAATTACAGATGAGATGAAAGATAAGATTGCATTGTTCTGTAATTTGAAACCCAATCATGTGGTTCAAAATATGGATGCGGAAACGCTGTACTCTGTCCCGTTAATGTTGCAAAAAGAGAGATTGGATACACTTGTGATTGAAAGGCTCGGTCTGAAAGTCGGAGAGCCGGATTTGTCCGATTGGGTTAGTATGGTGGAAAAGGAAAAAAATCTGAAAGAAGAACGTACGATTGCATTAGTTGGAAAGTATGTGGAATTGAAAGATGCATATCTTTCCGTTGTGGAAGCGTTATACCATGCAGGATTGGAAAATGGAGTCAAAATCAACGTGGATTGGATAAATGCGGAAGAACTTGAAACTTGTTCCGAAGAAGAAGTAGAAAAAATTCTTTCCAAAGCACATGGCATTTTAGTCCCCGGAGGATTCGGAGATCGAGGAATTGAGGGTAAGATTACTGCTGTCCGTTATGCAAGAGAGCACGACATTCCGTATTTTGGAATTTGTTTGGGAATGCAGATGGCGGTTGTTGAGTTTGCACGTCATATTGTGGGGTTGGAAGATGCTCATAGTTCGGAACTTAACTGTGAGACGAACAATCCGGTAATCAGCCTTATGCCGGAACAGGAAGATATTGAAGAAAAAGGCGGGACTATGCGGCTTGGATTGTATCCGTGCAAATTAAAAAACGGAACGAAGACTATGGAAGCGTATGGCGAAAATGTGATTTATGAAAGACATCGACATCGTTATGAATTTAACAATATATATCGTAATCAAATTGAGGAAAAAGGAATGGTTATTTCGGGAGTATCACCCGATGAACGATTGGTTGAGGTTGTTGAAATTCCTTCACAAAAATGGTTCGTGGCTTGTCAATTCCATCCGGAATTTAAGTCCAGACCGACGAAAGCACATCCTTTGTTCAGAGAATTTATAAAGGCGACATTATAATCATTTAATATAAATGTTTTAAAAATGTGGGGGTAACATTTTTAGTAAAAAATTTAACATTTGATTTTGTCGGAAGAATTGGCAACAAAATGTCATGTCTTGCTTTGCATTTGGAAAAAGCAAAGTTTTATGGCAAAGGCGGGGGAAATGACAGAAGAAAAATCCTAAAAAATCAAAAACGGTATTTTACAAACAAAGTTTATTTTATTGGAGGTTTTTATGAACGAGTTGTACAAAGATATTATCGAAGTCAGAAGAAATGTTTTTTCAGAAATTACACGTATTGCCTATTCCGATGAAGACTTGATGGAAGCATTGGAAAATGCTCCTATGAAAATTTTGCCGGGAGAAGTGACGGAAAGAAGAGACAGTATTTTCAAAGAAAGAGCAATCGTAGGGGAACAGTTGCGTCTTGCTTTGGGATTACCTGTCAGAAAAGCATCGGAATTTCGAAGAATCACAGAGGGGATTAATGCGGTTGATGTAACTGATAGAGTATATGAAGCTCCGCTTGTAAATATTATTCCGTTTGCATGTAATGCCTGTCCGACAAAAAGTTTGGAAGTAACTCCAAATTGCAGAAAATGTGTAGCACATCCGTGTATCCAGGTCTGTCCGGTGAAAGCGATTTCTATGGGTGAAACACAAACGCATATTGATAAAGAAAAATGTATTCGTTGCGGCAAATGTAAGGATGTTTGTCCGTACAGTGCAATTATTCAATATGATCGTCCGTGTGCAAAAGCATGTGGTGTCAATGCGATTGGCAGTGACGAATACGGCAGAGCACAAATTGACTATACAAAGTGCGTTTCTTGCGGTCAATGTATGGCACACTGTCCGTTTGGAGCGATCGCGGATAAGTCACAAATCTATCAGTTGATTAAATCTATGAGAAATAAAAAAGAAAAACACATTGCCATTGTTGCACCGGCGTTTGTCAGCCAATTTGGAGCGAAGATAAAACCGGCACAAGTTTTTGAAGGAATTAAGAGACTTGGTTTCGATAATGTAGTGGAAGTTGGTTTGGGTGCGGATATTGAAACAATCAAAGAGGCGATGGAATATTTGCATGAAGTGCCCGAAAAATTACCTTATATGACAACAAGCTGTTGTCCGGCGTGGGTATCCATGGTGCATAATATGTTCCCGGAAGTAGAGGCACAGGTATCAAATGCACTTTCTCCGATGAAATCGACAGTAGAGCATATTCGTAAGGAAGAACCGAATGTCAAAATCGTTTTTGTAGGACCTTGTGTTGCAAAAAAATTGGAAGCACTTGGCGAAGAAATGAGACTTTATGTTGATTTTGTTATCACATTTGAAGAATTGATGGGAATGTTTGTTGGCAAAAATATAGAACTCAGTGAAATTGAAGTGGAAGATGTCATAAATGATGCATCCAGTTTAGGAAGAGGGTTTGCACAGGCAGGAGGAGTTGCCGGAGCAGTAAAAGAATTGTTGGGAGAAATTGCACCGGATAAAGAAGTATTGTTGGAAGCGGCTGATGGATTAAGTGAATGTGTTAAGATGGCACGTGCTGCAAAAGCAGGAAAGAAAAAAGGTTATTTGCTTGAAGGAATGGCATGCCCGGGAGGCTGTATTGCAGGAGCGGGTACACTTTCCGCCTATAATACGGCACAAAGAGCATTGGCATCCTTTATGAAAGAAGCAGAACATAAATCACCTACAACAAATCCGTTAGTAGGATATGAAAAAGCGGAATAGAACTGATTGTGAAGAAAATTTGTTTTGCAAATAAAAAATTATATTTGAGTTATGTAGCAATTCAAATATTTCAAAACGAAAACGAAAACGAAAATTTTAAATTGTAAAAATATTGCTAAGAAAAGAAATGAAATTAAAGTTTATGAAATGAAGTTTATAAAATAGGACAAGAAAAAATCTGTCGGGAAATTCCGGCAGATTTTTTCATACTTTATGAAAAAGAAGATAAAGTAGAATAGCATTAAAAAAAGCAGATTTTATTATAACTTTAATCAGTGATTAGTGTTATATGGAAATGAAATTTTGGAAATACATATTTGTAATTGTGGGAGTTTTGAAAAATAACTGTAAAAATATGAAAAGATAGTTTATAATAGAGTTAATCATGGGAATTTATACCCTTATCAAAATAGGGTAAAAAATGCAATGATTGTATTTGCAAATCCTAATTACAGAAGCTTCCTGCAAAAGGAAAGTGTGAATAAGTTTTTGCATACAATAGGAAGTTGTTTCTTTTGTTTTACCGGTTCTGAAAATTTTGGAAAGTATTTTAATGTTTAAGGTTTAAAAATAAAGCGGATGTCGGTATTTTATAGATGGGATAATAAGTTTTAAGGCAGAAATTTTATAATGAAATATTTTTAATTTTGGAGAGTGATTTTATTTGTTGAAGAATAATGGAGGTTCGGAGGATAGAGCTTATCGAATTTCTTATACTATACGTTTGATGACAGTGGGAATGGTTTTGATGATATTGTCGGGCTTGTCTCATATTTTTGATTTTTTGATTTTTTTCATACCTATAACAGTCACATTCGCAACAGTGAGAATAGGACTTCCATATGGAATTGCCTGTGCGGCAGGAATTTCTTTAAGTTCTTTGCTTATGCCGGAAACAATGTTTTTTTTACCGTCGGTGCTTTTACTCACGTTATCAGGTCTTGGAATAGGAGTAGGGTTGTCCAAATCTTATTCTGCGGTTAAGACGATTTTTGGAGTTGTTTTTGTGCTGATGTTGCTTTTTGCAGTAGGAGGTTTCTATTATTACTATGTGACAGGAGTTCGAGTTTCATCCGCTTTTATTGATTTGTATCGACAAACAGTTGCGACACAGCCTGGATTGGTACAATCTTTGGAACAGAAATTGGGAGTTTCATGGGATGTTTTTTTGCAACAAGTGGAGTTAATTTTTCCGTCAGTGCTGTTTATACCGGTACTGCTTATTATAACGTTGAATTATTATGTGAGTGTGACGATACTCAATCGCCACTATGGAAGGTTTGTTTATCCGAATTTTGGAGAATTTACTCTTCCGGGAAATGTTGCGTTGGGTGTGATTTTTTTGCTTTTAAGCATGATTGGGATACAGTATTCAAGATGGCAATATGCGGATAATATTTCGGATACACTTTGGATTGTTTTGAGAATTTGTCTGTATCTGCAAGGATTGGCAGTGATGTTTTTTTGGTGCAGAAAGAAAATGACACCTCTCTTCGGAAATTTTTTGATGGTAAGTGTCAGTTTCATTAAGCCGGATTTGTTGATGTGGGTTGGATTTTTTGATGGAATATTCAATTTTAGGAAACAGAGAAGGTAAAAGGGGAGTTGAAAAGGTTGAATTTCAAGTGGAAGATAAATAATGCGTATTTGATTACTCTATCTGCCTTTGCAATTATCTTTTTGAAATATAATAGATATATTTCTGTATTGGCATGTTTTTGTCTCATTGTATTTTTCATATGGGAAAAGATGGAACAAAAAAAATATGACAAAGAGTGGACACAGTATATTGAGACACTTTCTTTGAGTATGGATCACAGCACGAAACAAGCGATCACAAATTTGCCGATTGCACTTTGTATGTGCAAAACCAACGGTACAATAACATGGTATAACAAGAGATTTACCGCGCTTGCCATGAAGAAAGGCCTGCTTGGGACAAAAATTCAAAAGGTGTTTGAAGAAATTGATATGAAAGATGTATCACAGACCGGAGAAAACGTCTCAAAACGTCTTGAAATTGGAGAACGAAAATACAGACTGGTATATTATGTTGTACCGACATCCAAGAAAGATGGAGGTATGGTTATGTTGTATTTCCTTGATGAAACACGTTATGAGAGCTTGAGAAATGAGTATCAAAGCACGAAGACGGGAATTATTTTGGTACAGGTGGATAGCTTTGATGAAATTTTGGATAAAGTTGAGGATGCAAACCGCCCTGTTTTGGAAGCGGAAGTAGAGAGACAACTCAAGGTATGGGCGGAGAATTATGATGCGGCAATTCGCAAGATAAACAAAGACAAATATTTTGTGTTAGTAGATGAACAAAATCTTGAGGCGATGGAGGATAATAAATTTTCCATCTTAGATGAAATTCGTGCGATTGATATGGGGAATTCTCTGCCGGTTACTCTTTCTTTGGGCATTTCGCCACGGGAAGAGACGATTTTGCAAACGCATGAGACGGCTGTTTCCGCATTGGATTTGGCACTGGGACGTGGAGGAGACCAATGTGTTATCAAACGAAATGAACGTTTTACCTTCTATGGCGGAAAATCGAAGGCAGTTGAAAAGAAGACACGGGTAAAGGCACGTATTATTTCTTATGCACTCAAGGATTTAATTCGTTCTTCGGATCATGTGCTGATTATGGGGCATACGTATCCCGATTTGGATGCTTTGGGTGCGGCAATGGGCGCATACAGCATTTGTCGAATTTTGAAAAAACCTGCCAATATCGTTATGAACCATTCCAATTCATCTATTGATAGTTTGTATGATCGAATTAAGTGCGAAAAAGGAATGGAGGATATTTTTGTAGACCATGAAAAAGCGAAACATTTGGCGACAAATAATACTCTTTTGATTGTTGTGGACACACATAGACCAATGCTTACGGAACAACCGGAGCTGCTTGATATCTGTGAAAAGATCGTAGTGGTTGACCATCATAGAAGAGGTGTGGAATTTATTGACAAATCCGTTCTTGTATATCACGAAACCTATGCTTCTTCTGCAAGTGAAATGGTGACGGAATTAATCCAATATATTGCCGATCGACCTGTATTAAGAGAGCTGGAGGCAGAGGCTCTTTTGGCGGGAATTATGCTTGATACAAAAAATTTCTCTTTTAAAACGGGTGTGAGAACATTTGAGGCAGCAGCATTTTTACGCAAGGCGGGTGCAGATACCGTAGAGGTCAAGACCTTTTTCCAAGGAGATGTCGATAGTTATATGAGAATTGCCGAAGTTGTAAAGAATGCGAAAATTATAGACGGCAAAATTGCTATTTCGCATTGTGCCGAACAGGTTGAAAATGCAAAATTGATTGCCTCAAAGGTTGCGGATGAATTGCTTAATATCAAAGGTGTGGTAGCATCTTTTGTATTGACAAAAGCGGAAGGCGGAATGATACAAATCAGTGCACGCTCACTTGGAAAGATGAATGTGCAGGTTATTATGGAGAAATTGGGTGGCGGCGGTCATTTGGATACTGCGGCTACACAGATGAATACTACAATGGAAGATGCAATGGATCAATTAGAAGATAGCGTTATGGAATATCTGAATGAGGAGGAAAAGGAACGATGAAGGTAATTTTATTGAAAGATGTAAAAGGAACGGGAAAAGCAGGAGAAGTAAAAGAAGTAAGCGATGGATATGCACGTAACTTTTTATTGAAAAAGGGAAGTGCCGTAGAAGCTACCAAGGAAAATATGACTTTGCTCAATCAACAGAAGGCGGCTAAGGAAGATAGTGATAGACGGGCAGAAGAAAGTGCGAAAGAAATTTCTGAAAAATTAAAAGCAGGCGGTATCACGATTAAGGCGAAAGCGGGAGACGGAAGATTGTTTGGTTCGATTACGTCCAAGGATATTGCCGAAGAATTGAAAAAACAACATGGTGTTGAAGTAGACAAAAGAAAAATTATGTTGAAAGAGCCGATTAAGGAGCTTGGTACAACGGTTGTAGAAATCAAACTTCATACGAGAGTAACGGCAGAAATTCGTGTAGATATTCGTGCAATTGATTAAATGCTTTTATAATAGGCAGTGAAAAATAAAAAACAAAGAACACGTATGTAGAAGGGAATGTAGGCCTATTGTTTTTACCGTAAAACTGTAAAGATTTTCGATAGGTATTTTGTAATGTTGAGGGGGGAAGAATACTTTGGAAGGAAAGATCATGCCGTATTCCATTCAAGCCGAGCAATCGGTACTTGGGAGTATATTGCTGGATAAGGATAGTATCGTCATGGTAACCGATATTATTGAATCGAAAGATTTTTATAAAGAACTGCATGCCGAAATTTTTGAGGCAATGATTCATCTTTATCAAAAAGGAGAACCGATTGATCTTATTACCGTAATGGATGCACTTGGGAAAAAGGAGAACTTTAAATCTGCGGAGGCAATTACCTATTTAACCGACTTGACTTCTGTTCCGGATTTTACCGCTCATATTACTAATTATGCCAAGATTGTCAAAGAAAAATCCCTGTTGCGTGAGCTTATTCAAGCTTCACAACGCATTATGGAAAGAAGTTACAGTGAGACGGAAGTAGAAGATATACTTGATTTTGCTGAAAAACAGGTCTTTGATGTTGCACAGTCACAAAATGGGCAAACTTTGTTGCCTATTCGAAATGTGTTGATGGAGACGTATGATTTGTTGGAACAGGTGTGTAAAGAAAAAGGAACATTAACCGGAATTTCCAGCGGATTTCTCGATTTGAATCGAAAAACCAATGGCTTTCAAAAAACAGATCTCATTTTGGTGGCGGCACGTCCTGCTATGGGAAAAACCGCATTTGCGCTTAACCTTGCGGCAAATGCGGCAAGAGACAGTCAAGCATCTGTTGCAATCTTCACATTGGAAATGAGCAATCAACAGCTTATTCAACGTATGATTGCCGCAACGGCACAGGTTGAGTTGCAAAATTTAAAAAATGGAAATCTGAAAGATGAAGAATGGCATAAGATTACGGATGCAATGGAAGTGTTGTCTACTTACAAAATATATATTGATGATACAGCCGGCATGAATATGGTTCAACTTCGCTCCAAATGTAGGCGACTTAAAATGGAAAGCGGATTGGATTTGGTTATCATAGATTATTTGCAGTTGATGGAAGGAGATGGAAGAACCGAAAATCGACAACAGGAAATTTCCAAAATTTCCCGTTCTCTAAAAATTTTGGCAAAGGAATTAAACTGTCCGATTATTGCGTTGTCACAGCTTTCCAGAGCCCCTGAGCAGAGAACCGAACATCGCCCCATGCTTGCGGATTTGAGGGAATCCGGAGCAATTGAACAGGATGCCGACATGGTGATGTTTTTGTATCGTGATGAAGTTTATGATAAAGATACGGCAGATAAAAATATTGCCGAAGTCATTATTGCAAAACATCGAAGTGGAGAAATCGGAACCGTTCCACTCACATGGTTCGGGCAATATCAACTGTTTCATAATGCACCGAAGACCGATATGAGATTGTAGATAGGAAGTGGGTATGTGATACTTTGGGGAGAAAAGGTAAAGCTCATTCCTATTGAAATGCAGCATATTCGAGAAATGATGCAATGGGAAAAGCATACGGATGTTTTATTTGCAGATTATAACTTTCCACAATGGAATGAGAAAGAGATGAAACGTTGGCTTAAGATAAAAACAGGAGGAAACAGACTGTGCTTTAGTATTTTCAGTAGAGAAGGCGAAATGATAGGCTATCTTGCACTGAGAAAAATCAATCCTATATTAAAAACGGGAGAGATGGGAATTTTACTTCGCCCATCCGCTTTGGGAAAGCATTATGGGAGAGATGCCATTTATACGTTTTTGAAATGGGCATTTCAAGAAAAAAGCTTTCGTAGGGTTCGGTTGATGGTTGCACGCTATAATAAGAGAGCGATTGCATGTTATCAAGCAGTCGGGTTTTATATCAAACGGCAGGTTTTGGATATTTGTTATAATGATGAAATCAATCCTTTTGAAGATGAAAATCTAAAAGAATTTTCCTCATATTTTCAACAGATAGGACAGAGCTTGCTCGTTGAATATTATGAAATGGAAATTTGTTCCGTTTGAAATTTTGGTTGGATGGGAAATGTATTCGTTTCGTTTTTTGAAATAACTTGTAGTCGTCTGCGATATGTTTTGTAGGGAAAAGAAATTTTTTTCTCTATCTGCATGAAGAATAAAAATTTTTTCGAAAAAATAAGTTGTTTTAAGATTTGGGAACAAAGATTTCATGATTTTGTAGGGGAACTTTTGAAGAACAAAAAATTCGGAACAAGGACTATTGTTTTTGTGAGCTTTTTTTGTCGGGAATGAAAAATTTTGAATAGAGGGATTGATATATGGCAAATTTATCCGCATGGGCATTTTTGATGGCATTTTTTACAATCTTTTCCAAAATGTTAGGCTTTCTTCGTGAAGCAATTATGACATGGAGATTTGGGGCAACCGCATTGACGGATGCCTTTGTTATTTCATGGAATATTCCGCTTGTGATTTTCGGTGGAGTAGCAACTTCTCTGCTTACTTGTTATGTGCCTATGTATAACAGTGTAAAAAAGCAGGGGAAAAAGCAAGTTGACCGATTTAACAGCAATTTGATTACCATGGTATTTCTCGTGTCTTTGGGAATTATTTTGCTGTTTATGTTTTTTGATGAAACGATTATCAAAACGTTTTTTATTAGAAAAGATAAGACGGAGACAATTGCGTATGCTTTGAAGCTTTCTAATGTTATGATTTGGTCTATGTTGTTCTTAGGCATATCTTTTATTTTGCAGGGCTATATCCAAGTGCATGAAAAATTTACGGTTGTCGGCTTAATGGGAATACCGCTTAATTTATTTATTATTACCGGAATGTTGTTGGCAAATGAAGAGCATTATATTTGGCTTGCAATAGGAGTTTTGGCAGGCTATGCATTTTATCTTCCTTATTTTGGATTTCCGGCACGAAAGAGCGGTTTTGTTTATCGACCTCGATTGGATTTTGGAGATAAAAATGTAAGAAAGATACTTTTGCTTATACTGCCCGTATTTTTGGGGCGGATGGTATTTGATATTAATTTGATGGTTGATCGTTATTTGGGTTCGGGTCTTGCACAAGGCACCGTAACCTGTTTAAATAGTGCCAATAAATTGAATTTATTGGTAAACAGTGTTGTGGTTACATCCGTTGGAACAACAATTTTTCCGAGACTTTCCAAATTAACTGAAGAAGGCAATCTAAAAGATGTCAAAAAAACTTTGTCCACAAGTTTGGGAAGTATGTCTGTGTTTTTAATACCGATTTCTTTTGCAATGATTGCATTGGCACGTCCAATTGTATCCGTTGCATTTGGGAGAGGAGCCTTTACGGCGGAAAAAGTGCTGATTACTGCACAGGCAATGGAATTTTATTCTATAAGTATTATTTCGCTTGGTTGGCGCCAAATTATGGAAAAAGTATTTTATGCAATGGAAGATACCAAGACGCCAATGGTGAATTCCGTTATTTCTATTTCCATCAATATTATTTTGAACTTGCTTTTGATCGGTCCTATGAAACACATGGGATTGGCGCTTGCGACGTCTGCATCTTCTATTTTGACCGCATTGCTGTTTTTTATCAACTTGCGTCATAAAATTGGACGATTTGGCGGAAAGAAACTTTTGGATTCTTTTGTGAAAATAACGGTTGCTTCTTTTGTTATGGCACTTTTATCCAAAGGTTTATTTACGGGAATGGGATTTGTCATGAAAAGTGAGAGTGTTCGATTAATTATGACTGCTGTTTTTGGAATGGCAACGTATTATTTCTTACTTTCCGTATTCAAAGTAAGAGAACTTCGTATGGCATTGAATATGCTCCGTCGCCGCAAAGCATAGATTAGAGCAAAGTCAATAAGATGCGGAACAGAAAGAAAGTTAAAGCGGGAATACAAGAAAGAGTGAATGGTATAATTTCTATGCAATGTGGAAAGAGAGCCTTTCTCTTTATGTAAAAATGATATTCAAATAAGACATCTTTTGGTCGTTTTATTCAAAACCCAAAAATATAAAAATTCCGTTTTTTGCAAAGATTTTACTTGAGTTCCGTGTAGCAAGACTTTATAATAATGGAAAATATTTCAATCATTCTATTTGTAAAATTTTTATTGCATGAATAAAAAATAGAGATTTTGTTTTTTGTGGGGGAAGGGGGAGAAGAAATATAAATTTACTGTAAAGAGAAAATACATGTTTGATAATCTTCGAAAACAGTCATTTTTTAGACAGGTGAATTTGATGAATTAAAGGGGGATATGAAAAGATGAAGAAGTTTATGTATTATCTAAAGTGATTGTTGTTGGGGTTCTTTAGAAGAAAAATTTCATTAAATTTAAATTATGGAGCCTGAAAATTCAGCATGGTAAAAATAAGAACTGTTATTTTTTAGTTGAAGCAGAAAAGAGATTATAATGGTTTGTGATATGAAATAAAAAACGACAAGATATTTTGAAAGGGCAGAATTATGGGGAAGAGAAGATTAGCTATAAGTAAAGTAAAAGTATTGGTAACATTATTGTTGGTATGGTTACTTTCTATTCAAAATGGAATTTCAGTATTTGCTGGCAATGGCTTTCAGATGTTAGAAGAAGATATTTTGGAAAATCCGGATTATACATATTATGAAAGTCATAAAGATGAGTTTTCATATGGATATGTTCCTCCTAAAGTACTGTTTCCGGTAACGGAATCTCGTGGTAGACGAACACGTAGAAGTATAGATGAAAGCTATGATGCGAGAAAAGAACATATTATTTCTTCGGTTAAAGATCAAGGACAAACTGGGACTTGTTGGGCACATGCTACCATGGCATCAATAGAGACGGCATTGTTGAAGAAGGGGGAGGCAGAATCTAACTTTTCAGAGGCGCATTTAGCATATAATGCAAGAAAAGATATTAATTTGGATACTGGAGGAAATGCTCCAATTGCTATGGCATATTTTTCCCGTTTGGATGGACCGGTCAAGGAAGAGGCGTATCCAAAGATTTCTGAGGTGATAGGTACTAACCAAAACCATTCTTTTTTAAATCATAGTTTGATGGAGTGTTATAAAAAGAAAAATGGGGAAAAATATGTAGGAGATATGATTATAATCGGGAAATCGGATATTAAGAAGTATGTAAAACAATATGGTATAGTTATAGGTGGATATTATGATAATGAAAAATATTATTTTGAGATAGATGGAAAAAAGAAAGGTGGATATCATATTCCCATATTGGAAAATCACTATGTGGTAAATCATGATATAACCATTGTAGGTTGGGATGATAAGAAGCAGATACCAGGAGCAACTCCGGGTGCTTATTTAGTAAAGAATAGTTGGGGAACGCATTTTGGACAGGATGGGTATTTTTGGATTTCTTACGATACTTTTTTAGATGAGATAACTGACGTTCATGGTAAAAGATATCCTGCAAATTATTATGTATTTACGAATGTGGGAGAAAAAAAGGAAAAAATCTATCAATATGACTCGATTGGTTATGCGGGACATTATACTCTTAATAGAGATAATGTGGCTTTTGCAAATGAATATATAAGAGATGTTAAAGATGATGAAGTAATAACAGATGTTGCATTTTATAATTTAAATCCCGGAGATATTGATTATAAAATTTATATTTCTGAAGAAAATGATTGGGAAAAAGAAAAAGAAACCGGTACTTTAATCGGACAAGGAGAGTTAAAGCATACTGGTTATTGTACAATACCAATTTCTGAAAAATATATTTTAACAAAAGATAAATTTGTTGTAAAATTGGTTTTGAGTAGATTGTCTGATGCTAAAGTAGCGATAGCAAGGGATTATGATAGTTCGGGATTTTCAGAGGTGTATAATAAATCTTATTTATTTAATGGATCTACTTATAAAAAAAACAAGGGGGACTTAAGTTTAAATGTGATTACTAAAAAAGTACCGAATGTTGATGCGGAAATCAAAAAACTGGAAATTATACAGGAACCAACAAGAAAAGAATATGTAGAAGGAGAGAAATTAGATTTAAGCGGTTTAAAAGTGAAGATTATTCGTTCTGATTTGAGTGAGAAAGAAGTAAATTTTGAAGAATTTAAAGATAATGATTTGACAACAAATCCTGTTAATCAGAGTGAACTGTCCACAAGCGATACTGAGATAAATATTACACATACTGCAAGTAAGCAAAGCGTAAAACAAAAAATTACGGTTAATATGAAGCAGGAAACAGAAGTAAGAGTAACAGGAATAATAATCAAACAAAAACCAAGCAAGACAGAGTATACGGAAGGGGAAATGTTAGATTTAAATGGTTTGGAAGTGACATTGCACAAGTCAGACGGTACAAGAGAAGATGTTGCTTTGAAAGATTTTGAGAATAAAGGCTTGGAGACTAATCCTAAAAATGGAAAGGAACTTTCTAAAGCAGACGTTCAAATAAATGTAGTGCATAAAGAAAGTCAACAATTGGCAGTTCAAAAGATTACCGTAGAAGAAAAACCGTTACTTAAAATAGAGGTAAATAGTATAAGCATCCAAAATAAACCGGAAAATGTGAATTATACGGAGGGAGAGAATTTAGATTTAAGCGGTTTAATCATCAAATTGCACAAATCCAATGGAATAGAAGAAGAAGTCGGTTTACAGCAATTTAAGGAAAAGGGAATTATAGTAGAGCCTGCAAACGGAAGCAAACTTTCTGTAAGTAATGCTGGGGTAAGCATTACACATATGCAAAGTAAACACAGTGTAATTCAACCAATCAAAGTAAAAGAAAAGCAGTCAATTGAAGTAAAAGTAGATAGCATCCATATTCAAAGCGGACCAAGTAAAGGAGAATACAATGAAGGAGAAAAGCTTGAACTGAATGGATTAGTTGTAGTGCTGCATAAATCTGATAAAAGTACGGAAGAAGTAGAGTTTGATAAATTTGCAAGCAGAGGACTTATAACTATACCGGAAAACGGAAAAAAACTTGCATTAGGAGAAAATAAAGTAACCATTACACATAAAGAAACGGGAATACAAGCGGAGCAGACAATTATTGTTAATTCGAAACCTTCGATGCCAATCAATGTTTCATTTGTGGATTTAAAGGCGAACGGAACTTTAAGGGTAAAGACAACGACAGAAATTAACATTACACTTTCTTCGGATATCGGTTTGACCATAGAAGATATCACGCTGGAAGGAGCAAGCAAAAAACAGTTGACACGTCAAGGAGAAGGCGTATATAGACTGGATATCGAGGGAATTACCGTATCCGATGGAGAAGACATATTTGTTTCTCTTACAAAAAATGGATATCTCTTCAATCCGCATAAAAAAAGGGTACCGGTTTATGTTGCAGACATGGATGTGCCAATTATTATTACCGGATTGGAAATACAAACTCCACCACGTAAGGTTATTTATACTGAAGGAGAAACACTTGATGTAGGAGATATGGTTATTTTGTTGAAACAATCAAATGGAAATAATATTGCTGTTCCTTTGGAACATTTTGTGGAATATGGAATTGAAATTACTCCAAAACATTTAAGTATATTGAATTTAAATGATACCAAAGTGTTGATTACGCATAGTGTAAGTGGAAGAAGTGTAATGCAAGCACTTGTTGTAAAGCATAAGGAAAGTAATGGAGGGGGTAGCGGAACGAGCAACAGCAATAAAAAAGATAAGGAAAAAAGAGATAAACGGGATAAGGTAGATAAAAAAGATAAAGCAAATTCTTCTTTTATCATCCAAACAACTCCATCCGTTGAAAAAAATAAGCCACAAACTTCAGATATGTCAGAAAAAGAAATAGAACATAAAATTGTGAAAAAAGAAGCAGCAATTTTAATTGTTGATGGGGTGGAAGTTAATATTCCTGCAGAACGTCTAAAAGAATTTCAAAAAATATCATCTAAGGGTA
>JBGZJG010000097.1:0-3608 GCA_041848665.1 Filifactor sp.
GACGAAGGAGGTGTGTATGGCAATTTTCGCAATAGGAGATTTGCATATGTCCACGGCAGTTCCTAAGCCGATGGATAAGTTTGGATGGATTAACCATGTGGAGCGGATATTAAATGATTGGAAAGAAAACGTTACGGAAGATGATATTGTTCTGATTGTCGGAGATACTTCATGGGCTTTGAAATTGGAAGATGCAGCACAAGATTTGGAAATTTTGTCCGAAATGCCGGGGCAAAAAATGATTATTCGTGGAAATCATGATTATTGGTGGAACGGTGTCAAAAAAATGCAAAAAATGTTTCCTAAATTGTATTTTGTCCATAATAACCATATCTGTATAAAAGAATATATTATTTATGGAACAAGAGGTTGGATTTGTCCGAACGAAAAGCAGTTTAGTGATATAGATCGTAAAATTTATGACAGAGAAGTAAAAAGATTGCTTTACTCCATAAACAGCAGTACGGAAGAAGAAAAAGAGGGAAAGACATCAATATTAATGCTCCATTACCCACCTACAAATGAACAGGGGGAAGCATCCGAATTTACTGAAATAATTGATCGTTTTTCTATTCATCAGGTTTGTTATGGACATCTTCATGGGAGAGAGTCGCATGCAACCGGCTTACAAGGAATGCGAAACAAGACATACTATCATTTGGTAAGCTGTGATTATTTGAATTTTAAGATAAAAAAGATAATAGAATGAACAGTAAAGCCTATTATTTGAGGGAGGATATTATGAAGAAAGCTATATTATTTTATAATCCCATGTCAGGGCAACGATTTGTTCCCGAACATTTAGATGAAATATTAGAGCATTTTTATAAAAAAGGAGTGAATGTCTTTGCAAATCGATTAGAATATCATGAAAAGATAGATCCTGAATGGATCATACAAGGAAATTTCGATTATGTGATTGCAGCGGGAGGGGATGGAACACTTCGCTCCATTGCACAGCTCATGTATGAAAATGACATTGAAAAACCGTTTATTCCCTTAGGTGCGGGAACATGCAATAATTTCACTACAAACATAGGAATAGATGGAGATATATTGGATGGAATTGACAGCATTATGAATGGTAGTGCCATAAAAATAGATATGGGATTAATCAATAATACCCATGTATTTTTATCCAGTATTGCCGGTGGAGCATTTGTAGATACTGCGTTTTCTACTGATGATAACCTTAAAGAAACGCTCGGACCACTTGCATATTATATCAAACCTATGACAGAGTTAAAAAATCTCACAACGTTTCCCGTTCGAATTGAGACAGATTATGAAGTCATTGAAACGGATATTTATATGTTTTTGATTTTAAGCGGAAAAAGCGTAGGAACATTTACCGATTTTATGGATAGAGCCGATCTATGTGATGGAATTATGGAATTAATTTTGATTGAAAAAGCAACTCCGGCAGAACGTGCAAACTTATTCTTAAAAATATTGAAAAAAGAAGATTTTACGAATGTACCCGGAATACGTTTCGTACAGGCCGCAAAATTTAAACTTTCTTCTACTAAGGAAATACAACTTAGTGTTGATGGAGAAGCCGGACCGAAATTGCCGGTTGAAATTAATGTGCAAAACAAAGTTTTAAATGTGGTTTTGCCATATCAAAGCGAAATTTGTTCTCAAAAATAATAAAGGATTATTTTATCTTTTGCTATGAGAGAAATCTGTATTTCAAAAGAATGTTTTTTCATGTATCAAAAGAACAGTTTTTTATTGTAAAATCTGTTTCTTTGCCATATAATTCAAGTAAAAAGTAAAAGAAATTTAACACTGTATTTTGATAAAAAGAGAAGGAGAAAAAATGGATATAATAGAGCGGTATTTTTTATCCTCTACCGACCAGTGGAAAATATATTATTACTTCATGTTGCCAAAGGATAATATGAAAGCAATTATTCAGATATCACATGGCATGTATGAAAAGGCAATTCGTTATGAAGAATTGATGAATTTTTTGTGTAAAAATGGTTACGGAGTATATGTTGCCGACCATAGAGGACACGGAAAATCCACATCACATGGATTAGGTAATCTTGGGAAAGGCGACGGATATTTAAAAATGATTCGTGATATGCGAGCATTGCATTTGATTATCCGAAATACATTTCCAAACCATAAAGTATTTTTGATAGGGCATTCTTTAGGAGCTTTTTTATCACAGAGATATATTCAAATGTATCCAAACACCGTTGATGGAATTGTTCAGCTTGGATGTGGCGGGCGTGATCAAATTGCTAATGCAAAATTGGGAATGAATATGGCAAATTCACTTCGTGCAGTTGGATTAGGAAACAAAAAAGCCAATTCTCTATTTTGGGCACAGCAGGTTGTTTTAAACCATAAGATAAAGAAAAAAAGAACTCCATTTGATTGGATTTGTTCCAATGAAGAAGTGATAAAAGAATATAGACAGGATCAAGGAATCGGTTTTTGTTACACTGCAAGTTCCTATTATTCCATATTTAAAGGGATTTCAGAAACATTTCAGCGTTCTTCTATGCGGTTGCTTGATGCGAGTCTACCGATATGTCTGCTTTCCGGTACGGAAGATCCCATCGGAAATTTCGGAAAAGGTGTCTATGCATTATCTCGTTGGTATGGAACTGTCGGAATGAACAATATTACATGCAAAACATATCTCGGAAAACGTCATGAATTACTGCATGAAACGAACAAACAGGAAGTTATGCAAGATATTCTTCAATGGCTTGACGTGGTTCGGCGATAAAAAATTACGTAATTCATTTAAAATTTAAAGAACATGCTTATTTTTATCTTGTGGAAATCGTTGATGGAAGAATAGGGCTATTATTTAATAACAATAAGAGGATGTAGGACATGAAACAAAAACCGATTATCGGATTGACAACAGAATTAAAAAACGATATAGACGGAAAATGCGTTTTGACAAACTATCCGTATGTGGATGCGATTTTGCAGGCAGGAGCTGTTCCTTTACTCTTGCCGATTACGGAAATGCCTCAAATGACATTGGACTGTTTGAATGTGTTAAACGGCATTGTATTTATAGGAGGAGAAGATATTGCACCACATTTTTTTGGAGAAAATCCTCATCCGAAAATCCATGAAGTTTGTATTGAACGGGATAAAAGCGAATTAGCCTTGTTTCATGCCGCATATGAAAGAAAAATACCTATGTTGGGGATTTGCCGTGGTATGCAATTATTTAATATTGCTTTGGGCGGAACTTTGTACCAAGATATTTTCTCAGAAAAAAACGATATAATGGCACATGTATCTCCGTCTACTTTGGAAGAAGGATTTCATCAAATCAAATTGGAAGAAGATGGATTTTTATATCGCATATATAAAGAATCTACACTTTTTGTAAACACTTACCATCATCAGGCAATTAAAGCTATGGGAAGAGATCTCAAGATTTCTGCCAGAGCATATGACGGGATTATTGAGGCGATAGAAACAACAACGGATAGGATACTGCTTGCAACACAATTTCATCCGGAACAAATGATTTATAAAAGAAAAGAACTTCTGAAAATTTTTGAATATTTTATAGGGAAAATCGCTCTATAAATTTTTAAGTCAATATCTTTTGAAATTTAGAA
>JBGZJG010000098.1:0-9190 GCA_041848665.1 Filifactor sp.
CATACAAAAGATGAATTTTCATCAAAAGTTGCTTTAATATATTGTTTTTTCCCTTACATTATGCCTATAATAAAAGAAACTTATACAATATTATTTTTTAAGGAGGAATTAAAATGAAACATCAATGTACCCAAAAAACAAAATTAAGAAACACAAAAAACAGACAACTCATATTAGAATTTTTGAAACAACAAAAATCTCCAATTACTGCTGACGAAATTTATTTTTCACTAAAAAACAATTCTCATATCAGTTTATCCACTATCTATCGAATTCTATCTTTGCTGTGCGAACATAACTTGGTGTTAAAAAACTCCAGCAATAACGGAAAAAGTTATTATCAACTAAATTCCATGCAACATTCTCACAATTTAACTTGCAAACTATGCAATAAAGTAGTTCACCTGCCTCACTGTCCTATGGAAAAAATTGAAGGAGATATTGGAAAAAACACAAATTATAAAATTTTGAGTCATAGTTTGGAATTTATTGGAATTTGTCCTGAATGTCAAACAAAAGAAAAAGAAAAACTATTATAATAATAGGTGAAATTCACTTGGAAAACCATATTCCATGTATGTACGACCAATTATTTATCCGCACTAAAGTTTATATTACATAGCATGAAAAAACAATTGAATCACCAAGGAGAAAATTATGTATTCCAAATTTTCACTAAATCCAAAAATCATAAAACAAATGCTTGCCATATTTGCCATTGTTCTTATATTTTTCGGCATTCATAAAATGAGACAACCAATATACCCCATCCCTCTTCAACACGAAAAAGAAGACTCTGTTATTTCGTCAAATAACTCTGAACAGGATGAACATTCCGTCGATATTCCCTTTTCCTCTACACCGATTGTACAAAATATCGTAGTATATGTAACCGGAGAAGTTAAAAATCCCGGGATTGTAGAACTCACTTCAGAGCATCGTGTAAAAGATGCAATTGATGCCGTCGGAGGTTTTACCGAAAATGCAGATTTAAATAGCATTAATTTGGCTGCAAAGCTTCAGGATGAACAACACTACATTGTTCATAAAATAGGAGAAATTTCCGCACCTGCAAATTCAATTTCTTCAACCTCTTTTCAATCATTTTCTGCTGCACCTACGTTGATTAATATTAATCGTGCAGGTGTTGAGGAGTTAAAAACGTTAGATGGAATAGGGGATGCTTTGGCACAAAGAATTATTGATTATCGAACCGAAAAAGGAAATTTTTCTTCCATTGAAGATATTCGAAATGTTACCGGAATCGGAGAAAAGAAATATGACGCAATCAAAAACCATATTACAGTTAAATAACATCTTTCAAAAAAGATTGACTGTTTGAATATCTATGATATGATAATAGATATTCAAACTTTTATATGGGGACGTAATGGTTTCGACGGGGTCTTGAAGGTTTGAGCAGCGAGTCGTGTCACTCCTCTATCACGTTAATCTGTGGGGAATTAAATATAAACGCAAACGAAAATAATTTAGTAGCTGCCTAATCGCAGCTTCTGTTCCCTTCAATCCTCCTGCCGATTGAAGCTGAACATCAACCATGCAGGGAACTGTATTGCGGATATCCGGACGCATTACGGAACAATTCGGAAGTAGTGGAACCGTAGCCTGTTATTCGGGCGACGGGAATACGAAATTCCAAAACGAATAACTACACTCGTAGAAGCTTGAATTGAATAGGTTTCGGACATGGGTTCGACTCCCATCGTCTCCACCATACATAATATGTATTTAATGAAAACTCGTAAATAGTTAAATATGCACAAAAAAGACCTAAAATTTTTAGGTCTTTTTTGGTAAGAAGCATTAATTCTTATTTGGGACGGTATATCCATTTAAATAGAGCAACACCAAATTATCTTTTAATCCGGCAAGTTCAGCAGGTTTGATTGCAAGTTCGTCTACCATAGTAGTTGTTATGGTTTTCCTTGTATAACTTACAGATGTACTTTGGTGCTTTACTTTTTTATAGCCGATAAGTTTGGAGAAATACTCTTGAGTTTCGATGTCTGAAGCTGATAAGATGATTTTTTTGATTTGTAACTAAGATATCTTACATTTTTTTATCCAAACATTTGGAAGTCAACAAATATTGCCCTTTTTTTCTTCAATTTTAATCTCTTTTCCATTTTCTATTTTTCAGCTATATTTTCTTCCTCACCTTCACTGATTATATCAATTTCCGCTTCTTCCGCTTTTTCTTTGATGGTCTCCATCTCTGTTTCAAAATCTTTTTTGGATTTAGAGAATTTTTTGGAAATTTGGCTATTATCCATTTTTCCCTTTAGATTTTTAAATCCTTCCTCAGTCATTTCGCTTAGATTATATTCTTTTTTATCATCCGTTTGAATGATGATGGCATACTTTGCAACCATTGCAATTGCTGCTGCAATCAAAGAAAACTGCGTAGCAAAAAGGACACCTGCCGCACCGATATAAATCGGGATATTAAGCAACACTCTTTCTTCATTCTTAACAATAACTCGTGTAACGTTTCCTCGTTGTACCAATTCTTTCAAATGCTCCAAAATAACAGTCTTCTTGTCATTTACATTGGAAGCAAATTTTTCGGTAAATCCCGTTTGATTTTTTTCCAAATAAATGATGGCATCAATAACATCTCCACCGCATTCATTCAATGCCTGTCTTGCCTCTTCATAGGTCACACCTGTACGTTCTACCACTTGATCGATTTTCTCTAATGTTAACATAACATTTCCTCCTTCGTTCTTCTCCCAATTAGGTTTCTTATTTATTTGATAAAAGTATTTCAACCTGTTTGATAAGCATTCCCACAAAGATTTGAGCTTTTTACAAACAAGCTCATCTCCAAAAACTTTAACACATAAACAAAGTTATTGCAAATGTCTTACAAATTCAGCCGATTTTACATGGATATCTGGCATATGAATGATATAATACCTTTCCAAAAATTGTACCAACTCCTTCAACAATATCGGTGCAATCTTTGCTTCAAGCACCTCCTCCAATGAATGTGCTATCATGAAATCCATCAAAAGATATGTGGTATGGTCATATCGCTCATATAGATATTGTTCGCTATTATCGTTCAAGCAATTTTCACAATAAATTCCTCCATCGTTAATATGAAAGAAAAATCGCCTGCTCGTATCTCTTCCGATACCACATTTCATACATTTTGCAATCTCCGGTTTTACACCATAAAAATACAGCACTTTCATTTCATAATAAGATTTGATTAAAGAATATTCTTCCGACATTTTCAAAGCCTTTAATATCTCCAAAAATGTAACAAGCATTCGGTGATTCGTTTGATTTTCGATTAAAACCTGTTCCGTAAGTTCTGCCAAATAATATGCTAAAAAGGTTTTGTCAATCTTTTGTGTAAGATAATAAAAGTTTTCTTTCAAATCAAAAGAATGAAGCTGCATCATCTTTCCTTGTGTACGAAGCATAAAGTTTCCGTATGCAAAAACTTGTGATACCGCCATGGACGTATGATTGAGTTTTCTGACATTTTTGGCATAAACCGTCAATTTTCCCATTTTTTTGGTAAACAAGGTCAGTATAGCGTCTGAATCCTTGTATTTTACGGAACGCAAAACGATTCCTTCCGTTTCAATATACATGTTAATCCTCTTTAAATAAAATAATTTGTATTTTCTATGCTAAATGGTTGTTAAAATACAAGTTTCGAGCGGAGTAATACTCCCGATACTCTATGCAACTGTCTCTATGTCGAAGTTATTTTCAAAATACTCTGTTTTGGCATTTCGATTTTATATTTCTCTTTCATCAAAGCCGAAGTTTCGGATATAATTTTCATTATCTCGCCAATTTGATTTTACTTTCAGCCATAAAGAAAGATTTATCTGTTTTCCAAGCATTTCTTCCAAATCTTTTCGAGCTGCCATGCCTATTCCCTTTAATTTTCGCCCTTCTTTGCCGATAATAATTTTTTTATGGCTTTCCCGTTCACAAAAAATTAATGCATCGACATCAATGATATTCTTTTCTTCCCGTTCTTTTATTTTTTCAATCTGAACCATTGTACCATGCGGAATCTCCTCATCGGTATAAAGCAATATTTTTTCTCGAATAATCTCCGAAACCATAACCTTCAAAGATTGATCCGTTGCCATATCCTCCGGATAAAACTTGGGGCCGTACATCAGATATTTTTTGAGCGTAGGCACAACCGAATCCATATTATCTCCCTTTCGTGCCGAAACAGGAATGATTTCATCAAAAATTCCAAGTACATCATACATAGAGATAATCCTCAATACTTCCTCTTTCGGAATTTCATCAATTTTATTGATCAAAAGAATTTTTATCTCTGAGGTGTGTTTCAAATTTTCCATAATGACCTTATCCATTCTTCCGATATAAGGTGAAACATCAACTACACAAACGATAATATCCGCATCCTTCATGGTGGAGGTAGATGCTTTCAACATATATTTACCCAATTTATTCCTTGGTTTTTGCATTCCCGGTGTATCGACAAAGACAATCTGACAGGTATCATCATTATAAATTCCGCTTATTTTGTTTCTTGTAGTCTGCGGTTTATTGCTTACAATGGAAATTTTCTCTCCGACAATAAAATTTAAAATCGTTGATTTTCCTACATTTGGTCTCCCTACAATACTCACAAACCCGGACTTATGTTCTTTTTTAATGTCCAATTTTCATTTTCCTCTCTCTGCAATCACTCATGATTTCTTTTTGCTTTTCCCAAATTGCAAACAAACAATTTGTTTTCCAAACCAAATTTCGTTTCCGATAAAACATTATGGTTTCTTTTATGAAACGATAACTTACACCCACTTAAAAAGCAAAAACCTTTCTTTTTGCCATATTCCGCACTGATATAATGCAAAAACTAAATAACGGAGTCGATGTACCCGCAAATGAAATGTTCCAGCACTTGTATAATGCAACTACTATTTACTGCTTCATCAGGTATCCGTATCAATTATTCCTTTTCTTCTTTAATGTCCAATCCCGAAAAAGAATGGTGCAGCAACTCATCAATCGTATATTCATAAATTTTATTGCTTTTTGTGTCGCCCAATACGACAATCAATTCTTTGGAAAATTCTACCATTACCTGTCTGCAAATCCCACACGGCCATGTTTGGTCATATGAACTTGATGCAACCGCAATTTTTTCAAATTCAGTTTCGCCTTCCGAAACTGCCTTAAAAATAGCTGTACGTTCCGCACAGTTAGATGCTCCATAGGAAGCATTTTCAATATTACATCCTGTATAAATCTTGCCGCTTTTGGTCAATAATGCCGCACCCACCTTGAATTTTGAGTAAGGTACATACGCATTTTCCTTTGCTTGCTCCGCCAACTTTAATAATTCCAAACTGTTCATCCTTCTTTATGCAAAACAAAAGTTTTGCAACCTCCTGTTTCTATTTTTTATAAAATGCACTGTTCCGCAACCTCTTAACGATAAATTTTGAAATGAGACAATACGCATTCTTCCTTTGCTCGCATTACCCTTCGTTCCTCTTCCTCCATATGATCGTAACCAAGCAAATGAAAGATGGAATGTACAACCAAAAAACAAAGTTCTCTCTCCAACGTATGTCCATACTCTTTTGCCTGCTCAACCGCCGTATCATAGGACAATACAACATCTCCGATACTTACTTCATAATCGAAGTACCCTTGGCTCTCCTCAATTTCTTGCAGCTCCTCTTTTTCATACATTGGAAAAGACAATACATCCGTTGCTTTGTCAATATTTCTAAAATTACAATTCATCTCCCGAATACTTGCATCATCCGTAACCGTAATCGAAACCTCGTACTCTCCATAAAACCCTTCTGTTTGCATGGAATATTCTGCAATTTGTTGAACGGTTTCTTGAAAAGGTACTCCTATTTTGTCCTCATATCCTTCCGTTTCCCACAAAATCGTTATCATTGTCTTCCCGTCTTTCCTGTTCTTCTCTGTTCTTTTTTATAGTTATCCCGTTTTTCATGTTTCTCATAAGCTTTGATAATACGCTGTACCAACTCATGACGCACAACATCTTTTTCGTCCAAATAATTTATTCCTACGCCTCGTACTTCCTCCAAAACCTTTAGCGAATGAGATAAACCACTGATTTTTCCGCCCGGAAGATCTACTTGCGTAATGTCTCCCGTCACTACCGCCTTGGAGCCGAAACCCAAACGTGTCAAAAACATCTTCATTTGTTCCTTCGTCGTATTCTGCGCCTCATCCAATATGATAAACGAATTGTCCAACGTACGTCCTCTCATAAATGCCAAAGGAGCAACCTCGATAATCCCTCTCTCCATCAACTTAAAGAACTTTTCTGAACCCATAATATCAAACAGTGCATCATACAAAGGTCTCAAATACGGATCTACTTTATCCTTCAAATCGCCCGGCAAAAAACCCAAGCTCTCTCCCGCTTCCACAGCCGGTCTGGTCAAAATAATTCTGGATACCTCTTCTCGCTTAAATGCTCTTACCGCCATTGCAACCGCCAAATAAGTCTTGCCCGTTCCGGCAGGTCCTACACAAACGGTAATATCCTGTTTGTCAATATTATCCACATACCTTTTTTGTCCTACCGTCTTCGGCTTAATGATGCTCCCCTTTGCAGAAAGCAAAATGCGCTCTGTACAAACTTCGGACAAGCGGTCTTCCGAATTTTCTTCAATCGTACCTATTGCATAATTTATTATTTGTGTATCCAAATTTTCGCCGCTATCGACAATTTTACTCAGTTCTTCCAAAAGACGATACGCATCCTCAACCTTTTTGTCTTCTCCGATTAATAAAATCTCTCCTGACCTCAATAAAATATCAATCTTATAAAATTCTTCAATTCGCTTGATATTCTTATCAAAATTTCCAAATAACTCTTCTTGAAAGCGGACATTTTCCGACACAAATTTCATTTCCTTCTTCAAAAACCTATCTCCTCCATTTGATTGATACGTTCCATTCCGATACTTTTTGAAATAAACAAAGAAATCTCTACAAAGAGGAACCTTCCTTCATAAAACTTACAGAACTCTTATCTAAAACAACCTTCTTATTTATTTTCTTTCATTATAACATTTATCGTTCAGCTTTCCTATCCTGAATTTATTTTGAAAAAATATAGTGTTCCCTCTATTAAAATATATCTTGTGGAACAATAAAAGAGATTGGCAGTTTCCCGCCAATCTCTTTTATTGTTCTTTGAATTGTTTAACCAAATGGTGTGTATCTTCCGTAAATATATTCATACATATCCCATTGAACCTGATAGCGCATAACAACCGTACCTGTGCTGTTAATAAAAAAGTGCCCTACCAATTCTGTTGTTGCTTTATTTTTAGGATTGTCTTTTCGAATTGTTACAAAATATCCGGTTCTGTGATTCAAGCTAAAATGATCTTCCGAAACTCTGCAATCCGTAACATAATATTTTTCATTCTCGGACAAATATTTTAATTTTTTCAAAATTGCTGCCGTTTCCATCCCACAATTCTTTAAAGTAATTTGTTTTTCAGGATATTTTTGAACCGCACTGTCATCATATAAAATCTTATTTGTCTTCTTGTCAACCACTTTTCGATCAAATAAATCAATTACATAGCTTCCTACATCATGCTTTCCGATTCCATCTTCCATTTTGACTTTCACGTTGAGTTTGGAAGGCTCTTTTACATCGGAAAAATAAGCAAATATCAAATCCGCTTCTTTATTTACCTTTTTATCTTGAATTAAAACAGAACGCATCAAATCATCGAACGATTGATACAACCCTTGATCCGAAAATTCCGGCGGTACAATGACCCGATAGTCTTTTGCCGCAAAAATTCCACCATAATAGGTTCGTTGCACATACACATCTTTTGTATCTGTGTTCAAGTAACACAATATTCCCGAATGTGCAGTTCCTTCCGCCGTAACAAAATATACGTTATAATGTCCCGGTGTTCTTTCATTTAGTTCCGGCAACGCACCCAAAAATTCCAAGTCACCGGTCTTATCCTGCACCATAATTTTGTTTAATTCGGGAAAAATATAGTGCATTCTCGGATAATTTTTCAATGCCGCTGTAATCAATTCCTTTGGAGTCTTCACTTTGACATCTTTTTGCTTTTGCAAAGTTACATTATCTTTCGTTGTAGATACCGGCAATTTTGAATTCGTCTTATCTGTTTTCTTCTCTGCAAATACAAATCCGGACGAAAAAATTAACAAGCATGATAAACTACATATCAAACATAATTTACCCTTTTGTTTCAACATAGAAATCACATTCCTTTCTTTCGTTTTTCCTTAACTGTTGATTTTTTAATACTATTTAAAAGCTTCCGTCTTGAGTTCATTGTACTACATTCCATTTGAATTGCCAAGTTTTTTCAATATTACTCACTTTATTTTACAACTTATAGTTACTCACTTTTTTCAACAAGCATAACGGAGTGTTGCTTTTCTTCATGCAATAGAGCAAAACACTTATCCAAATATACCTTATGTGCAATCGTAATCACGGTATTTCGAAGCATAATTTTTTCATGCGTGTCATCTTCTTTATTTGCTTCAGGATATTCTCCAATTCCAAATACATAAGGAATGGCCTTCTGTAATTCACTACAAAAATATTCATATGCGGTTTTTGTGTCATAAGTCTTTTTTTGCAACTGAATAAATAGGTTGATGTCTTCCAAAGACAACACTGATTTTGCAATCGCAATAAAAATTAAATAAGCAATTTGTTCCGTATAATATTGTTTCTTTACTGGTTTAGCAATAATTTTTTTCTTTACATAATTACTTATCATAGAGCCGGTAATTGTAACATCTTGCAACGGTTCAACATACTTCGCAATATACTTTGTCGTCTGCTCCAAAAAAAGTCCAACATCGGGTATCTCATCATATTTCGGCAATCGAAAATCTTGAACGGACAAAACCAACTCTTGCCTTTGCTTCTCTTGCATATTTATCCTTGTATGATATTAATGTACCTTGAAACATAAAATATCACACACTCCTTTCTTTTCTGTTAGAATAATAATAGAACCGTAAATTTGATTTTTTTTCTATGGCATCGTCCATTCAAAGGAGAGTAATACCTTGGTCCTATTTTATTGTTGATAGTTGGATAGGTCGTTGTACCTTTATGTCAAGCAAGAATACAAGAATAGATCACCAA
>JBGZJG010000099.1:0-29147 GCA_041848665.1 Filifactor sp.
ACATAAAAGATTAGATAAAATCGAAGAGTATTTTTCATAAATTTAGGGAAAATCAATATAGATATAAATAGGGAAAGGGAATATTTTTGTTGAATATTGCGTGGAGGGTGTAGAGGTAAGTTGTTCAATATAAGAGAGAAACTATTATGGAGTAGATAGCACTAAGTATATATCTGTCAATGTGGAGTGAGGTAAAAAATGTCTATCATTGACAGAAATAGGAAAGTAGTTGGAATGTCAAAACAACTTAGTATTATGAAAAAGTAAGGATGAAAAAATATGCCCCCAAAAATACAAAATAAAATATATCGACAAAATTGGTTGCTAAAACCGTTCCAATAACAAAAACAAATTACAACGGCTTATAATAGAAACAAACTGAAATGTAAATTCAGAGATGGTTTATGCACGAGAACAAGTGCAAATTACTTATAATAGAAACAAACTGAAATGTAAATGATAAATATTTCGTATCGCTTGAAGAGTTAAATAAAAAGCTTATAATAGAAACAAAATGTAAATCATAGTGTTAAATCGTTAGAACTTTAATAGACATTCATAAAGTGGTTGGAATGGTAAGCACGAATGGTATATTTATATTTCTCAAGGTGATTGGCAATATGTCTTTTGGATTTTCGATTTAGGAAGTTATGGGAAACATAGAGCGTTTATGTTTTGGAGAGGGTATAAGATGGAGCATTTTGAAGGTTAAATGAGTATTTTAAGAAAAGAGGGAGAATAGATGGAACAGGTAAATGTGAATGTTGGAGAAATTTATGTTGCAGGTGGTTGTTTTTGGGGCGTAGAGACATATTTTCAATTAATGGAAGGGATTTTGGAAACGGAAGTCGGATATGCAAATGGTAAAACGAAAACAACGGAGTATTATGAACTAAAAAATACGGGTCATAGTGAAACGGTGCATTTGAAATATGATAAGAACAGGCTTTCTTTGAGAAGGATTATGGAAGCATTATTTCGGATTATTGATCCGACATCTTTGAATAGACAAGGGGAAGATGCGGGCATACAGTATCGGACAGGAATTTATTTTGTGGGAGAAGAAGAGGACGAGATAAAAGCTTTTATTTCGGAAAGGCAAAAAGATTATACGAAAAAAATTGCAGTAGAAGTTCAGCCCTTAAAGAATTTTGTTCGTGCAGAAGAGTATCATCAAAATTATTTGAAGAAAAATCCAAACGGTTATTGCCATATTGATTTGAATAACAGTTCAAAGTAACAGCATAGGAATATGTAAGTTTAAGAGATACATTTGAAAAAATAGAATGATAGGAGGAAACGGATGGATTTTGAGAAATTCATTCGTATAAAAATGATGAAACCATATTTGAATACAGAGCCGTACCAAAACCATTTTCTGAAAGTAAGTGAGTTGCACACTATATATGTGGAAGAATGTGGAAATCCTGATGGAGAACCTGTCGTGTTTTTGCATGGAGGGCCCGGAGGGAGTATTTCCGAAAAAAGTCGCCGTTTTTTTGACCCGAATTATTATCGTGTTATTTTGTTTGATCAGAGAGGATGTGGAAAAAGCACTCCTTTTGCAGAATTGAAAGAGAATGATATTTTTCATCTTGTGGAGGATATGGAAAAAATCAGAGAATATCTGAACCTTTCCAAATGGTATGTTTTTGGAGGAAGTTTCGGCTCTACTTTGGCGTTAACTTATGCCATTGCTTATCCCAAAAGAGTAAAAAGCTTAATATTAAGAGGAATTTTTTTTGGGACGAGACGAAGATATCAAGTGGCTATACCAAGAAGGAGCCTCTTACCTTTTTCCCGATGTATTTGAACCGTTTAAGGAACATATTGAAAAGCACAAACAAACTGATTTGGTATCCGCTTACTATGAAAAACTAACCGATAAAGATGAAAACGTTCGTAAGGCTGCTGCAAAAAAATGGAGTGATTGGGAAGGAAGTATTGTCACGTTATTACCGCCTACCGATTTGGGAAAAGATTGTACACAACAGGATGTATCTCTTGCGAGATTAGAGTGCCATTATTTTGCAAATCATATGTCATGGGAAGATGATAACTATATTTTAAATCGTGTGCAAAAAATACAAGATATTCCGACCTATATTGTGCATGGAAGATATGATGTTGATTGCAGACCGTCGGGAGCTTATGAACTTCATAAACGTCTGGCAAAATCCGTTTTGACATTTGTTGATGCGGCAGGACATTCTCCGTATGAAGAAGGGATAATGAACCGCCTTTTGGAGATTATGGAAGAACTGAAGGAACAGATATAGTTTTTGAAATGTAAGTTATGAATGCAGGACTTGATTGAAAAACGATAAAAAAACAATATTTTGAAATCAAAGAATGTAAGGTGCAAGCAAAAGAAAAAGCCTCGAGAGTTTGATAGGAACCCTCTTTATCGTAGAATGAAAAGTTCGGTAAAGAGGGTTGTTTTTATGCGTTATAATAAATGAATGGCTTAAAGCAATAATTACGGGATATTTTTGTGAGTGGAAGCACTATGCAAATCCGATGAAAAAAATTTCGGTCGGCGGGTTGGATGAAACAAATTAAGAAAAGAACGTGTGTGATACCATTTCCGAATAAATCAGATAGATTTTGTGATATAGTGAATATTGCGTTTGTTTTTTGATAAAATGGATTGTGCGGAATGATAAATTTATTTGCATATGGATATCACTTAATGTTATAAATAAAAAACAAAAAATTACATAAAAAATTAAACCGAAATGATAAAAACTTCCTCTTATAGATAGATGGGAAAGAAAGGGGGAGTTTGTGCAGGAAAAAACAAAGATATTTTATTTGTTCAGGGGGAGGAAGATACGCTTAAGATAAAGTTGCAAATAGATTTTGCATAAAGGAAGGAGGAGGTCGATTTCGTTTAAAGAGATGAGATTGTTGTCGGAAAGGGTAAACAGTAAGGAGTTTTAGCAATTTAGTTGCAGAGAATACAGAAGCTTATACTGCGCTTGGGAGAATAAACGATGGAGACAAAAGAGAGAATTTGTGAGGCGAAAACTATTTTTTCAAGGAAGGAGCATGAGATTTGCAAAAATTTTATGGAAACCAATTTGAACGAAAAAAACAGCTCTAAAAAACCGGAAGATGATTTTGCAGTTCTTGTTGAGTTGTTTCAACAGGGAGATAAAGAGGCGTTTTCCGAAATTGTTCGTCAGTATACGTCGAAAGGATTTCGGACTGCATTGCTTATTGTTGGAAATGAAAATGGTGCAGAAGATGTGTTGCAGGATACATTTGTAAAAATCTATTTGAAACGGGCGGATTTGAAAACACCGCAGGCTTTTTCTTCTTGGTTTTATAAAATTTTGATACGAACAGCGTGGGAATTTGCAAAGAAAAGTCAGCGTGAAGTTCCCAAAGAAGAGTTTTCGCAGCAAAAAGATGTATTTGAACAAGATATGGAAATCACGTTGATAGAAAAAGAGCAGGGGGCAAAAATTCGCAGTGCGATAAATCAACTGTCATTCGAACAAAGAATAGTGGTTATTATGTATTATTATCGTCAGTTTTCCGTCAGAGAGATTGCCGATGCAACAGGAATGTTTCAAGGGACAGTGAAATCGAGATTATTTTTGGCAAGAAAGAAATTAAACAAGTTGTTAAAAGAAGAGTTTAATCAATGGAGAGGAGTGCGACATGAAGATGAGAGAAAATGAATTTGAAAAATTTTTAGAAGATGGGCTCTGTCAGAGTGTCGAAAACAGGCAAGTTGAGAAAAATTTTGAGAAAAATGTCTATATGCAGATTGTGCAACAAGAACATAGGGAGGAGCAAAGTATGAAAAAAACAAAGTACGTGAGAAAGGTATTTGTAATTGCAGCAATTATGATTTGTGCGACGGCAAGTGTATTCGGACTTGGAAAAGCGGCGGGATATATCAGCAGAGGAGTTCATGTGGGAAATAAAATTCCGACTGATGCGGAACTGATGAAAGACTTGGGAGCAGTACCGACTTTTTTGGAAAAATTTTCCAATGGGTATGAATTTCAAGAATACGGAAAAGGAACAACGGATTTGGTTGATGAGAGTGGAAATGCGATTAAAACAGCAAAACAGATAACTTTGGACTATCAAGATACGAAAAATGGAAGGAACCCCATTTCTTTTATGATAACACAAGTGTTTGAGCAAGAGGACGAAAAGAGAGAAACCGGAATTACTCAAGTTGACTTGGGCAGTATAGAAGGAAACTTATATGAAATGGAATATAAATTTGTTCCGCCAAACTATGAGCTGACAGAAGAAGATGAGAGAAAGAATGAGGCGGGAGAGCTTGAGATTTCTTATGGGAGCGATACTGTCATTCAAAAGCATATGACATCTGTTTCGTGGAAAAAGGATGGCTTGGAGTATAGCTTGCTGTATGGAGGGCAAGGAGAGGTTTGCGCTGAGGAATTAATCGAGATGGCAAAACAAGTTATCAAATAAATGACGTTTTGGCATAGAGTTGAAAAATCCGTACTGCTTGTTGCAGTCCGAAAAGAATGGGAGATGTTCACAACGTATGGAAATGAATGAAATGTGGAATGGAGATACTTTGCCGATTTGGAAAATTTCATTTGTAGGAAACGTGAATAGACCTATAAAGTATTTTTTGATAGATTGAAATAAAAACACTGTTATTTTAAAATAGGGATTCATATAAAAAATAGTTAACAAGTTCCTCTTGTAATTTATTGAAATTGCAAGGGGAATATTTTTTTATTCGGAAAAATTGATTTTATATGAAACAACCATTCCGGCTATAAGAAAAGCCATGTTCTATGAGGTATCCTTTTTCCCATATCTTCGTATCAATACCAATCGTTGGAATAATTTTTTTAGAAATGGAATTTCATTTTTCCGAATATATCACCGGTTTCAATATCAATCAACTTTATGAAGTCATGTTCTAAAATGGAGCAGGAATGAATTCCGTTTCTCGGATAAGATGTGCTTCCGGGATTGAGGATGATACAGCCTTCTTTTTTCATTAAGGTTGCACGATGGGTATGTCCGTAGACAAAAATAGCGGCATTTTCTTTTTTGGCGGTTTGGAATAAACTTTCAAATGGAGCAATATCGCCATGCGTCATAAAGATACGGAGATTTTGCAACTGAATAAGGCGACTGTCATGAGAAAATTCATGTTTCAAAAAAGAAAAATCAATGGAGCGATCCGTATTTCCACGCACAAAGAAAATATTATGCAAGTCATTTAATACATCAATAATAGGCTCTGATTGGTATCCGCCATAACTCAATATATCTCCGGCATGTAACAGTATATCGCAATTTTGAAGATGAGAAAGAGCTTTTTTCAGATAGAATACAGAGCCGTGTGTATCACTGATAAAACCGATTTTCATGGCATTTCCTTTCCGATTATAAAAATTTATCCGTTACCTTATTCCAAAACTCGTAATTTTTCATACGCACGAGATGAATTGGTTGCTTACATGTTGTAACAACGATTTCACGCAGTCCGCTGTAATATTTTTGCACACCGTCACGTATCACAGAGGTATAATCACAATAATTGGCATCGGGAGATATGACGATGTCGGAATCATAAGAAGAAATAATGCTGGTCGTAAATGAGCGATAAGCATTCGTGTTTAGAGGTGCAAGAGGTGTTATCTGCAAAGTCTTGATGGACGGGTCGACAATGGATCCGCCGGCTGAATAGTTGTAAGCGGTTGAACCTGCCGTTGACGAAATAATCAAACCGTCGCCTCGAAAGCATTCGATAAAATTTCCATTGATGGATAAATTTAAATGTACGGTTTTTCCCATAGAAGAACGCAGTACAATATCGTTGACTACTTTCATGGAGAGGCGGGTGTCTTTGTAATACACCATGGCGGCAAGTGGCAAAATTTCTTGAATGGTGAAGTTTCCGTTTTGATAACATTCGATAAATAAATCCAATTTTTCGGGAACAATGTCCTGAAAAAATCCCAAGTGACCCGTATTAATTCCGACAATCGGAACCGGTGGGAAATCAAAATCATGCATGGTCTTGATAAAAGAACCGTCGCCCCCTATTGTAATGACCAAATCTTCTTTGCCGGTGTAGGTAGAATGGATAATAAAATCTGCTTTTGTAAGTTTTTGTTTCAGTTGTTCCGCAATGGCTGCGGAAGATGCATAATCGTTATAAACGATAAAAATAGTTTTTTTCAAAAGGGAAACACCGCCTATCCTTTTTTGTAAAATTTGAGTATCAACTTGCTTTTCAGTATATCATATTCCAAAATGAAACTCAATCTGACAACGCATTCATACCGCTTTTGATTGGAATTTTATTTTTAAAATGGATATGTTTTTTGAAGAGAAAAATTTTGTATTCTCGCCAAAAAGTATGATATGATAAAAAAAGATAATTTTTTGAGCTAAATTAGGAAGAATACATTTATTTGAAACGGAGAACTTATGTGGGTAAAAGGAGAACAAACTTATAATCGCTTGGTGTGGAAAGCGCACAGAGAAGATACACTGAAAAAGATTTTGATTGAAGAAATGGGAATTTCCATACGAATGATTTCTGAGTTAAAAAGGGAAAAAGCCGTCCGAGTAAACGGAGAACATAGATTAAATCATGATATGGTATATCCGGAAGAAATTGTCAGTGTGGAGCTTGGGACAGATAAGAGCGAGTATGAAATACAAGAAGGGCAAATTGAAATTCTCTATGAGGACAATGATGTTATCGCAGTCAATAAGCCGCCGTATCTGGTGGTGCATCCGACCAAAAATTATTTGACGGGAACATTACTGAATTTTATGGAATATCGTTTCCGAAAAGAAGGGATTTTTGAAAGAGTACGATTTATCAGTCGATTGGATAGGGATACTTCAGGAATTTTATTGATTGCAAAAAATAAGTATGCACATTTTCAAATGTCAAAGGAACATCAAAAACAGACCATGCAAAAAATATATTTGGCTATTGTAGAGGGCATCTTTGAAGAAAAGAGCGGAACGGTTCATGCGCCGATAGGAAAAGTAGAAGAACAAAATTTGCGCAGAGAAGTGTTTGATGGAGGGCAGGATGCTGTTACAGAATATACCGTTGTTAAGGAGGGCAATGGGATTTCGGTTGTAAGATTAATTCCCAAAACGGGAAGAACGCATCAGTTGCGTTGTCACATGGCATATATCGGCCATCCGATACTTGGAGATGAACTTTATGGGGGAAATACGGAAAAAATCAAACGGCAAGCACTTCATTCAACGGAGCTTTCTTTTTCTTCTCCGAGAGAAGATGAAAAAATCACTTTAAAAGCAAAACTCCCGCAGGATATGCAGGAGTTATTTCATCAAATTTAGGGTACTGTTATCATCTAAACATGGATGAAAATACAACGGTTGTTTTGTTCCTACCGGTTGATAAGCTTTTAGAGTTCAGAGTCTTCTGATGTGTGACTTTCAATGTATTCAACGACATCTTCTATGGTTTCCAATTTCTCAAGATCCTCATCATCAAATTCGATATCGAAACGATCTTCCAAAGCCATGATGATGTCAACCGCATCGATAGAATCGGCATTCAAGTCGTTTTTTAAATGAGAATCCATTGAAATTTCATCTATTTCGATATGCAGTTGTTTTGCAATAATTTCTTGTACAGTTTCAAAAATCATCAACTTACCTCCTATCAATACGCAATATATTTTGTTCGAAATTAGTGTAATACAATACTTCTCTTTTTTCAAGTATTAATTTCGAAATTTTAGGAAAGATTTGTATTTTTATTTTGAAATATCGGATTGGGTATGAGAAACAACACCTTTTGTTTTTTCTCAAATATGGATTGGAGAAGAGACAAATTATTTCGTAGGATAGAAGAACATACAATTTATGTAGTGTCGTTGATGAAGTAGCGGCAGCAGAAAAGGAGAAAAAAATGAGATATCGCAGACCAAAAGATTTTAAAGAAAAACTGGACGGATTTAAAAAAGATTATTTGCTCGAAAATCCATCTGCATATAAAGGAAGGTGGAACGATAAGTTTTTGGGAAAAGAAAAACTTTTTCTTGAAATCGGAGTGGGAAAGGGACAGTTTTTGTATGAAATGGCAAAAAAGTATGAACAAAATGCTTATATAGGTATGGAAAAAATTGAAGCTTTGCTCATCCAGTCTTGTCAAAGAGCAAAAGATGAAGCCTTACAAAATATCTGCTTTATGGGACAAGATGCACATTTCTTGGAAGATTATTTTGAGAAAGATGAATTGGACGGGATTTATTTGAATTTTTCCGATCCGTGGAAGAAAAAGCGACAGGCAAAACGTAGACTTACGCACATCGATATGCTTGAAAAGTATGCGAGAATTTGTAAAAATGAAGCAATTTTGCATTTTAAAACCGATAACCGTACATTGTTTGATTTTAGTGTAGAGGCATTGTCTCATTCCGACTATGAAATTGTATTTTTGAGTTATGATTTGCATCGGGAAGAAAGCAGAAAGGACAATATTGTAACGGAATATGAGCGTTATTTTTCCAATCAAGGAATTCCGATTTGCAAAGCAGAATGTATCTTACGAAAGTGAGAGAGGACAAAAAATAGAAATAATCGGGAAAACCATTGCTTTTCTTTATGAAAAAAGGTATCATAAATTTAACATGGGGAATTTTACAAAAAAATAAGTGGAGGTGTAAGCATGATTGTTACGATTAAAGATGTTGCAAAATTAGCGGGAGTTTCCATTTCGACGGTTTCAAGAGTATTGAATAACTCCAAACCTGTATCTTCCGAAATTAGAGAAAGAGTGGAAAAAGTAATTGCGGAAACAGGATATGTTCCAAATCCTGTGGCGAGAAGCCTTGTTATGCGCAGAAGTCAGTTTATCGGAGTTATTGTGCCCAATATCTCAAACAGCAAAATAGGAGAATATCTCAACGGAATAGAAGAAATCGGAAGAATGTATGAATATGATTTGTTGTTGTGCAATTCTTACGGTGAAGTGGAAGAAGAGATAAAATATATTGAATTGTTACGTTCCAAACAAGTTGCAGGAATTATTTTTATTACGTGGAAGTTGGAACCGAAGATTGTGCAGTTAATCGAAGAAAGCAGAATACCCACCGTATTTATCAGCAAAAATGCAGATGAGTATGATGTCATTTCGGTCGGAGTAGATTATTTCGGAGCGGCATATGATGTGACACAGTATTTAATTGATGCGGGACATAAAAAAATTGCATTTTTCAGAACTTCTATTGAAGATCACATTCATTCCTCAACGATTTTCAGAGGGTATAGCAAAGCGTTGAGAGACAATGGAATTGATGTGGATATGGATATGGTATTGCAAGGGGATTCCTCCGGAGAATGCGGCTATTCATTGATGGAAAAATTGTTGAAATCCAATCATTGTCCAACGGCGGTCTTTTCTTCTTCTGATGAAGCGGCAATCGGAGCAATCGGGGCAATTTGCGATAACGGTCTATCCGTGCCAGAAGATATTTCGGTTGCAGGTTTTTCGGATATGGAGATATCCTCTTTGATAAGACCGGCACTTACAACGGTACATCACCCGTTGTATGATATAGGAGCGGTATCTATTCGTTCGTTGGTAAAAATCATAGAAGATGAACCGCAAGGGGAGAAAAAAATACATTTGCCGTATACGTTAGTAGAACGTCAGACTGTTTTGGCAAAAAAATAATTTTGGTCAAAGAATGTGTTTGAAACAGTTTTTTTAATAAAGGGGAACTGATGCGAGAACGAGGGTGTTTCATGGAGGAGAAAAACGATGGAACTTTTTGAAAATCCGAATGTGGTAATGAATGCGGTTATTTTTATCGTAGCGGCAGTTATCATTATTTTGCTTGGTATTCAATATACGCTGAATCAAATTTTGCAGGTATTGAAACAAATCCGTCAAGAAGATAGATATAGACGAAAAGACACCGATATTTCCGTAAATCGTGAAGAAAAGTTTTGACAGATAAAACGAGTGAATATACAAAAAATGACAAAGGGGAAGAAAAGAATATGGATATCGAAAAAAAACAGTGGGAGACATTATGCTCCGAGGAACAAATAAGAGAACGGATTGCAGAGATGGGCAAACAAATTTCGGAAGAATACAAGGAAAAGAAACTTTTGGTAGTCTCTCTTTTGCGAGGAAGTTTTATTTTTGCGGCGGATTTGGTAAGAGCCATTTCAATACCTTGTAAGATAGATTTTATGACCGCTTCAAGTTATGGACATTCTACTGAAACGACAGGAAAAGTTAAGGTTGTGGCCGATATTTCTTCTGAGATTGAGGGGTATGATGTTATTATTGTTGACGATATTATGGATTCGGGAATTACCATGAATTTTGTAAAAGAACATTTGGCTGCAAAAAATCCTGTAAGTGTGAAAAGTTGTGTTCTTTTGGACAAACCGGACAGACGTCAAGTGGGTATTGTTCCCGATTATTGCGGTTTTGTAATAGAAGATAAATTTGTTGTGGGATATGGGCTTAATTACGGAGATTATTACAGGAATGTGCCGTATGTATTTGCGGTAAGCGATAAAGACAGATAAGTTTTTTTGAAAATAAAAAGCATAAACAAATTGATTTGCTTAAGAGAAAGAAATAAGAGTTGTATCTTTATGTAGATATATGAAAAACGATTTAGAAAAGAAAAGGTCTCTTTGTCAATATACTTTTTTTAGAGAAATACGGTTTTATTTGTGAGATAAAATCCACGTTTGAATGTGGATTTTCTTTTTGAGACCGTTTGTGAAATGGGCTTTTTTCAAAAAAAGGAGAATGTTTGTGGCATATGAAGTAGTTTCCGAAATTTATGACGGTTTGATGGAAGATGTTGATTATTTGAAATGGTGTAACTTTATGGAAACTTTGTTTTTGGAGAAAACGCCGGATATACACCACATCTTAGAATTGGGCTGTGGAAGCGGGATAATGACAAGGCATCTTTTGGAAAAAGGATATGAAGTGGTTGGAACGGATTGTTCGGAAGAGATGCTTTTGTTGGCACAGGAAAAACTTCAAAAATTTGGAAAAAACATTATTTTAATGGAGCAGGATATTCGGGATTTGGACTTTGAGATTTATGAAATCGACTGTATTTTATCTTCCAATGATACGTTCAATTATATTTTGGAAGAAAATGAACTGAGGAAATTGTTTGCGTATTTGAATAAAAGGCTCAAAGCGGGAGGAAGTTTCGTGTTTGATATTTCTTCCGAGTATAAGCTTTCGCAAATTTTGGGGAATAATGTATTTGGAGAGAGTTTTGAGGATATGGCATATCTTTGGGAGAATGACTATGAACCGGAAACCAAACTCTTGGATATGAAAATCACCTTATTTGAACAGGAGGGTAATCTTTATACAAGACATGAAGAAAAACAAACGCAAAGAGCTTATCGTTCAGAGCAAATAATTACTTTGTTGCAAGAGAGCGGATATGTTAATATTGAAGTATATGGAGATTTTGACCGAACGATTACGGATTTGGAGCATTGTGAACGTTGGTTCTTTGTTGCACAAAAGAGAGACGGAAAAAATGAATTTAATGAAAAATAGAAGTAGGAGAATTTTATGGGAAGAATAATCAGAGGGATTTCGGACAATAAAACGATAAATATTATTGCAATCGACTCTACGGATATGGTGGAAGAGGCAAGAAAAATTCAAGCGGCCTCGCCTGTTGCGGTTGCCGCTTTGGGACGATGTATCAGTGCAGCGGCGATGATGGGCAGCATGATGAAGGAGCAAAATGCCAAACTTACTTTGCAGGTGAAAGGCGGAGGTCCTTTGGGGATGCTTGTGTGTGTTGCAGATAACAAAGGGACGGTAAAAGGCTACGTCAGTCATCCTCAAATTGATTTGCCTATTCGGGAAGAAGATAAAAAACTTGATGTGTCCAAAGCGGTCGGAACAGATGGAGAGCTTGTTGTTATTCGAGATTTGGGCTTGAAAGAGCCGTATATCGGGCAATATCCGCTTACCAACGGAGAAATTGCAGAAGATTTGACCGCCTACTATGCAAATTCGGAGCAAATACCATCTTCTGTCGCATTAGGCGTGTTGGTTGATGTCAATTATCAGGTTAAAGCGGCGGGCGGTTTTATTGTGCAATTAATGCCGGATGTGTCACAAGAAGATATCGAAACATTGGAGAGAAATCTCAAAGGAGTTCTTTCCGTATCCTATATGATAGAAGAGGCGGAAAATTTGGAGCAAATTGCAGAAACGATTATGGGGGATTTGGGCTGCCGGTTTGTAGAGGAAATATCGTGTCAATATGCTTGTGATTGCAGTAGAGAACGAATAGAAAGAGCATTGATCAGTTTGGGAAAACAAGAGCTTCAAGCAATTTTGGAAGAAGACGGACAAGCGGAACTGAACTGTCAGTTTTGTAATGCAAACTATTTTTTCGCAAAAGAAGATTTGCAAAAGTTGATTGATGCAATCTGTTAATAAGGTATTTGCAAAAAGAACTGCGATTTTTATGCTGTCATAGAAGACGGTATTGAGCAAAAAACGATTGGAAATGAAAAGAAATACATGCTTTCGTTTGATAAGTCGCATGGGTTTAAGATGAATTGTTTTTTTAGAAAGAATTTGAAAGAGATATGTTAGAGAGAAGAAGGGGGATTTTATGCGTCCTGTTGTTGCGATTGTTGGAAGGCCGAATGTGGGAAAATCTACATTGTTTAATAAATTGGCAGGAAGTCGTATAGCGATTGTAGAAGATACGCCGGGAGTAACACGAGATAGAATTTACGCAGAGGCGGAATGGCTGTCAAAGTATTTTACCGTAATTGATACGGGAGGAATTGATACGCAGACGGAAGGTGTCATTCCGGCGAAAATGAGACAACAAGCTGACCTTGCCATGGATATGGCAGATGTAATTTTGTTTGTTGTAAGTGGAAAAGATGGCGTTACTCCGCAAGATAGAGACATTGCACAGTATTTGAGAAGAACAAAAAAACCTATCGTTTTGGTAGTAAACAAGGTGGATAATAAAAACTTGCCGGAAGACTTTTATGATTTTTATGAGCTTGGAGTAGGAGAACCGTTTCCGATTTCCGCTTCCATCGGTCTTGGGATAGGAGATTTGCTTGACATTGTCGTCGAGCATTTTCCCAAAGAGGCTGATATGGAAGCGCAGCAGGATATGATAAAAGTTGCTATTGTAGGAAAACCAAATGCGGGAAAATCATCTATTTTGAACCGGATTTTGGGAGAAGAACGAGTGATTGTCAGCCCGATTGCAGGAACGACCAGAGATGCGATTGACACATATTTTAATGTTGGAGAACAGAAATATCTGTTTATTGATACAGCAGGAATTCGCAAGCGCAATAAGATTGATGAGAATATTGAAAAATATTCGGTTATTCGTTCTTATGCCGCAGTGGAGCGAGCTGATGTTGTATTGATGATTATTGATGCAAATACCGGAGTGTCGGAGCAGGACAGCAAAATTGCAGGAATTGCACATAATTTGGGTAAAGCCGTTGTTATTGTTGTTAATAAGTGGGATTTGATTGAAAAAGATAATAACAGTATCAAAACATATACCAAATCCGTTCGGGAAGAGCTTCCGTTCATGCCGTATGCACCGATTATTTTTATCTCTACGCAAACGGGTCAGAGATTTCATCAAATTATCGAAAAAATCAACCATGTTTATGCAGAAGCCAACAGACGTGTTGCAACGGGATTGCTGAATGATGTGATAGGAGAAGCGGTTATCATGAATCAACCGCCGTCTGATAAGGGAAAACGGCTTAAAGTTTATTATGCTACGCAAGTAAGCGTACAACCGCCTTCCTTTACTATTTTTATTAATGATAGAGAATTATTTCATTTTTCGTATGAACGCTATTTAGAAAATCGAATTCGAGAAAACTTTGGATTTGAGGGAACGCCGATTGTATTTTTTAAGCGGGAAAAGAGAGGTTGATAAATGGGAATTTTGGAAATCTATGACATGAAACTTGTGATGTTTATGATTGCGGCCGCCTATTTTTTGGGAAATATCTCACCTTCTTACCTCTTAGCAAAGAAAAAGACAAATGTGGATATTCGCACCGTTGGTTCAGGCAACGCGGGAACGACAAACGTGTTGCGCTATATGGGAAAAAAAGCTGCGGTTGCGGTTTTGATTGGAGATTTGTTGAAAGGTGCGGTGGCATCTTATACAGGGTATCGCTTGGGCGGAATGGAAATCGGTTATTTGTGCGCTCTTGCAGTTGTGATAGGGCACGTTTTTCCGGTGTTTTTGAAATTTCATGGCGGCAAAGGAGTTGCGACTTCAATCGGAGCAATGATGATGCTCGAGCCGACTATGGTATTGGTTGGTCTTTTGGTCGGAATTTTGCTGATTTATCGTTTTCGATATGTGAGTTTGGGAGCAATGACAGGAGTTGTTTTATTTTCCGTACAGATGTTTTGTTATGGAAGCAAAGGAATTCCGCTTGCGGTGTCCGTCTTATTTGCACTTTTTATTCTCTTTACCCATCGTCAGAATATCAAAAGATTGATGAGCGGAACAGAGAGGAAGATAGGCGAAAAGATAAAATAATACAAAATTATATTTGTATAGTGTGTTGCATATAAGAAAACAGCGGATGAATTACTGTTTTTTTTGGAATAAAAACAAGGAGGAAGCAGAAAGGCAAGGAGAGCAGGTTATGAAAAAAATTTGTGTTATGGGAGCCGGCAGTTGGGGAACAGCAATTGCAGTTACATTGGCAAACAACGGATATACCACTGTTTTGTATATGAGAAAAAAAGAACAGTATGAAGATATGAAAAAAAGCGGAAGAAATCTTCGCTATTTTCCCGAATTGGATTTGCCGCCTCGGTTGCAGTTCAGCAATGATTTGAAAGAGGCATTGAATGACGTTGATATGATTATTCTTGCAGTTTCTTCGCAAGGAAATCGAAATGCTGTACAATCAATCAAAGAGTATATTGATGACAAGGTTATTATTGTGAATGTATCAAAAGGCTTGGAACAGGAAACAGCACTTCGTTGTTCGCAAATTGTCGAAGAAGTATTGCCGTGCAATCCGTTTGCTGTTTTGTCAGGGCCCTCTCATGCGGAAGAAGTCATGGTAAAAATGCCTACTGCCTTGGTCTGTGCCTCAAAGGACCTTTGTGTTGCACAAAAAATTCAAGATATGTTTTCCAACGAATACATGCGTGTGTATGTCAATGAAGACGTTATAGGAACAGAACTTGGCGGTGCACTCAAAAACATTATTGCCTTTGGCATCGGAATTGTGGATGGCTTAGGATATGGAGACAACACAAAAGCTGCAATCATGACAAGAGGGATTACCGAGATAACACGTTTTGGTGCAAGCATGGGAGCAAAAGCGGAGACTTTTTCCGGCTTGGCGGGAATTGGAGATTTGATTGTGACCTGTACCTCTATGCATTCCAGAAATCGACGTGCCGGTATTTTGGTTGGAAAAGGAAAAAATTTGAAGCAGGTACAAGAAGAAATCAATATGGTGGTAGAAGGAATTATCGCTACCAAAGTCATTGCGGAAATTGCACAGGCAAAAGAAATTGAAATGCCTATTACACAAGCTATTTATCATGTGTTGTTCCATGACGGCTCCGTACAAGATGCGGTAAAAAACCTTATGGGACGAGAAAAAAAACATGAAACGGAAGTCGTGTTGTAAGACACGCAGAAAAATAAAAAGTAGAGCATGTAAAAGAACTTAGAAAGTGGGAACGGAAAAATCAACTTTTTGGAGTTATCTTAGCATCCTCTGCTTTTTATTTTTTTAATTTTAGTATAGTCTTCAGAGCATTGTTATAGTATAGATGAGACACTTTATATGGTTCCCAAACAAATTCGCTCTGTAATCAAGAAAGAAATGTGTATCAGTAGGCAATCTGTTTCATGAAATCCTATTGTTGTTTTTACTGAAAGCAGCATGAATAAAAATGTTTAAATGAGTTTTTGTATTTGTTTAAGGAATTAAAAAAGATAAGTGGGAGGTTATTTTTGTAAAATAGAATGAGTGAAAATTGCTTGCCTTATAAGTTGCAAAAATGGTATCGAATATGGTAATATAATAATAGGAAAGGTTTTTCTGTTATTTTGTCATGCATACAAAGGAAGAATTGTTAAATGATATTTTGAGCGTGCTTTATTTTTGGGAAAGAAGTTGCATGAGAGTCGTTAAAAAACTTGTTCTTGCTGTCGGATATTCCGACCGGAAGGGTTGATAAATAAATTAATGGAGGGAAATGAATGATTTCAGCAGGAGAATTTAGAAAAGGTATTACTTTTGAGATGGATGGACAACCTTATTTGATAGTGGATTTTCAACACGTAAAACCGGGAAAAGGGGCAGCGTTTGTTCGTACAAAGTACAGAAATTTGGTTACGGGAGTTTTGAGAGAAGAAACATTTAATCCAAATGACAAATACCCACCGGCGCCAATTGAAACAAAGGAAATGGAATATTTATACAATGATGGGGAAATGTACTATTTTATGGATAGTGAAACATTTGAGCAAATTCCTTTGAACTATGAACAAGTGGAAGATGCAATTCGTTTCTTAAAAGAAAATGACAGAGTGGTTATTCGTTTTTATAAAGGAACTGCATTCCAGGTGGATGCACCGAATTTTGTTGAATTGACCGTAACGGAAACAGAGCCGGGTGTAAAAGGTAATACGGCAACCAATGTAACCAAAAATGCGGTTGTAGAAACAGGAGCGAATATTCAAGTGCCGATGTTCATTAATGAAGGAGATAAAATCAAAATTGATACCAGAACGGGAGAATACCTTTCTCGTGTGTAATAATCTTTAGATGTTTTTTTGAAGAAAGGGTATGAAATGGCCTGTCCATTTTTACAATAGAATCATAATAAAGGAGAGATGAGCATGGAATATTTGTATGAAAGAGTTGCTTATTTGAGAGGGTTGTGCGATGGGATGGACATTTCCACAGAAACAAAAGAAGGAAGACTTCTTTTGGAATTAATTGATGTATTGGGCGAATTTTCCGATGCAATGGTGGAACTTCAAGAAAATCAAGATGAATTGGAAGAATATGTAGAATCCGTAGATGAAGATCTTGCTGATTTGGAGTCCGATTTTTACGAATTGGATGATGAATACGATTTTTCCGATGACGAAGATTATCTTGAAATGACTTGCCCGAACTGTGGTACGGAAGTAGAAGTAAGTGAAGAAGAATTGGCAGATGACAGTTTGTCCATTCATTGTCCGGAATGTGACAATGTTTTGATTGACAGCGTAGAGGAAGAAGCTTTAGACTAAGACAGCATAGACATGATGGCATATGAAGGGAAACTTTTTTGTGAAGTTTCCCTTTGCAAATTAAATGAATAAGAAAAAAGAGGCTGAATACAGCCTTTTTTGATAATCATATAAACGGTATTTGTGTGATTATCAAAAAAAGGAGTGAGGAGAGCAGATGAAGTCCATTAGAGAGTTTCAAAATCAAATCGGATACACATTTACCAACGAGAAATTATTGCGGGAGGCATTGACGCATACCTCTTATATTAATGAAAATCGCAATAAAAAACTACGCCCCAATGAAAGATTGGAATTTTTGGGGGATAGCATTTTGGGTGTTGTCGTAAGTACGTATCTGTTTCAATATCGTACAGATTTGCCGGAAGGTGACCTTTCCAAAATAAGAGCAACGGTTGTATGTGAGGACACGTTGCATATCGTTGCACAAAAAATTAATGCCGGTGCTTATCTATACATGGGCAAGGGAGAAGAAATGACAGGCGGACGTCAAAGAAGTTCGATTTTGGCGGACGTCATTGAAGCAATTATTGCGGCAATTTATTTGGATGGAGGAATGAAAGCGGCGGAAGGATTTATCTTCCGTTATATGGAAGATTTAATCAAAAATGCGACGGCGGGAAAAATTGACAAAGATTATAAAACACAGTTACAAGAATTAATCCAGCAACAGCCCGGCAGAATGATAGAATATAATGTTATCGGAGAAAGCGGTCCGGACCATTGCAAGGTATTTACGGTAGAGCTCATGATTGACAAGAAACGGGTAGCGACAGGCGAGGGAAGAAGTAAGAAGGAAGCGGAAAAGAAGGCTGCTTGTCGAGCATTGGAGATTTTAAGTGAAAAATAAAGTGACCATTCCGATTTTTGTTCCGCACAAGGGTTGTCCAAACGATTGTGTTTTTTGCAATCAAAGGAGAATTACCGGAATTACCGAAGATATGAATGTCGATAGAGCAAGAGAGGTTATCGAAACGTATCTTTCGGAGCAAAGAAAAGATACATCCTATGAGATTGCTTTTTTTGGCGGAAGTTTCACAGCAATTGAAAAAAATCGACGAAGGCAGCTTTTGACTTTGGCAAAATGCTATATTGATAACTGTCTGCAAGTTGCACATATTAGAATATCAACCAGACCGGATTGTATTGATGATGCCGTTTTAGAAGAATTGAAAAATTTCGGGGTTCAAATAATCGAATTGGGTGTTCAGTCGATGGACGAGGAAGTTCTCCAAAAGAGTAATCGAGGGCATGATAAACAGTGTGTTTTTTTCAGTGCGGAAAAAATCAAAAAAGCGGGATTTTCCTTGGGACTTCAAATGATGCTTGGATTGCCGGGAGACAGTGAGGAAAAATCCATTGCTACTGCACATGAGTTTGTCGAAATGAAACCGAATATCGTTCGGATTTATCCGACTTTGGTGGTAGAAGATACGGAACTTGCAAATCAGATGAGACGGGGGCAGTATGCTCCTTGGAGTGTGGAACGGGCAGTTGAGGTTGCAAAAAAGTGTAAGGTGTTGTTTGCGCAGCATCATATCGCAGTTATTCGAATGGGGCTTCAGGCTACGGAAGAAATTCAATCGGGGAAATCTGTACTTGGAGGGCCTTTTCATGCGGCATTTGGTGAAATGGTTTTTTCGGCAATGTATCGAGATTTTTTGGAAGAATTGTTGTTTTGCCATGTGAGAGAAAGCGGTAGAGGATTTGGCAAACAGAGATTTGAAGTTTTGGAGCAATTAAAAAAGCAAAGCGTTTTGGATATAAGAGTTCCCGACAAAGCTGTTTCCAAATGGATTGGCAACCGTAAAAGCGTTATCTCGTATTTTCTGCAAAAATATGGAGTAAAGTTGAAAATAATCGGAGAAAAAAGAGAAGATATAGACGTTTTGGGACAGTCTTTTCCCGAACAAGAAATTATAAGCTGTCTTTTTCTGAAATATTACAGATAATCTTGCTTTTGAATATGCATACGTTTATAAATTATAATAGAACCGTAGATTTTTATAATCTAAGTGTTTGCATAGGTTGATTAGTAGAAATTCACAAGATAGAATGATTTGTATGAAAAAAATAATTGTTGAGGTGTAAGTCGTTGCAATTAAAATCAATCGAATTAAAAGGATTTAAATCCTTTCATAATAAAACAAAAATTATTTTTCCGATTGATGGCTTGGTAAGTATCGTAGGACCGAACGGCAGCGGAAAAAGCAATGTGCTGGATGCGTTCCGTTGGGTTTTGGGCGAACAAAGTGCCAAGACTCTTCGTGGAGAAAAAATGGAAGATGTTATTTTTTCCGGAACACAATATAAGAAACCGATGAATATGTGTGAGGTTGAGATTTTATTTGACAATAGCGACCGAACCTTAAACATTGATTACGAAGAAGTCAGTATTCGTCGTAAGGCATATCGGAGCGGAGAAAGCACGTTTTATTTAAATAACAAGGTTTGTCGTCTCAAAGATGTCAGAGAATTGTTTATGGACTCCGGTATCGGACGGGAAGGATACTCCATTATCGGACAGGGAAAAGTGGATGAAATTATCAATGCCGGTTCCGTTGAGAGACGCAAGATATTTGAAGAGGCTTGCGGAATTACCCGCTATCGTTATAAAAAGGAAGAGAATGAGCGAAAACTTGAGCGTGTAAAAGAAAATTTGGAGCGCATTGAAGATGTATATACCGAAATTGAGCGACGAGTTTTGCCTTTGGAGAGAGAAAAACAAAAGGCAGAAGAATATTTTGCGCTCAAAGCGGAACTCAAACGTTCCGAACTTAATTTGATTTGGAGAGAAACCGAAGGTATTTTGGATGCCTTGGAGGAAGACGGAAAACAAGTTGCCGTATTGGAAGAACAGCAAAAGCAAGCAGAGCGTGCAGAAGAACTTCTTTCTGAAAGACGGGAAGACATTTTGGACAAGATAGAGCAGAGAACTCTTCTTATCCGTAACATGGAAACGGAAAATCAAACGCTTTTTCAGACACAAAAAGAATTGGAGAGCCATATTCTTCGTAATCAAGAGTTGATTTCGTCCATTTACACCCAAGAGGAGTACCGTAAGAAAGAGGCGGAGCATTTAAAAAATGAAATCGAACGTTTGGAGCGGGAGAAACACGAACAATATACGGTTTTGCAAGATAAAAAGAATGAGAGAGAGCAAAAGAAGAAAGCGCTTACCGAACTTAGCGAGGAAGAAAGCTCTTTTTCGGCAGAGGTACGCCGTTTGGAAGTGGCTTTAAGTGAAAAAAATAAATTGATGCTTGAGGCAAGAAACGAAAAAAGCAGAGCGGAATTTAAGCTTGAAAACGTACAGGAACAAATTTTGCAGGAGCGAGCAAGTGAAGAAAAAATACAGCTGAATTTCACAACTTTGGAACAGCAAAAACAAGAAACTCTTTCCTTTATTAAACAGGAAAAGGAGCAACTCAAAGACCTTCTTCGTAAAAAGCAGGCAAAGGAAAGTGACCTTCTTCTTTGTCGAAAAGAAGCTTGGGAGATACAAAAGAAATTGGACGAAGTCACAAAATGTTGCCATGAAAAAAGCGTAGAACAAAGTACCTTACAATCCAAGGTAAAAATGCTCACAGGTATGGAGCAGGATTATGAGGGAATGCCAATGGCAATCAAAGGAATTATGAAAGACAGTCGGATGAAAGGTGTTCATGATGTAATCGCAAACCTCTTTCAAACAGATGAAAAATACGAAGTGGCGATTGAGGCGGCATTGGGAGCTGCCATCAACAATATTGTTGTGGATGACAATTTTGTCGCAAAAGAGGCTATTTCATTTTTGAAAAAGAAAAAACTCGGTAAAGTGACTATGCTCCCTTTGGAAAACTTAAAGCCGTCAAAACCTGATTTGAGTGGAGAACTGTTTGCGGATACCGTTGTGAAAACGAACGAAAAGTATCGCATTGCGGCAAGTTATTTGCTTGGAAGAACCATTCTTTGTTCCGATATTGACAGTGCGATTGCCACCTCAAAAAAATATCATTTTCGTTATAAAGTTGTTACTTTGGACGGAGATATTTTTAATGCAGGAGGCTCCGTTACAGGAGGGTATCGCTCTGCACAGAGCAATCTTTTGACCAACCGAAGAGTTCGTAGAGAGCACGAACAAAAGCTTCGGGAGATTTCCTCGGAATATGCAAAGATAAAGGCGGAACAACAAAAACTTCTTAATCTACAAGAAGAACAAAAAATGCTTATCGGAACCATCGAAAAAGAGATAGAACAGTTAAAAATCCAATTGGATGAAAAAAATCTTATTTTGCAGGATAAAAATCGGGAAGAACAGGCAATTCAAACGAAAATTCGAGAAAACCTTTCACTTCAAGAAGACAGCAAAGAAAAATTAATGCAACTTGCTCGTAAGGAAGAGGACTATCGAAACTTGATAGATGGTTGCAACTTGCAGATTGAGCAGTTAAATAGAGAAATAGAAGAAAAAAACCGTCAAAGAGAGCAGGAGAGTGAAAAGCACAGAGAACAAAATCGTAGCTTGGAAGAATTGCGAACGGCGGTTACGGTATTAAATGCCGAAACCGAAGGAATTGAACATGCATTAAAAATTCAGAGTGATAATCTGTGGGCATTGCAGCGACAGGTAGAAGACAGAAACAATCGGCAAGAAGATAATCGTAATAGGATAGAGCAACTGCAAAGGGAAGAACAGCAAATTTGCCTTGAGATAGACAAGATTGCAGAAGAAAAAGAACTTCTCGTCAAAAATCTTGCCGCTCAGACGGAAGAACTTGCCGAAGAAAAGAAATTACGAGATGCTTTGGATGTAGAAAAAAAGCAACTTGAGGCGGACAAACCTGAAAAATTGAAACAAATTTTTGAGTTGGAAAAAAGATTGAATAAAAATCGTCTTATTATTGATAATTACAATTCCAAATTGCAGGAAGAATATATGCTTGAGATGGAGGATATCAAAGAATTTGTTGATGAGAGTGCAAATACAAAAAAAAGCTATATTCAGGATATCAGACGAAAAATAGAAGGTTTGGGCAATGTCAATTTGAATGCGATAGAGGAATATGCGAAGGTAAAAGAACGATATGAGTTTTATCGGGAGCAAAAGCAGGATTTAACAGAGGCGCTGTCTACTACGGAACATATTATCAAGGAATTGAAAAAAACAATGGCACAAGAATTCAAAGAAGAATTTGCCCAAATCAATTTGTGCTTTCAGGAAACTTTTCGGGAGCTTTTTGGAAAAGGTGGAGCGGCAGAACTTGTGCTTGCCGATGAAAATAATTTGTTGAGCAGTGATATTGAAATTAAAGCACAGCCGCCTGGCAAGAGACTAAAAAGCATTGCGGCAATGTCAGGCGGAGAAAAAGCACTTACCGCAATCGGGATTGTTTTTGCTATTTTGATGAGACGACCTTCTCCGTTTTGTTTTTTGGACGAAATTGATGCACCTTTGGATGATGCGAATGTTTATCGTTTCAATGAATTTTTGCAGCATATGCGAAAAGATACTCAGTTTGTTACCATTACGCATAGACGAGGCACAATGAAATCTTCAAAATATATTTATGGAGTTACCATGGAAGAAAAAGGGATTTCAAAACTTCTCAGTATGGAATTGGAACAGGCGGGAGATTTTATTGAAGAGTAGGGCAAGAATACGATAAAGTTATTGAAAATCGAAGAAGAGTAGCCGCTTTGCATACAAAATGAAGAAATAGAATAACGAAAAAACAATAAAGTGACAGAAAGAGGAGTAAAACAATGTTCAAAAAATGGTTCGGATTTGGAAAACAAGAAGAAGAAAAAAAAGAAGAAATTTTGCAGGAAAGTGAAAAAAATAAAAAAGAAGAAAACACCGAGCAAGACATGTTGCCGGAGCAAACAGACAGTGAAAATATGCAAGTAGAAAATTGCAGTTCCTCTGAAATAACAGGGGAAGAAGCGATTGAAGAAATACAAGAACATGCCGTCTCACTGAATATAAGCGAAGAATATACGGAAGAGCTTGAGCAAATAGAGGTAAATGACGATATAGAGCAATTACAAGAATTGCAAACAGACCTTGCGGAGGAAGAGACTGCCTTTTTTTCAGATACCGATGTGAAAGAGGAAGAAAAAACCGAAAAAATAGGTTTTTTTGCTCGATTAAAACAAGGACTTACCAAAACGACCAAGAACATTACCGGAAGAATTGATATTATGCTTGGCAACTATACCAAAATTGATGACGATATGCTCGAAGAGTTGGAAGAAATTTTGATTACTTCCGATGTCGGTTTTGAAACCACTGTAAAAATAGTTGAGAAATTGCGTGAGAATTTGAAGAATAAGCATGTTGATGATGTGTCCAAAGTAAAACCGGAATTAAAACTTGTGGTAGAAGAAATGCTGAAAGAACATCAACGGCCCTTAACTATTGAACAATCTCCGACAATTTTAATTGTTGTCGGAGTAAATGGCGTCGGAAAGACAACTTCCATCGGAAAATTGGCGCATCAAATAAAAGGACAGGGAAAAACCGTACTTTTGGCAGCGGCAGATACTTTTCGTGCAGCAGCGGCGGAACAGCTCAGTATTTGGGCGGAACGTGCCGGTGTTGAGATTATCAAACATCAAGAAGGAGCGGACCCTTCAGCGGTTATTTTTGACGGTATTCATGCTGCAAAAAAAAGAAATACAGACGTTTTGATTTGTGATACCGCAGGGCGTTTGCACAATCGAAAAAATTTGATGCAGGAACTTGGCAAAATATTCAAAGTCATTGACCGAGAATACCCTGAAGCACAGAAAGAAGTGCTTTTGGTTATTGACGCAACAACGGGACAAAATGCCATGAACCAAGCAAAAGTATTCAAAGAAGTTGCACCGCTTACCGGAATTATATTGACCAAATTGGACGGTACGGCAAAGGGCGGAGTTGTGCTTGCCATCAGCGAAGAATTGGAAATTCCAGTCAAATTTGTCGGAGTAGGCGAACAAATTAATGATTTGCAAACCTTTGATGCAACATCGTTCGCTGAGGCAATGCTCGGAGAATAAGAACAAAATAAAACAAATGATATGTTATATAAGGAGCAATTTTTGATATGTACCTCTTTACCGGATAAACCGGTAAGGAAGGTATATATCAGAAAGAGCTCTGTTTTTTTTGTGTGTAAAAATGTATATCTTTAATGAAAGATTTAAATTTGTTGTGCTAATAATATAGAAACATGTTAGTTAGGTTAAACAACGAGGACATTTAATATAAAATTTCAATAAATATATGAAAGCATTTATAGACGTAACAAAAAATATAAAAAAATGAAAGTTTCATTGTAATGAAAATAAACATATAGTATAATAAAGATAATCATATTCAACTAATTGTAAAAATCTATTAGTTTTTTTATGTTGAAAAATTTTAGGAGGTAGAAATGAAAGTTAAAAAGAGTATTATGTCACTTATTCTGTGTCTGAGTATGATAATTGGTATTTTGCCTTTGCCGATTTCAGCAGATGTAGTTAAAGTGGCACCAACTGTGACAATAACAACGGAATCAGGCATGACAGGTAACAAGTTTAATATTGTATTTGGAGAGGATTATGCTTATTCTCAGGCAATAACTTTTGTAAAAGTTGGGGATATACAACCATATCGTATGGAATATGGGAATACATCAACTGCTCAGTACTATACAATACAAGGAAATAAATTTGTGGGGTATAGCAAAAACGGTTTAGCAAGTATGGCAGGGAAAGATATTTGTATCGTTGCAAACGGATATGAAGATTTGCATTTTAAAATAAAAAAAATATCTGACGAAGAATTTGAAATCGAACAGGAAACGACTTCGGAGGAACCGTCAGAACCGTCGGAACAGCCGATGTTACCGGAACAACCTGTACCGCAAGAATCATCTGTATCTTCGATGCTGCTGCAAGAACTATCTTCACCGACACTGAAACCGGCACCGAATTTTACATCGAGATATATAGGTAAAGGTGGTTTTGATCAATATCAAGTTATAGATTTTGTCGGGGACAGTAATTATGTATCTTCAATAAGTTCTTTGAATGTAAATGGGTTGGCTTTAGAGAAAAAAACGAAAATTGCACTTTTCGGTTCCAATAAAGCATATGCAGTGGAGGAAAATAATGTCTTTTTTGACGGCTCGGGTGAGGGTATTCTTAAGGAAGAAGATGTGATACTTATCCAAGCAGTCGGTTATGAAGATTTGAAGTTAATCGTTACAAAAAACGGAAGTCGTGAATTTGAAGTAAAAAAATATGATGAAACCGGAAATGAAGAACCACCGGCAGATCAGAAAAAGTTGCATGTAAGACTTGTAGGAGCGTTTGAGCATGCAATGGTAGGACAGCAAAAATATGATGCAATTTCCGGCGCTACCGGTTCCATTACATCTAATAAAAACAGCAATGTTGAGGTGCAAGCGGCACTTATGGATAAGGATGCAGAACCTACTGAAAAGAATTGGGTCAATGCAGCACATCTTCCGGGGGTAAGGTTTGATACGCAAAAAAGTAAGATAAAGATTTCGCCTGAAGAAAGCGGCATGAAACCTGTATATAGCACGATTAGCGGTGCCGTTACATTACAGGGTGTTCCGAAAAAAGCCGGGCAATACAAAATTTTTGCCGAAGTAGTTGATACCAAAGGCAGAACTGTCAAGACCAATGAATTGATATTTGAAGTGTTCGGCGAAGACGAAACGCTGGCAGACAGGCTGCAACTCAAATATGCGGAAAAATTTCCGAACAACAATTATTATAAATATGATATGAAACCGTGGAGAATTACGAAGTTCGGCGGAGAGAACGAAACGGTTACCATGCCTAAGGAAATCGGGGCGTGGTTCGGCTCTCATACATCAGGTACGTACGGTTACTTGGGAAGTGCGATTGAAAGGGATGATAATGCATTGCCTATCCCTACTCAAACTTTGATAATTCCGTCAGGAGCGTCTGTAACACTTGTGAATGTGCAGCCTTTGAGCAGTGTGAAAATTGTAGTGAAAGACGGAGCGAAACTTTCTCTTGATGACACGTCCGTGCACGGCATTATTGAGGTTGAACGTGGCGGAACTTTTTCGATGAATTATGATGCACATAATCAAATGTTTAAAACAGGTGCATCAATCAACGGACAGTTGATTTTGCATGATGGAGCAAAACTTGAAAATGCGATGATATATTCAAACAGTAACTACCTTGCAAACGGCAATAAGGCAAGAAAGAATACAAATCCCGTTGTGTTGATGAAAGGCAAGGTTACGGTAGCGGGAAAGGTATTTATCAAAGGCGATGAGGCGGCTACCGGACGTCCGGGACAGCCGGCACTTGAAATTGACGGAGGAGATGCAAATCTTGCCGACGGTGCCGTACTTGCTGTGTTCGGCGGCGGCAATAAAGCACTCACAACAGTAGGTGGAGCAGGAGTTGTGCTGAAAAACAACGGTAAGGTCAGTGGCAACGGAACGCTGATTGCAATGGGCGGTTCCGGATTTTACGGTAATGAAGAAATTGGAAACGGTGGAAACGGTGTTGACGGTACCGGAGAAATTGCAACGGATAAAGCGTGGCTGGAAGGCGGTGCGATGATTAAACCGTATAAGAATGATGAAACACGCAAAGGAAGAGCAAAATCCGTTGATGTTACCGTTTCTCCGAATACGAATGCAGTTTTACAAGACGGAGTAGCCGTAGTTGGAACGATAGGTGGACCGGCGGAACATTATTGGAGTGATATTACAAAACCGCCTGTACTGGATCATTTTGTTTTTGCGGATAGATTTAACGTTACAATAGAACCGAGCGAGGGCGGAGTTGTTACCGCAACACCTGTTCGAGTACTCTCGGGAGAAACAGTTAAAGTTTCGGTTCAGGCAAATAAAGGCTATATGCTTAATAAATTGATACTGCGTGTTGCAGGCACAGAAACGGAACTTAATATCAATCAAGGTGGAATCAGTTTCGTTATGTTAAATACCAATGCAGTTTTAAAACCGCAGTTTACAAAAGTGATATATCGTGTAGATTGTAAAGAAGAGCATTTACAATGTGTGAATAAGACTGCATCCGGTGAAGCAAAGACAATAATTTCCGCATACATGGGAGATACCATCAATGTGATTGCGGCAGATAGGGTAGGATATAAGCTGAAAAGATTGTATTATACCGTAGATGAACATGAAACGGATATCGTTGGTAAGACATTTAAGATGCCGGCGGACAACGTGAGTGTATTTGCACAATATGAGCCGATAAGTTATCAAATAGACTATCAACTTGATGACGGAGTGAAAGAAGATCAAAAAACATATACGATTGAAAATTTGCCGCTGAAGATAACACCACCTACGAAGAAAGGCTACCAATTTATAGGATGGAGCAGTATAACAGACAACAAACTAAATCGTGAACTTGAGATAGCTGTGGGAACTACGGGAGATTTGACCTTTAAGGCAAATTGGAAAAAGATTGTGCATTCCAATAGTGACAATAAGCCTGAGAAATCAAAAAAAGCGGATAAAGAGCGTAAAAATGACCATTCGGGGTCTGTTAAGCCGCAGGCTGATGTTAAAGTTTTTGCCGAAAAACAAGTACAGCCGTCCCATTCCGATATGAATTTTGATGATGTGAAAAGAACAGATTGGTTCTATCAGGCAGTAGAATTTGTATTCGGCAGAAATTTAATGGAAGGAGTCAGTGAAAAACGCTTTTCTCCGTACACGAATACAACACGTGGAATGCTCGTCACAATATTATATCGTATGGAAAAAATGCCTGCATCGGAAGGGGTGCATTTTTCCGATGTGAAAGGAACGGAATATTATGCAAAGGCAGTTAATTGGGCTGCAAAGGAAAATATTGTTGTAGGCTATGCGGATGGAACATTCCGAGCAAATAATGTACTCACCCGTGAACAACTTGTGAGCATTATCATGCGATATATGCAATACAAAGGCTATGATACCTCGGCAACAACTTCTGTTGCGCAATTCAGTGACAGCTCAAAGATATCTGATTATGCTGTAGACGCTGTGTGTTGGGCATATGCTCAATCCATTATAAACGGAACCGATTCGGGAAAATTTGAGCCTAAGTCGGGTGCGACACGTGCACAGCTTGCAGCCTTGTTTATGAACTTGCATACTAACATGATAGAAAAATAATATTGTTTTGTGATATGAGTATAAAACAGGCGTTTTCGGAGCTTCGAAAGTGCCTGTTTTGCTAACTGTAAAAAATTTTTAGAAATACCGAGTTATATTTTTTTAAGGAAAATTGGATTTTATACCGCAGTGTATCTGAAAACGAAAGAGACTGAAGGAAATAAAATTGAAAAAAAGAATACCTAATGAATATTCATCTGAAAAATTATATTCAATAAAAAATGACACAAATATACCATAGGAAAAAACCTTTTTTTATGGTATAGTAAAATCCAAAGAATGTATTAAAAAACAGCAAAATGTATGCAATAGTTGTAATATCATAAAAAATTGTTGAATGAAATAGGTTTATAAAATATCGACAGTTCATTTGCCGAAGTATTACAGTTTTGCTGTTTTTAATCGTCGTGTATGTAATAAATCAATGTAATACCAATGTTGATACACAAGGCAGTTAACAAAAAAGACTTTGAGAGACAAGCCGTTTTAAAAATCAACTTGATAAAAAAATGTTTATGCCATAAAGTTTGATAAAAAATAGAATGTCCGAAATATGGAGTTGTAAGAAAGAAGAAGTAATTTTAGCAGATATTCATAACAAAGTAAAAATGGAGTTGAAGAAGATGGAAGCCTTGTGGTATAATCTTTTAGACAGATAGACAGATAGACAGATAGA
>JBGZJG010000100.1:0-20400 GCA_041848665.1 Filifactor sp.
AAAAGAATTCGTATTTTAGATAATTCCAATTTATATCGATAACTTTTCAAATTATCGTTGTATAACTTAGTATAAATAACATTTAAATTTTTTAAGGAGGTTTTTTTAATGATAAGATTACTTTTAGGTGAAGCAGGTAGCGGCAAGACAAAACAGATGTTGGAAATGGCTAATCAAGAGGTTGAAATCACAAAAGGAGAAATTGCTTTTATCGAACCGACTTCCAAACATTTACATCAATTACATCGTGATGTAAGATTTATCTCCACAGAAGAATTTCAAATTGACACCAGAAATTCTATATATGGTTTGCTTTGCGGTCTGTTAAGTGCAAATTATGACATCGAAAAAATCTACATTGACAGTTTAGACAAAATTATCGGTTCAATAGATGAAAATGTTGTTGATTTTGTAAATATGGTAGATGCACTTGCAAATGAAAGAGAAATCGAAATTATCATTGCCTGCAACATTGAAAATGAAACCATCTTAAAACAACTGGAAAATTATATGGATTAGATTTATTTTCTAAAATAATCTCGATTCTATTTTTCATAAGATTTATATGTATAATAGTATATGAAAAGTACCGTAGGTGTTACCGGCCTCCAAAAGTTAGACCAAAAAATCTAATGATTGGAGGTCGGTTTTTTAATGGCGAAATATAGCTATGAAACAAAAAAGGAAATTGTTACTACTTATCTAAATGGTGAAAGTAGTTGCTAAGAAATACGGTATTCCCGATAAGGATAAAATCAAGTTGTGGGTGAATAATTACAACTCATTTGGTGATGATGCTTTGATACGTTCCTGAAAACAAAAAAGCCGAACTTTTTATATCATATAGAAAGTTCGGCTTTTTTGTTTTAGAAAATAATCAGTCTTCTTCCGGTTCAAAATCATCCTTGCTCACACCGCAATTAGGACATTCCCAATCATCCGGCAAATCAGCAAAGGAAGTTCCCGCTGCAATTCCTCCATCGGCATCCCCTTCTGCCGGATCATAAATGTAACCACATACACTGCATACATACTTTTGCATTTTCATTTCCCCCTTGAACTTTAATTTTCACAAAATGTGTTTGTAACATAATTACCCTTTTTCAATTGATTTATTCAAAAATAAAAATTTTCCAAAAAATTTTATGCTTGTAAAAAACAGAAAAAAGCCTCGGAAAACAAAAATTCTCCAAAGGCTTTTTTATATGTTTTGCTAAAAGCTCTACAAATTAATTTCCCATTTGTTTTGCAACTTCTTCCGCAAAGTTTTCTTCTTTCTTCTCAAGCCCTTCTCCCACTTCAAATCGAACGATGGAAGAAACTTTAATCGAATTTCCTACTTCCTTTTCCACATTCTTAACAACTTGTCCTACTGTGAAGTCGGAATTTTTAACAAATACTTGTTCTAACAAGCATACTTCCTTCAATTCTTTTTGAAGTCTTCCTACAACCATTTTTTCGATAATTTCAACCGGTTTTTTCTTCTTTCCTTTTGCTGCTTCTTCTTCATTTTCATTAATAGCTTGTGCCATCAAAATTTCTTTTTCATGTGCAATGTATTCTGGGTCTACATCATCTCCGGAAATATATTTCGGGTTCATAGACGCAACTTGCATTGCAATGTCTTTTCCCAATTCTTGTAACTTGTCAGCTGATGCGGAAGATTCCATATTTACCAATACGGCGATTTTTCCTGCACCGTGAACATAACCTACAATAGCTCCGTTTGCTTGTTCTTCTACCGCAAAACGACGAAGTGTCATATTTTCTCCGATTTTTGAAATTTTTTCATTCAATACGGTTTCCAATGTTTTTCCGTCCAGTTCAGCCGCCTTTAGTGCCTCTAAATCAGCCGGTTTTACCGCCAACGCTACATTTGCAACATCGGACACAAATGTCTTAAATTCTTCATTTTTTGCGACAAAATCTGTTTCAGAGTTTACTTCTACAATTGACGCACTTTTTGCATCATCTGAAATTATCAATGCTACCAAACCTTCTGCCGCAATTCTTCCTGCTTTTTTTGCCGCTTTGGAAAGTCCTTTTTCTCTTAAAATATCTACGGCTTTTGCCATATCTCCATCGGTTTCTACCAATGCTTTTTTACAATCCATCATTCCTGCTTGTGTTTGTTCCCGTAATTCTTTTACCATAGCTGCGGTAATCGCCATAATAGTTCCTCCTTATTTTACATAAAAATAGAGGAAACCTCCCCTCACAAATTCGGGTGAGTATACTCGGAAGGCTTCCTTCATATATTCGTTTTACATTTATTATTCTGTTACAACTGTTTCGCCTTGTTCTTCAACAGGTGTTTCTGCAGCAGTTTCTTCAACTGAAGTTTCTTGCATTTCACCTTGTTTTGCTTCGATGATAGATTGAGAAATAGCTGAAGTAATCAATTTTACTGCACGAATTGCATCATCATTTCCCGGAATCGGATAATCAATTTCATCCGGATCACAGTTTGTATCAATAATTCCAATAATCGGAATTCCCAAGTTTTGAGCTTCTTTAATTGCAATTCTCTCTTTTCTCGGATCGACGATAAAAATTGCTCCCGGAAGTTCCGGCATATCTTTAATACCATCAAGATATTTTTCCAACTTTCCTTTTTCATTCATTAATTGAATAACTTCTTTTTTCGGAAGCAAATCGAACGTTCCGTCTTCTTGCATTCTTTCCAATTCTCTCAAACGGTCAATTCTTGTACGAATGGTCTTATAATTGGTCAACATTCCTCCAAGCCATCTTTCGTTTACATAGTACATTCCGCATCGTTCCGCTTCTTCTTTGATAGCATCTTGTGCTTGTTTTTTCGTTCCTACAAAAAGAATCGGTTTTCCTTCCGCTGCAACTTCTCCTACAAATTCATAAGCTTCTTCAATTTTCTTTACTGTCTTTTGAAGGTCGATAATGTAGATACCGTTTCTTTCCGTAAAGATAAATTTTGCCATCTTAGGGTTCCATCTTCTTGTTTGATGTCCAAAGTGAACTCCCGCTTCCAATAATTGTTTCATACTTACTACGTTACTCATATTTTTCCTCCTTGGTTTTATTCCTCCGACAGACTTATTTCCGTAAAAAACCTTTTAGGCACCATATTACGAAGCGTCAATCGTGTGTAATATAATAATACTTTATAATGATACTTGAAAATCTTTACAAAATCAAGTATTAATTTTGAAATAATCACGTTTTTTGACGAAAAATATTTTCAACACAAAGCTCTTAATTAAAATGAAATGAAAGATTTTCTTTCAAAAAATTATATTTTGCTTTGCATTGCTATATTCTTGTTATATAATCTTTTTGGGTGATTGATAATGATAAAGAAAAATTATAATCTTGAAATGGAAAAAATAATTGACACTCTTCCAAAAAACAAGAAACCTACTCTCTTATTACAGGTTTGTTGTGCTCCTTGCTCCTCTCATTGTCTGACTGTGCTTACAAATTATTTTCATGTGACAATTTACTATTATAATCCGAATATCTATCCTCTTGATGAATACAATGTTCGTGCCGCCGAAATCGGCAAATTGCTGTCTGCAATGGAATTGGAGAATAAAATTGATGTTATCATTGCAGATTATCGTCCTGAAGATTTTTATCATAAAATAAAAGGATATGAAACGGAGCCGGAGGGCGGAAAACGGTGTAAGTTATGTTTTGAGCTTCGACTGGCTCATACGGCAAGTTATGCAAAGAAACATGCCTACGATTACTTTACTACAAGTCTTACCATCTCTCCTCACAAAAATGCAGCCTTAATCAATCATATCGGTTTTGAAATAGCCGAGCTGTATCAAACTTCTTTTTTACCTGCCGATTTTAAAAAGAAGGAAGGCTACAAACATTCCATCGCTTTATCTAAGGAATACGGACTATATCGCCAAGATTACTGCGGTTGTAAATTTTCATTATCTGAAACGGAAAAACAAAAAGAACGAAACTCCCTAACAAATAAATCTTCTTCATGTGTTCCTGATTCCGATTAAATTTTCTTTTTTTATCTTGGAATAGTTCTTAATTTCATATTCCCGTTTCATTGCCTGTTCTTTGGTTTCAAATTCTTCTACGTATACCAAGGTAACAGGGCGTCTGCTTTTTGTATATTTTGCACCGTTTCCTGCATTATGCTTGTCCACTCTATCCTCTACGCTATTTACCGTATATCCTGTGTACAAACTTCCATCATTACAGCGCACCATATATGTATAAAATTTTTTCTTTTCATCTTCTCTCAAAACAATCTTCTCCATTTCTTATATTTTTCTACTACACTATCTTCAAATAGAAATTTTCTTCTTCTATAATTATTCTGTTTTTCTTATCTCATTTCTATCCCAAATAAAATTTTTCCACTGTGCCTTACCTAATACGAAATACTTATTTGAAAGATATGCAGAGATACTTTCTATGAGGTTATCCTTTTTATCCTATTTTTTAGTATAAATTATTTCTTCTCTACTCCTATCCGCAGACAGAAACGCTCTGATTGAAAAAAATGCCTACATAGCGAAACAAAGAAATATCTCACCTAAAATAAATCGTATTATCTTCATTAAGAATGAGCGTATGACAATTCATAGCTTCATGGCACCCGTCTTATTGTATCGACTATTGGGATATAAAAAATTCCTCTTAAGTAGATTTTGGCTTTCCCTTATCTGCTTTAAGAGGAATTCTATCAAAGTGCTTGCTACTTATTCCACATTTCTTACTTTCTAAGCTTATCCGAAACATCTATTTATGATATAGTAAACGCCACTTTTTATAAGGTTTCCTTTTTACCATGCGTTTCGTATCGTACTATTAGTGATACTTTTATTGTTTTATACTTTTTCCAATATGCCTTTTATACTAAATTCTTGGCTTTTAATAATTCCGCTCCAAGCAGTGCTCCGCCTGCCGCTCCCCTCAAGGTATTGTGTGACAAACAAACAAATTTGTAGTCATATAGATTATCTTCTCTCAAACGTCCAATCGTAATTCCCATACCATTGTATAAATTTCTATCCAACTTTGTCTGCGGTCGGTTTTCTTCTTCAAAATAAGTTAAAAATTTTTCCGGAGAAGATGGCAATTGATATTGTTCAATTTCACTCTTATAATTTTTCCATGTATTTAAGATTTGTTCCAAAGAAGGTTTGTTCTTAAATTTGACGGAAACGGTCGCCATATGTCCATCTAATACCGGAACTCTGATACATTGCGCTGAAATGATGGGAAGATTTGCTTTGACAAATTCATTTTTTTCAAAAGTTCCCCAAATTTTTAGAGGTTCCTGCTCACTTTTTTCTTCTTCTCCCGAAATAAACGGAATAATATTATCAATCATTTCCGGCCAATCGGAAAAATTTTTTCCACTTCCGGAGATTGCTTGATACGTACTTACAACAACTTTCTCCAAACCATATTGTTTGAGTGCGTCCAAAGCCGGAACATAACTTTGAATAGAGCAATTCGGTTTAACCATGATAAAGCCCTTTTGAGTTCCCAATCTCTGTTTTTGCGCTTCTATTGCATCTAAATGCGCATAATTGATTTCAGGCATCAGCATCGGAACATCTTTTGTCCAACGATTTGCGGAATTATTTGAGACAACAACAATTTCCGCTTTTGCATACATTTCTTCAATTTTTAAAATTTCTTCTTTTTCCATATTTAAAGCACAAAATACTAACTCTACGTTTTCTTTTATGTTATCTACATCATAAATATCCTGCACAATGATATCTTTTGCATAAGCAGGCACTTCTTGCTCCAGTTTCCACTTTCCGTTGGTTGCCATTGCATAAGTTTTTCTGGCAGAATTTTTACTCGCCGCCAATACTCTCACATCAAAATAAGGATGATTTTCCAATAATGTTACAAATCTCTGTCCAACCATTCCGGTTGCTCCTAAAATTCCTACTTTTGTCTTTTGCATAACCCATCCTCCTCCAGAATGTATTTTTACAAACTGTTTTTAATTCAAAAACAACTGTCTGTATTTTTAGATTTCTTTTTAATTTATCATGGAAAGGAAGATTTGTAAACCGTATTTTAAAAAAACTTAAGAAGAGTTCTATTTATTTTGAGGTTATCTCATAGGAAACGGCATTCATTAAAATACCTCCGGCAACAGCTACATTGAGCGATTCCATCTGATTAAATATGGGAATAATAATTTTTTTATCACTTTGTTCCAAAATTTCTTGACTTATTCCATTTGCTTCATTTCCTAAAACCAATGCGGTTTTATGGGAAAAGATTGTATTCCGGTAAGAGGTGCTGTCATCTCCCAGTGATGCGGAACAGATCGTATAGCCGTTTTCTTTCAAAATGGCAATACATTTTTCCGCATCCATTTCAATAATAGGAAGACATAAATTTCCTCCCATAGAAGTACGGCATACTTTTGGAGAAAAGGGATCCACAGTTCCTTTTAATGTAAAAATCGTATCAATTCCATAAGCAAGTGCCGTTCTAATAATAGTTCCTAAATTCCCCGGGTCTTGAATTGCATCCAAAACCAATACAAATGATGTTTTATCGCTTTGAAATACTGTATCCTCATAGCACTTTATATTAAAAACACCTATCATACCCTGTGAATTTACCGTGTCGGAAAAACGCATAAATATTTTGTCTTCTACAACAAATATTTTTTCGTGTATGCTTTTATCCTCAAAAAGAGTGTTCTTTTTATTTTTTTCAACAAATGCCATACTGATAAATAAAAATTCCATGTCAATTCCATTATCCAACGCCTGTTGAATTGCTCTCATACCTTCCACAAAAAACTTTTGTTCTTTCTTTCGCCCTCTTGCCGATTGAAGAAAAGAGAGTAATTTTATTTTTTCATTGGATTCCGAGGTAATCTTTGTAAAATCGGGCATATTTATTTCACCTTCTCAAGATTTCGAATCTGACTACCGGAGCCGATAACAATTAATATATCTCCTTTTTCCATCACAAGAGCTGCATCAGGATTGAAATTCACTCCACCTTTTTCTTTGATTGCCACAATATTTACCCCATATTTTGCTCTGAAATTGATAGCTGCAATTGATTTCCCCTCAAAAGACTTCGGTATCACTATTTCCGCAATAGAATATTCCGGATCCAAATCAACATATTCCAATATATTCGTGGATACCAAACTGTTTGCTACTCGCACCCCCATATCCTTTTCCGGAAATACAACCTTATCCGCTCCTATTTTATAAAGTACCTTTGCTTGTAGAGCATCTTTCGCTTTACAAAGGACATACGGAATGCCCAATTCTTTTACCAAAATGGTAGCCAAAATGGAAGATTGTACTTTTGAAGCAATGCTTACAATCGCAACATCAAAATTACTTATTCCCAATGAACGTAGAACTTCCTCATCCGTAGCGTCCGCTTGTACCGCATGCGTTACTTTATCCGATATATTTCTTATGGTTTCTTCACTACTGTCCACTGCTAAAACATCGTATCCCAAATCATATAATGTTGTTGCGACAGATGCTCCAAATCGTCCACACCCGATTATAATAAAATTTTTTTTCATATTCTCCTCCCCTATATCATAATTTTTTCTTCTACATACTTATATTTTTTATCTTCCGGCTCTGAAAACGCAATTAATATCGTCAATGTACCGACCCTTCCGATAAACATAATAACCATCAACGTAAGCTTTGAAACAGCCGTAAGGGACGGTGTAATTCCCAAAGTCAATCCCACTGTTCCGATTGCAGAGATAACCTCAAAGAGAATATTCATAAAAGATTGATGGCTCTCCGCCGTTGCTAAAATCATACATGCAATAAAAGAAGCACTTGCTGCAATTACAAGTATCGTAATTGCCTTATTTACGGATTTGAAGGAAATCCGTCTATGGAACGCCTCAATTTCCTTTTTATTTTGGATAACCGCTCTTGTAATTAAGAACAAAATTGCAAGCGTTGTCGTCTTAATTCCTCCTGCGGTCGATGCAGGAGAGCCTCCGACAAACATTAAAAAGATTGTCAACAACTTAGAACTGTTGGTCATCTGCGCAAGATCTATCGTATTAAAGCCTGCGGTTCTACAAGTTACGGATTGAAATGCGGCTGCCAATACTTTTGTACCTATCCCTTCATGAAGCAAAGTAGCGGAGTTGGTATATTCAAATAAAAAAAACAGAACAAATCCTACCAAAAGTAAAATCGTATTTGTAAACAAAACAATTTTTGTATGAAGAGAAAATCTGCTTACTTTTCGATTTTTCCACACATCAAACGGAACCGTAAACCCTAAGCCTCCCACGATAATTAACAGCATAATCGTAATATTCATAACAACATTCATTCGATACAAAGATAAAGAACGAAACTCACCGCTCAAATCAAATCCTGCATTACAAAATGCGGATATAGCATGAAAAAAAGCATATAATACTCCTTTTTTCAATCCATATTTCGGTATGAACACAATACTTAAAAGCAACGCTCCCAAAAATTCCACCCCGACAGTAAATAAAAAGATTGCACGTGTAAATTTAATAATTCCTTGCAGTCTGTTTTGTCCCCAAGCCTCTTGCATCAAAAGCCGTGTCTTTAAATTTAATTTCTTGCCTATCAACATAGCACCTATTGTTGTAATGGTCAAAAATCCAAGTCCTCCTGCCTGAATTAACATAATAATTACAAATTTCCCGAAGGAACTCCAATAGGTACCGGTATCTCTAACAGCTAATCCTGTTACACAAACTGCCGATGTCGATGTAAAAAAAGCATCCAACATACATGTCCTTCCTCCTGTTGCGGAAGATATCGGCAATGTAAGCAAAAATCCTCCTCCTACAATTAAAAATAAAAAACTCAATACGATTAATTGACTCGGAGAAATTTTTAAAAATAATTTGATAAATTCTTTTGGTGATTTTACCACAACTCTCACTCCATGCTTTCTATTTTTTCATGTACCTATTTACAAAAACATACTCATATCTTGTTTCTGGAAATTTTATTTTTTCAGTCTTTTATCTTATCTGCCCTTCTCCTAAAATAACGTATTTATACGTCATAATTTCCTTCAACCCCATTGGACCTCTGGCATGAAATTTTTGAGTAGATATTCCTATCTCCGCACCGAAACCGAATTCTCCTCCATCACTGAAACGAGAAGAAGCATTGATGTATACTGCCGCAGCATCCACTTTTCTCTGAAATTCAACAGCATTTTGATAGTTATTGGTTACAATAATTTCCGAATGTCTTGTTCCATAGGAATTGATGTGCTCCATCGCTTGTGAGATATTTTTTACTATTTTCACCGCTACAACATAATCCAAAAATTCCGTCTCAAAATCTTCTCCCGTTGCTTCTAATACTTCAGGAAGAATTTTACACACTTCTTCACTTCCTCGTATCTCCACTATTTCCTTGAATTTTTTATGCAACATAGGCAAAAATTGTTTTGCGATGTTTTCATGCACCAAAATCGTTTCAATCGCATTGCAGGCACCCGGACGCTGTATCTTGGCATTATAGGCAATTTCCACTGCCATGTTCAAATCAGCACTTTCGTCAACAAACAAATGACAATTTCCTGTTCCGGTTTCTATTACCGGCACAGTTGCATTTTCAACAACAGAACGAATAAGTCCACTTCCTCCTCTTGGAATAAGCAAATCAACATAACCTCTGAGTTTCATCAATTCGGTTGAATATTCCCTCTCCGTATGATTGATAAAAGAAATACAATTTTCGGGAAAACCGGCACCTTTCAACCCTTCTCTCATTGCATTCACAAGTTGAAGGTTTGTGTGAATTGCTTCCTTGCCCCCACGTAAAATCACAGTGTTGGAGGTCTTTAATGTAATGACCGCAGCATCGACAGTTACATTCGGTCTGGATTCATAAATCATTGCCACCACACCAATCGGAACAAACATTTTTGCAATTTGCAATCCGTTTGGACGTTTACCAACCTCAGACACCTCATAAACCGGGTCATCTAATTCCATAATTTGAAAAATACTGTCACAAATATCTTCCAATCTACTTTCGTCCAAAAACAATCGTTCTACTAAAGATTCCTTTGCACCGGTATTTCTCATGTTTGCAACATCAAGTTTATTTGCCTCAATAATGTTTTTGCTGTTTTTTCGTAAATGCTCTGCAATACTTCGCAGAGCATCATTTTTTTGTTTTGAAGTCGATACTGCCAAAAACGAAAATGCCTCTTTTGATTGTTCCGCCATCTCGATCAGTTCTTTTCGTATTCTTTCGCTCACTTTAATTTCCTCCCTATATTAATCAAAATAAAAATCTGTTTTCCTCTTATTGCTCAAACCTATAAAAAATATCCAATCTAAAATAAAACCGCCTCTTCCTTCTATGACACCCATTACATAAGCATTATAGAAAAAGGCAGTTATTTATAAGGATTATATGACCAAATTATCTTTATGAACCGCTTCGTCATAGTCTTTTACACCTAAAATTCCTTCAATTTCTTTAGATTGTCTTCCCATAATTTTCTTTAAGTCCTCTGATGAAAAATAGGAAAGTCCTTTTGCAAAACAAGTGTCTTCATATGAAATTCCGATGACATCTCCTTTTTTGAAATCTCCTTTTATATTGATAATTCCTGAAGGAAGAAGACTTTTGTTTTTCAATACGGCATCTTTTGCCCCTTCATCAATATAAATCGTGCCCTTAATTTTTGCATTATAAGCAATCCAATTTTTTTTAAGTTTCAAATAGTTATCCTTTGCGACAAATAAAGTGCCTATTTCTTCTCCTTCCATGATACGAACCAAAATATTATCTTCAAAACTCTTTGCAATAATCATATCTACACCGGAACCGGTCGCAATTTTTGCCGCATTTATTTTTGTTCGCATACCACCTGTTCCTACTGAAGAAATACTGTCTCCCGCAAGTGCTTCGATTTTTTCATCAATTTCCTCAATTTTTCTCAATAACTTTGCATCTTTGTGAAGTTGAGGGTTTTTGTCAAACAATCCATCAATATCGGACAGAATAATCAAACAATCTGCTCCCACAAGACCGCTTACGAGTGCAGACAGTGTATCATTATCCCCAAACTTAATTTCGGAAACTGCTACTGCATCGTTCTCATTTATAACAGGAATAATATCATTTAAAAGGAGTTCATTCAATGCACTTCTTGAATTCAAAAAACGTTCTCGATCCGCAAAATCTTCCTTTGTCAACAAAATTTGTCCTACGGTATAGCCATATTCCGAAAATAACTTTTCATACAAGTGAAGTAATTTTCCTTGCCCTACTGCGGCACACGCCTGTTTTTCCGGTATCGTCTTCGGTCTTTTTTCATGGTGTAAATAGCTCATTCCCGCCGCAATCGCTCCTGATGTTACCAATACAACCTCGTGACCTATATTCTTCAATTCCGCCATTTGACGAACCAATTTTTCAATTTGCAACAAATTAAGTTTTCCGTTGGAATGTGTCAAACTGGAAGAACCTAATTTTACGATAACTCTCTTTTCTCTGCTCTTCATAATACACAAAACCTTTCTTTTCGTATCCAAACGGTTTCTTATCCGTTTTTTCATTACGATATTTTTTAGAAAACAGCTTTACACTGCCATAATTTTATAACTATTATATTTTTGTATGCGTTTATTGTTAAATTTTATAAATTTTTCAAAGCGACTCTCACACCATCTTTATTTCCATATTTCCGCAAAAATATACCGCTATTATCTATCCCGTTTTTTTAGATTGAATGCGTTGATTGTATCTTCCAAATGTTCCTTTGACAATCCGGACAGGCGCATACCGAACCAAAGCAAAGAAGACGGAAGAAACAACATGAGTACATATCTCACATAATACATCAATCCGGATAACATAATCGGAGAAAGCAAAATATGCAAATTTAAATAATGAATTCCGTTCCAATACAATAACTTTTCTTCCAAAATTCGATTTGGAAAGCCGCCCGACATAAGCAGTGCATATACAATTAAAGATAGATTTACAAGAAACGGAGGAGAGACGGCAATCAAACGCAATTTTTTATCGTCCTCCCACTTCAACGTAAATCCCAAGGAGATAAACAAGAGCCAAAACAGATACATTACCTGCGGAAAAACTTCATAGATAAAAATTCCGGCTATCATAATTCGGCTCAAAACCGCTATTATGGAAAAATAAACAAATGATTTTATAAAATTGGTTATGGTAACTCTATTCTTCAACCCTATACCTCTATTCCTAAAAATTTTTCCATTATTGTACAATACAACCATACTTTCTATGACCAAATAACTTTATGTTATCTGTGCCAATCTTCTATGATATGTTCTATCTCGTACCAATTAAATACTCTTTTCATATTTTCATGCTGCAAATGTTTGTTATATGGATTGTCCATTAAAAGCACAAAAATTCCGTTTTCGGCAAGGCGAATGGATTCCTCGGGATGGTCCTCAATAAACACATCACAATTCAGTTCTTTAGAGATTTCCAATTTTTTACTGCTTCCCAAGGAATGAAGCGGAACCTCGGACAAACCATGTTTTTTCATCCATTCCACCGTAATATATTCTTTTTCTTTTAATCTTGCCGTTACAATATCCACATGATGTTTTGGAAGCCACTTTATGATTGTTTCTTTCACATGTGGTTGAATAATTGCCGAAGCATGCATCTCATTCCCTTTTTCTTCATAAAATTCATGCAACTGTTCATCCGTAACTTCATATATCTTTCTCAAATCATACTCCAAGACATTTTGAAATATAACATTTTTATTGAAAAATTTGTTCAAAAACGGAATGTAATAGTCGCACGTCGTCATTGTTCCATCAATATCCACACAAATATTCAAAAAAATTCCCTCCGATAACTCTATTTTTTCAATGGAGCATTGATACTTTCAATATTTGTAATTTTTCCATCTTCAAAGGCAAAAACATTTTTGTTAAGCATATAACTATTGTTGGCCGTTACAACAATCTTCTTATCATTTGTAATTTCCATCTGAGGATACAAACCGCCGTTCATATCATCCGGAAATTCCTTCATTCTCGTTTCCTTCTCTGAAATAAAAATCAGAAATAATTTGTCATATTTGGTTTCCGTATAAGAAGTCTTACTCCCGATTAATACCACATCATCTTCCATATTGTCTCCATTTATATCCACATCTTTTATTCTCTGCACAATGGTCGGTCTGTAACCAAGTTCATAATCATTCGGATTTCCATAATAAGCTAATCTGACTTCTAATTGATTTTTCCCGTCATCTGTTTTTGTGAGCCAATACTTGATAGAATCCCTCATCCAAATAACATCTTTATATTCTTCGTTTTCTTCAACCGATATCGGTTTCCCTATTCCATCGGTAATTTTTTGCTGCAACTCATCAAATTCAACAGTCGGAAAATTAATTACCGCCTTATAAATTCTCTGTTCCCTTCCGTAATAAATTTTAGACTTAGTAGGCAATCCAAACCATTCATATTCATAGCGAAGGTACTTTGTTTCATCATCCACACCTTCCCCCTCTCCCATAGGATCTCCAAGCTGTGCAATCAAGTCCGGCTTTCGCATGGAACACATTTCATACGGATGCAGAGGTCCATATTGATAAACTTCTTTATCCGGCTTTGCAACAGAAGAAGTGATATTTTTTTCGCTCAACAGAGGCGCCGTAGAAAGGTGATAAATATAAATCCCTCCCACTAAAATCAAAAGCGCCACAGGCGCAACATACCACATTGTCTTTGCAAAAAAAACAGGTTGAGTTCCTTCCTTTTTTAAATAAGTGTGTCTGCCTTTGTTTTTATGGATTTTCGAAACCATTTTTTTACACTTGCTCCAAATTTGTCCTCCGGAATTTTGAGGCTTGGGAAAAGAATTTTTTTCTTCATTTGACTTTGTTAAACTTTCTTTTCCTGAAGAAAGATTTTTTTCTCGAACCAACGGATGACATTTTTTCTCTGCCTTTACCTCTCCATCTGCCGAAACAAGAGCCGCCTTCTTAACTTGTTCTTCGTTTACATCTTCAACCTCTCTCTTTTGAGCCGGCACATCTTTTCCTTTTTTTCTTTTTCTCGGCGTTTCATATTTTTTTTCCATTTCTTTTACTTTACGGTCATATTCCTCAATCCCCGCCTTTATTTGGCTGCTGACGCTACTATTGTCCAAAAACGTATTTCCGATAAAAAGCTCTTCTTCCGTTTCTTTTTTCTCTATATTCTCTTTCCCTGTTTCCAAATGTTTTTCTTTTTTGTCCTCATTGCTGTTTTCGGACAAAATTACTGTATCAACTTCCGACAATTCCTTATCATTTGTATATTCTTCCTCTTTTCCCTCATTGTCGAGAATGTCCTGCGCATGTTCTTTCGCAGAACTTCCCTCATCTTCCGGCTCTTCTATCTCAAGTTGTTCATAACGCAATGCATCCAAATCATTTTCCGATGATAAAAGTATTCTCTTCTTAAATCCCTTTCCTATCATACTCTTTTTCATTCTACTCTCCTTACCGTTCTTCTTATATTTAAAATGAGACAACGAACTTCATAGTTTCTCTACTTTACTCCAATGGACATTACTTTTCATCAAAATTTTATCTATTGAATGGTATATTATACCATATTTTTTAATCTTTTTGTGAACTATTTGGTTATTTCATCTCTTTGATACCTCCGTATGAACAATCCACAAAAAATTTTTTCCATTCTTATTTCCAATCAAAACAGTTATTATGGCATATGAAAAAGGGAATGTACAAAATGATTTCCATATCACTTTGTACATTCCCTTCATAATTATTTTCAAATTTAATTTTATTTTAAACTATTATTTTTCTCTAATAACCGCTTGTGCCGCCGCTAATTTTGCAATCGGAACACGATATGGCGAGCAGGATACATAGTCCAAACCAATCTTATGGCAGAACTCAACAGAAGACGGTTCTCCACCATGTTCTCCGCAAATTCCCAAATGAATATCCGGTCGTTTTCCTCTTCCAAGCTCTACTGCAATTTTCATCAATTTTCCGATTCCGTCTTGGTCAATGGCTTCAAACGGGCTAACTTCTATAATTCCGGTCGCCTCATATTCTCCCAAGAACTTGCCGGCATCATCACGTGAAAATCCAAATCCCATTTGCGTAAGGTCATTGGTTCCAAAACTGAAGAATTCCGCTTCATTTGCGATTTCATCTGCCGTAATAGCCGCTCTTGGAATTTCAATCATTGTACCGATTAGATATTTAAGCGTTTTTCCTTTTTCCGCAAATACTTTTTCAATTTCGTCTACAATATGAGATTTTACGAACTTTAATTCTTTTTCACTTCCGATAAGAGGAACCATAATTTCCGGAACTACCTCATACTCTTTTCTTCCGCTTACTTCTAAAGCCGCTTCAATAATTGCTCTTGTTTGCATACGATAAATTTCAGGATAAGTTACCGCCAAACGACATCCTCTGTGACCAAGCATCGGGTTTACTTCATGCAAGGATGCAACTACATCTTTCAATTCCTCAAAAGAAACGTCCATACTCTTTGCCAATTCTTCAATATCCGATTTGGTAGTCGGTAAAAATTCATGCAACGGCGGATCCAAAAGACGTACGGTAACCGGTCTTTCTCCCATTGCTTCATAAATTCCGATAAAGTCTTCTCTTTGAAGCGGCAACAGTTCTGCAAGCGCTTTTTCTCTTACATCCAATGTTTTCGCAAGAATCATTCTTCTTACCTTTGGAATACGATCTTCATTGAAGAACATATGCTCTGTTCTGCAAAGTCCAATTCCTTCTGCTCCAAACCCTACCGCAGTTGCCGCATCTTTTGGAGTATCTGCATTGGTACGTACTCCCAATCGTTTTACTTCATCAATATATCCCATTAATTTTTTGAAGTTTCCGGTTAATTCAGCGCTTACTTTCTTGATGTTTCCTAAGTAAACATCTCCTGTACTTCCATTTAAAGAAATAACTTCTCCTTCTCTAATTTCTTTGTTTCCATACTTCAAAACTTTTGCTTCTTCATCTACTCGAATGTCTTGACATCCTGCTACACAACATTTTCCCATCCCTCTGGCAACAACGGCAGCATGAGAGGTCATTCCGCCTCGTGCAGTCAAAATTCCCTCTGCACTATTCATACCTTCAATATCTTCCGGTGAAGTTTCTTGACGAACTAAAATACAAGCCTCTCCTCTTTCTTTTGCAGCAACAACGTCTTCCGCATAGAAATAAATTTTTCCGGATGCCGCTCCCGGAGATGCAGGCAAACCTTTTGCAATTTTTTCCGCTTTTTTAATTTCTTTTTCATCAAAATTAGGATGCAAAATATTATCCAATTGAGCAGGTTCAATTCTCATAACAGCTTCTTCTTTAGTAATTAATCCTTCTTCCACCAAATCTACCGCTACATTGATGGCAGCCTTTGCCGTTCTCTTTCCGTTTCTGGTTTGTAGGAAGAATAATTTTTCGTTCTGAATTGTAAATTCAATGTCCTGCATATCTTTATAATGGTTTTCCAATTTTTTTGCAGAGGTGATAAATTCTTCATAAATAGCAGGCATTACTGTTTTTAACTCATCAATGGATTTCGGGGTACGAATTCCCGCAACAACATCTTCTCCTTGTGCATTCATCAAAAATTCCCCAAAAATCTTATTAGTTCCGTCAGCCGGGTTTCTGGAAAATGCAACTCCGGTACCACTGTCATTTCCCATATTTCCGAATACCATGGATTGTACGTTAACAGCCGTTCCAAGGTCATGTGCAATTCCGTTTAGGTTTCGATAGGTGATTGCTCTTGCATTATTCCAAGAAGAAAATACCGCTTTTACAGCCAAATATAATTGTTTCATCGGTTCTTGCGGAAATTCTTCCTTCATTTCTTCCAAATAAATTGCTTTATATTTTTCGATAATATCTTTCAAATCTTCCGCTGTCAATTCAGGATCTTCTTTATATCCTTTTTCTTCCTTTTTTCCGTCCAATACCAAATCAAATCTGGATTTTGAAATTCCCATCGCAACATCAGAAAACATTTGAATAAAACGACGATAGCTGTCATAAGCAAATCTTTCGTTATTTGTTGATTTCGCTAAACCTTGTACGGTTTCATCATTTAATCCGAGGTTCAAAATGGTATCCATCATTCCCGGCATAGAAACAACGGCTCCCGAACGAACGGAAAACAATAACGGTTGCTCTTTGTCCGCAAACTTTTTCCCTAATTGTTCTTCTACAATCGCCACATTTTCCTTGATCTCATTCATTAATTCATCCGAAATTTCTTTATTTTGATTGTAAAACTCAATACAAGCCTCGGTAGTAACGGTAAATCCCGGTGGCACGCTCAATCCCAAATTGGTCATTTCCGCCAAATTAGCACCTTTTCCTCCCAAAAGGCTTTTCATTTCCTTTTTTCCTTCTTTAAAGTTATAAACATACTTCTTCATTTTTTACATTCCTCCTACGTTTATATATTGTATATGTTTATTCCGTTCTTTTTCATAATATTTAAAATCACATCTGCCGTTTCTTCAATCGCTTTGTCCGAAACATTAATAATCGGGCAACCTATTTTTTTCATAATTTTTTCCGCATAGTCGATTTCTTCCAAAATTCGATTCATATCGGAATATTTATTTCCTCTTGGAAGTCCCAACGCTTTTAATCTTTCTTCCCTTATTTGATTTAACTTTTCCGGAGAATTGGTAAGCCCAATCACTCGTCCCGGCGCCACCTGAAACACTTCTTCCGGAACAACTGATTCCGGTACCAACGGAATATTTGCCACTTTAATATTTTTGTTGGCAAGATACATAGACAATGGAGTTTTTGAGGTTCTTGAAATACCTACTAAAACCAAATCCGCCTTCAATGCTCCTCGAGGATCTTTTCCATCATCATATTTAACCGCAAATTCAATAGACTCCACTCTTTTGTAGTATGTATCATTGATTTGTCTAATAACTCCCGGTTCTCTCTTAGGTTCTTGTCCCGTCATCTCCGCTATATGGTTTAATGTCGGTCCTAAAATATCAATCGTCCTTAATTGATAGTTCTTTTTAAATTCCTCTATAATATTGAGTAAATTTACCTCTACCAAAGTATGCATTACAAAAGCATTTTCTTTTGCCGCAGTATCCAAAATATCTCTTAAGACTTCCTCTCCCAATACATAAGAAAACCGTCTTATTTCATAATCTTCCATGTCAAACTGCGAAAGCGCCGCCTTCAATACCTGCGCGGCCGTTTCTCCCAAAGAGTCGGAGATAACATAAAACATTTTTTTCATACTTTTTCTCCATATCACAATATGATTTTTGTGTTATTTTTTCTAATCTTCCAAAACTTCCATCAAAAGTCGAGCAACATTCGTCTTGGAAAATCTTCCTACAACTTTTAATTTCTTTTCGTCGCCATCTATCATTTCAACAATTGGAATACAATCCACCTCATGCAATAATATCTTATGCACAGCTAAAGCAACCTGCTCATCCGTCTTTGCAAAAATAATATTAGGCATTCTCGTCATTGCCATACTTACCGGAAGTTTTTCAATATCCATTCCTCCTACGGAGCATTTTAACAAATCTTTTCTTGAAATTACCCCGCTGAGCAATCCGTTATGTGTGATAAACAAACTTCCTACATCTTCCAAAAACATCTGCACAATAGCTGAATGAATAGATTCTTCCTCTCCAATCGTGACAGGAACACTCATCACATCCCGAACAGTCTTATCCTTTACTTCTTTCAGAGATAATCCTATTCCGGTCACATTCCCATAAAAATAACCCACCTTCGGTCTCGCATAAAGCACCTTACTCATGGTCAATATGGACAAATCCGGCCGCAGTGTCGCTCTTGTCAAATTCAAATGCTGTGCAATTTCCTCACTTGTAATCGGTTCATTTTCTTTTACAATCTCAATAATCTTTAATTGTCTATCTGTTAAATCTATGGTACTCACCTCCTACCTTTTTCAATATAACGTATATAAAATATAGTATGTCATATTTCAAAAAAAGTCAACCTAATTTGGAATAATATAGAACAAAAATATTGTCGTGCTACATATAGATATGTGGCAAAAATAAAATAGGTTCTAAAATAACATTCAGAGAAATAGTTCCTAATAGATTTTTAGAACCCAATAAAGAAACTTTTATTCCTGTATCCTTTCTCCATTTATGCGAACCACCTTAGCCGGTATTCCCACAGCCGTTGCATTTTTAGGAATATCGTGCAACACCACCGCATTGGCACCCACCTTTGTATCATCGCCTATGGTAATGGGACCCAACACCTTTACTCCCGCCGACAAAAAAACATTATTTCCAATCGTCGGATGACGTTTCCCCTTATCCTTTCCCGTTCCGCCAAGCGTAACTTCGTGAAATAACGTTACATCATCTCCCACTTCAGCCGTTTCTCCGATTACGATACTCATACCGTGGTCAATAAACAATCTCTTGCCGATTTTGGCTCCGGGATGAATTTCAATTCCCGTAAAAAAACGAGATATTTGTGAAATCAATCGTGCCAAAAAATACCATTTATGCAAATACAAAAAATGTGCAATCCGATGCACAAAAATTGCATGCAGTCCCGGCGTATTAATCACAATGCTCAAAGTATTTGTTGCCGCAGGGTCCTTTTCCTTATAAGTGCGAATAATATCAAAAAAACTTTTTTTCAAATTCCGTTTTTCTATCATAACCTTCTTCTCCATCCGTTCCATCGACTGTTCACAATTCCTTTCCGTATCCATATAACATTTTTGAGGATACACCCGTCTTCCATATCCCTCAATATCGTAAAACCTTCCGCTTATACAAAATCAATCCGATACCTTCTCTCCTATCCTTTTATACGAAACACCCATGAAAGCTATAACAAGCGTTCGCTTTTTATAAATTATCCTTTTTCCCATATCTTTCGTACTGTCTACAAAACACAAAATTTAGGCATACAAAAAAGTTAGGCACACAGACCTAACTTCCCTAAGCTTTCCAAAATATAGAATCAAACACATCTTTGTTGAGCAAAAATATTCTCGAATTATTCCATCTCTATTTATTCAACTCAAATTCCTGCAGAAAGTCATAGCTATGCCATCATTTTGTTCATTTCATTATGAAATTATTAAAACAATGAGAGCTACAACACATAGCATGACCACCCTTTTCTTTTTGTAATTGTAATCGTAATCTAAAAACAGCGCATAAAACAATACAATTTTTTTCGTTCCTTTTTCCTTCTGTGTTACACAAACAATTCGTCACATAAACATATGACATTATCGTTACTGTTCTTTATTCCCACAAAAAATATTTTGAAACGCTTTTATCAAATAAATTCATACCAAATTACTATGAATTTAGCATACTCTGTTTTTCATAAATTGTC
>JBGZJG010000101.1:0-7031 GCA_041848665.1 Filifactor sp.
ACAAGCTCTTTCAAAGTTCGTTAAGATAGCAACGTTTTGGGAGCAGTCCAACGGAGTTCTGCTTTTTTTATTGCATTTTTTTATTTTAGGATAGAGCGTATCTGAAAACTTATTGTTGCTACAATGGAAAATGAAAAAGAACATATGTTTACAAACGTATGTTCTTTTGATAAAATATATTTGAGTAGTCATAAACAGATTTATTTGAGAGACGATGAATTTTTTGTTGTGAGCTTTCCCAAAAACAGCAAAAATATAAATTATTGTGAGGGAGGGAAGAGTATGTATTCGGTTATTCCTTTTGAAAATATAGAGCATAAGCTGAAAATTTTATCTGATGCGGCAAAATACGATGTTTCTTGTTCTTCAAGCGGAAGTATGAGAAAGAATAAAAAAGGAGGATTGGGCAATACTTCATTCAGTGGGATATGCCATAGTTGGAGTGAGGACGGAAGGTGTATCTCTTTGCTCAAAATTCTTGTGACCAATCATTGTATGTTCGATTGTGCTTATTGTATCAATCGACGCTCTAATGATATAGAAAGAACCATGCTTTCTCCGGAAGAAATTGTCTCTCTCACAATCAATTTTTATAAGCGGAATTATATAGAAGGATTGTTTTTGAGTTCAGGTGTTTATAAAAGTCCGGATAATACCATGGATTTGCTGTATCAGGTAGCATGGAAATTGCGAGTAGAGGAGAACTTCAACGGATATATTCATATGAAAGCCATTCCGGGAGCAAGTAGCGAGATGATTGATAAAGTGGGAGCATTAGTGGATCGTATGAGTGTAAATATTGAAATGCCATCTGAAAAAAGCTTGTTGTTGCTCGCCCCGCAAAAGAAGAAACAAGCCATCTTCATACCTATGAAAAATATTCATGAGAAAATAAAAGAAAACAAAGAAGACAGTAAAAAATTCCGGTTTTCCTCCGCTTATGTTCCGGCAGGACAAACAACCCAGATGATTGTGGGTGCAACCGGAGAAACGGATCGACAAATCGTAAAACTCAGCGAAGGACTTTATAAAAAAATGGAATTGAAAAGGGTGTATTATTCAGCATTTGTACCGGTTTCAAACAATCCGTACCTTCCTGCATTACAAGAGCCGCCGCTTAAAAGAGAACATAGATTGTATCAAGCGGATTGGCTGCTGCGTTATTACGGCTTTACGGCGGAAGAAATTTTGACGGAAGAAAATCCGTATTTTGATGTTGAAATCGATCCGAAAAGTAATTGGGCATTGCAGAATATCGACAAATTTCCTATTGAAATCAATTCGTGCGAATATGAAATGTTATTGCGTATTCCGGGAATAGGCGTTCGTTCGGCACGTAAAATTTGGTTTGCAAGAAAGTACGGAAATATTGAATTTCATCACTTAAAAAGCTTTGGAATTGTGCTGAAACGGGCCAAGTATTTCATTACTTGCAACGGAAGATTTTGTGGAGATTATGCGATGAATATGGAGTTTATTCGTGAAAAAATGATTTCACAAAAAGAAAAGAATGTGCAGGTAAACCAGCTTTCGTTTTTGGATAGTCAAGGGAAATTGATAGATAGGGTCATTTAATGATAATATTTTCCGTTTAGGGAATATTTGCAAAGAGAGAAGAGACATGAAAAAACAAAAAGTATATCTGTATGATGGAACTTTTGACGGGCTTTTGTGCTGTATATATCATTTTTATAAGGACAGGGATCCTCTTGCGGAAATTTGCATACAGTATCGTCAATCCTCTTTTTTTCTTGAAGAAAAGAAGATTGTTACAGATACAAAAAATGCACAAATCGTTTCGGATGCCATTTGTCAAAAAATATCACAGGAAAGCTTGTACGACATCTATTATGCTTTTTTGTCAGATAAAAATGGAAAAGAGATGGCAATTTTGGATTATGTGCGAATGGGATTTCGTGTCGGAAAAGCAATTCGTTGCCATTTGACAGATAGACGAGTAAAGATTGTGTTGGATTTGCGTGAAAGAACAGTGAGAGAACGCCATAGAATGCTTGGACTACTCAGATTTCAACGAAAGAAAAATGTACTTTATGCAAGGATAGAGCCGGATTGTGATATTTTACCCTTAATTCATTCGCATTTTCAAAAAAGAATTTCCTCGGAGTATTGGGTTATTCATGATACCAAGAGAAATAAAGCGGTCATCTATGACAAAAAAGTTTGTCGTATGGTTGAGGTTTCAAAAGATGAAATCATTGAGGATAAAAAAGACGATTATTTTGAAGTGTTGTGGAAAATATATCATAAAAAGATGGCCATTTCGGAAAGGCGAAATCTGAAGTTGCAAATGGCACATATGCCGAAAAAATATTGGAAAAATTTAACGGAACTGCAAGAAAAATCAGTTGATAATTTAAAAAATTTCTTGTAATATAAAATAATAGGAATAATCAAATGAACTTATTTTGGAAAGAAAGGTACGGTGAAGCACATCATGTCGGATTACCATTCGTGTGAAGAAGGAATACGAGAGCGATTTATCAAACTAATAAAAGTGATGACAAGAGTGTATTTATCGAACAGCAGAAACTAAGATCGTTTATGGAAGTTTCCTCTTTTCGGTGTGTTTTTGTCATGCGTGGAAAGGGGATTTTTTATGCGATTTATTGTGGACTTGATGAAGGACGGCAAAGTTGTACAAGCCAGAGAAGCGTTGTTGGGACTTAACGTAGTCGACATTGCGGAATTTTTTGACGAATTGGAAGGAATGGATTTGATTTTATTATTCCGTATCCTTCCGAAAGATATTGCGGCGGAAGTTTTTTCCTACATGAATATTGAAGGACAGCAATATATTGTAGAAATCATGAGCGATGAAGAAGTGGAAGGGATGCTGTCCAAGCTTTACTTGGATGATACGGTCGATTTTATTGAAGAATTACCTGCCAATGTGGTAAAAAAAGTCTTAAAAAACACCTCTCCCGATAGAAGAAAGTTGATTAATCGTCTGTTGTCTTATCCTGAGTTTTCGGCAGGAAGTATTATGACAACCGAGTTTGTGGATTTAAAAAAAGAACTGACGGTAAAACAGGCGATTGCACGTATTCGTAAAATAGGTTTTGATCGGGAAACGATTAACACCATGTATATTATAGACGAAAATCGAAAATTGGAAGGCATTATAGAAATTCGTCAACTTTTGCTTACCGAAGAAGATGTTTTCTTAAAAGGGATTATGGACACGAATTACGTCTTTATTCAAACGACAGACGATAGAGAGGACGTTGCCGCCTTGTTTAAAAAATATGGATACCTATCCATGCCCGTAGTTGATAAGGAGCATAGATTGGTCGGAATTATTACCGTAGATGATATTTTGGATGTTATTGAAGAAGAAAACGAAGAAGACTTTGCAAAAATGAATGCACTTAGTCCGTCCAATGATGAATATCTTGAAACCGGAGTTTTTGACTTGGCAAAAAAAAGAATTTACTGGCTCCTGTTTTTGATGATTTCAGCAACTTTTACCGGAATTATTATTCGAGAGTATGAAGAAGTGTTAAGCACCGTTGTCGTTTTAGCGTCCTTTATTCCCATGCTGATGGATACCGGAGGAAATGCAGGCTCGCAGGCATCTACACTGATTATTCGTGGATTGGCGCTTGGAGAATTACAGTTGGACGATATCGGCAAAATAATTTGGAAAGAGTTTCGTATCAGCCTTCTGGTTGGTTGTATTCTATCCGTAATAAACTTTGTCAGATTGTATTTCGTCGAAAAAATAGCAATGAACGTGGCAATTACAGTATGTGCAAGTATGCTTTTGATTGTTGTATTGGCAAAAATAATCGGAGGGACCTTGCCCGTATTGGCAAAAAAGTGCGGTATGGATCCGGCTATTATGGCAGGTCCGCTCATTACTACCGTTGTAGATACCTTCGCATTAGTCGTTTATTTTAAAATAGCAATGCTGCTGGTGTTATAAGTATTAGTTGTACGAAAAACGACTACTTGCATAAAAAAAGAATTGTTTGTATGAAACAATACTGCATTGTATCACAAACACTATTTGCAGTATAAATTCTTGCTTGCAGTAAAAAACACCTGCTCTCCCGTAACGGAGAGAAGGCAAGAAGAACCCTTCACGAAATTAAACTGCTATGGTATAATGTGAACACTTGGGAGCAATATCCCAAGAATACGAGCGAGAGCGAAGTATGATTGGCAGATAGAGCCCCCGTCAGGGTTGGCGAGAAGTTTGCGAAATGAAATGAGCGAACTTACGCAACCTACGGCGAAGAAAGCGAGAGATAACGAAGCTTGAATTTAGTATTTATGGTATAATGTTCAATAGAAAAATGGGAGAGACAAAATTGAGGAGGAGACAAAGTGGAATTATTCAAAACATGGGAAAAAATGGCATACGAGCCGAAAAATCAACAAGAATATGAAACTTTTTGGAATGGATATTTACCGAAAGAAACGGAGATATACAAATACTTATTGGAGCATACAGATGAAGTAGTATCTGGAACAGTACGTGATTTGGCAGAAAAATTTAAGGTAGACGAGGTTACCTTTGTCGGATTTATGGACGGAATTAACACTTCTTTAAAGACAGAAGAAAAAGTGGAAGAACTTACGGCAGAGGACAGCGTATCTTTGGATATTGATTTTGAAAAACTGTACTTCAATATGCTCCATGCAAAAGCGGATTGGTTGTATAATATGGAACAATGGAACGTAATTTTGACACAAGAGCAACGAAAAGAAATTAAGAAGGAATACAACAAGACAAAAACCGTTGTAAAAGACGAAAAAGTCGGCAGAAATGATCCATGTCCGTGCGGCAGTGGGAAAAAATATAAAAAATGCTGTGGAAAAGAAGAATAAAAAAACGATTTTGTCAGAAGAATGGTTATAAACTAAAAACCAACCGTTTTTTGTCGGCAATTGAAAGCAGAACAGAAAATTTGATATCGGTAAGAATAAAAAATGTAAAACGCCTGTAAGCAAGTGTATCGTATACAAAAGTTAGATAAAATAGCAATGATTGAAACTCGGCACATGAAGATAGGTATTTTTATTGTTTAGGAAAGAAACACCTACTTTTTCACTAATGTCAACTTTCTTCTTAAATTTATACTAATACCCACTACAAAGCTATATTTTTATAGCGTTTCGTATTAAATAAGACGGTGAGTTTTTTTTAATGAAGAAAATTTGGAAATAGCTTAAATGGAGCATAGTCAAAAACCTTTTTTTATGATATAGTAAAATCAAAATATTGTATTAAAAAAAACAAGAAACTATGTGTTATAGCTCTAATATCATAAAAAATGTTGAATGAAATAGATTTATAAAGTGTCAATAGCTAATTTGTCGAGAGATTATAATTTTAATTTGTGTGACTTATGCCGTTTTATAAATGCCTATTTTATGAAAAAAATGGAAGGGAGAAATGATGTTTATTTGCCGTAACCTATACCTAAGAGGATGGAAGATATAGGTCTTATAGAAAAACTAACGATTAAAAGTCAAGTTGAAAAATGATATTTTTGAATGAAATACAGAAATGTATTTTAGATATATTATGAACTCAGTTGGAGGTGATTGGGTGAGGTAACTGTATTAATACGAATAACCTGTTAAAAAATCATACATTCGATTTTCATAATAGTACCATAAAAGTAGAATTCCTAATTTTTTACATGTTATTTTAATTGGTGATTAGTATTATATTTATCTATTACCGCCATTATCCTGTAAAGAAAGTGGGATAAAAATGAATATGCAGTGTTTACTGCAAAAATATTATATAAGAGGAGAAACAAAAATGTTTAACAAGTTGAGAATTGAGCAAAAAAGAAAAAGCATACTTAGCCTAATGCTAAGTGCCGTTATGGCAGTAAGTTTACTGCCCCTAAGCACAGGGACCGCCTTTGCAGAAGAAAGACCCGCCCTGCAAAAAGGAATTGGCGACCTTGCCGATGGAGAACACCTTTATATGGGAATACAAGGGAGCGCTTTAATAGGAGCGGGAAAAGAAATTAAGTGGAGAGTATTGGATAAAGATAAGACCAATACCGACGATACAAACGGAATCCTTTTGCTAAGCGAAGAAGGCTTGGGAAGTGGAACAGACGGAGACGTAAGATTTGACGACACCGACCCGAAAGAAAACAAATGGCAAGGAAGCGACGCCCAAACATGGTGCAAAGAATTCAGCGGAGAAACTTCGGGAGGAAAAACCTCATTACAAGCAAACGAACTTAACGCCCTACTTGCCACCACCAAAACCGACGAAGAATATACAAGCAAAGAAAATACCATAAATTATGCACAGGTAGATAACATATTAACCGGAGACAAGGTATTCTTCCTATCCGCCGAAGAAGTGGACGGAGCCTACTTTACCGAAGGTGCAGTAGGAAACAGTGAACGAGTTGCAAAGTATAATGGAGTCGTAAACTCTTGGTGGTTGCGTTCTTCTGATAAGGACTATGTAATTCTCGCCGGTCTTGTTCATGATGATGGTGCAGTGAACAGCAACAATGTCAATGAAGCCTTTTCGGCGCGCCCCGCTTGTAACTTGGACAAGAGCAAAGTGGTATTTATTGCACCCGCTGAAGGCGGCAAACAAAGTGCAACAACTGGAATAACCGAATTGAAAACAGTCGGAACAACAAACAGCGGGGAATGGAAACTCACCCTAAAAGAGGATGCAAGAAGTTCATTTAGTGCAAGCAAAACCGGCCAAATAGGAATGAACGTAGAAATCAACTATACCGGCGCAATAACAGGAACAAACGAATACCTCTCCGCAATCGTAACCGACAGCACAGGAAACACCATCAAAGCCTATGGACGAATAAAAGCATTAACTACCGTAGGAGATGCAAACGAAACCGTAGAAATCGACCTTAGCGGAAACTTTGCAAACGGAGATAAACTTTTTGTATTCAACGAACAAATGAACGGAGACAAAAAAACCGATTATAGCTCCGACCTGCAAGAAATCACAGGAATAACCGCAGGAACACCGAAAACCCTAAGCGCCATCAGCATTA
>JBGZJG010000102.1:0-48247 GCA_041848665.1 Filifactor sp.
GGCAGGGAAGATATCCGTATGGATTCCAGATGTAAAGGAAAATGAAAGGGAAATGTCTGTGTGATTGTGAAAAGCAGGCAGTCGTGATATAATGAATTTCATATTTTATCATAAAATCTACTGTTTTCAAATAATAATAAGAAAAAATATAAAAAAGAGATGGGATTTTGTTTTCACAGTAAGTGAAGAAGGATAAACGAAATTTTTTGAAAATCGAGTTTGAAGGAAATGAAGAGGAGTTTGACAGTAAGAGGGGAGATTGTTTTGGAAAGCTACAAGGATAGAATGAATACATCTACATTAGTAAGGAGATTTTTGCCATATTTTAAAAAGTATCACAAAATATTGGTACTTGACTTGACGTGTGCGTTTTTTACTACGGTATGTGAAATCGTGTTTCCGCTTATGGTACGCAGTATCACAAATAAGGCAATTTGGGATATTTCTTCTTTGACAATGGAGTTTGTCATCAAGATGTGTGTGATATATTTTTTGCTTCGGTTGGTGGATACGGCAGCGAATTATTATATGGCATCGGTTGGACATATTATGGGAGCTAAGATTGAGAAGGATATGCGGAAGGATTTGTTTTCCCATCTTCAAAAATTATCTTTTTCTTATTTTGATAACACAAAAATCGGACAGATTATGGGAAGAATTACCAGTGACCTTTTTGAGATAACAGAATTTGCACATCATTGTCCGGAAGAATTTTTTATTGCAGGAATTAAAATTTTTATTTCTTTTATTATTTTGTGTCAGGCAAATGTATTGCTTACGGTGATTGTTTTTTCGGTCATTCCTCTTATGCTTGTTTGTACAGTTTATTTTCGCCGAAGAATGAGATTGGCATTTAAACGTTCAAGAGAACAAATCGGCGAGCTGAATGCACAGGTGGAAGATAGTCTTTTGGGAGTTCGGGTGGTTCGGTCTTTTGCAAATGAGGATATGGAGGAACAAAAATTTGAGCAAGGCAATGATGGCCTTTTGCATATCAAACGGTATCAATATCATTATATGGCGGGATTTAAAGCGGTCACACAATTTTTTGACGGTTTGATGTATGTGACGGTTTTGTTGTGTACGGCATATTTTTTGATAAAAGGAAAGATTGGTGCCGGAGATATGATTGCATATATGCTTTATGTATCCATGCTTTTGGCGTCCATCAAACGCATTGTGGAGTTTGCGGAGCAGTTCCAAAGAGGTATGACGGGAATTGAACGGTTCATTGAGGTTATGGATGCAAGGGTGGATATTACGGATAAGGAAGGCGCAATTACCATTACAGGTGCAAAGGGAGATATTTTATTCGATCGTGTCAGTTTTCAATATCCCGACCATGACAAGATTGTGCTTTCCGATATTAACCTTCATGTTCATCCGGAGCAAAAAATTGCTTTGGTAGGACCGTCCGGTGGCGGAAAGACAACGCTTTGCAATCTCATTCCACGTTTTTATGAGGTATCGAAGGGAAAAATTTTGCTTGATGGAACGGATATTCGAGATATTACACAGGAATCTTTGCGTAATCAAATCGGCGTGGTACAGCAGGATGTCTACCTGTTTTCTGGTACGGTCGGAGAAAATATCGAGTACGGAAAAATTGGAGCAAGCAGGCAAGAAATTATTGAAGCTGCAAAAAAAGCGGGCGCACATGATTTTATTATGGAACTGCAGGACGGATATGACACTTATGTTGGAGAACGAGGGGTAAAACTTTCAGGGGGACAAAAGCAGAGAATCAGTATTGCAAGGGTATTTTTGAAAAATCCGCCTATTTTGATTTTGGATGAGGCGACTTCCGCCTTGGATAATGAAAGCGAGCGTATTGTGCAGAAGTCTTTGGAAGAATTGGCAAAGGGACGCACAACTTTTACGATTGCGCATAGGTTGACGACCATACAAAATGCCGATATTATTTTGGTGCTTACCGAAAACGGGATTGAAGAAAGCGGAACACATCAACAACTTATGAATAAAAAGCGAAGATATTATTCCCTCTACCAAATGTACGGAAATTATTTTGAGGAATAAAATTATTTTATAAGAACATTTGATGAAACGGTGGCTATTAGTTGCCCGATAGAAGTAATACTTTTTTACGTTTCATTTGTAAGTAAGACGACTATGCTATTAGGTTTTAGTATTAACAGAATCTTTATGAGTTGTGTCAAGGCAGATATTTATTGGTGCCATGACACAATCAGATAAAGGTTCTGTTTTTTTGTTCTTGCTTGACTTTCTCGTAATTGAAAGTTGGAAAAGAACAAGAATAAAAGAGTGTTCGCAAAACAGAGACGATAAGGAACAAAAACAAAGAAAATAAGAACGAATAATTGCATACAATTTTTAGACAACTTTATGCAAAAGAGTTGCATAAATAAAAAAAGTATGGAATAATAAAAACGAAGAAAGGAGGAAAAGGTTTTGCGTGACGAAAATGCGAAAGAATTGGTATCACAATTCTATCAATTTTGCTATCACGGGGAGAAAGAAAAAATTTATTCGTTGCTTTCAAAAGACTTTCAGAAAAAATATTCTTTGGAGCAGTTTTTGAGGAATAGGAGATTTCGGCGACTGGATGTCGGGATTTTGAAAGAAATTCTTTCCGTTTCCAAAAGAGATGATGTTGTATTGGTAGAGTGTAGAATTAAAATCGGAGGAACGGAAATTGCACATGATTATAAGTGTGTAGAGGAGGAGCATCAAATGAAACTCCTGTTTGAAGCGTTTTTTGTTGCACGGTAGGTAAAGTGATTTCATAGAAGGCTTTTCTTTTGAGCAGAAAGAAGAGATTTGGAGAAATCATCAGGTAATTTGATTTGCAATGATATTATTTTAGGAGGAGAAGGATGAAAAAAGGTAAAAAACTAACAGCATTTTTATTGTCTTTGTTGATGACAATATCCCTTGTTTTCTTGCCAAGCAGTGCGTATGCAGCGGAAATAAAACTTTCCGACAGTGAGATTCAAGTGACGGAAAAAGGAGAGGTAAAGGTTGAACTTACTTTTACGGAACCTGTGACAGCAGAGAATTTGGTATGGACACTTGGGGGAAAAGATATCAAGGAGTGGAAATCTTTTAATGAAAAAACGGGGAAATACGATTTGGAACCGTGGATACATATTTCTGATGTCAAAGCAGATGGAAAAAAAGTGTACGCGGTTTTGAAAAATGATTTGCTTTATGGTGTAGATACGACAGACAATCGTCCGTATCCTCGTTGGACTTTTGAAACGATTTTGGGAACATATCCGCTGAAAGTAAAGGATAAAAAGTCCGGAGAGATTGTAGTCGCTGAACTTAAAATCAACAACTATAAAGGGTTTCATCATTATGATGAGTTGAAACCGGAAATTGATAAGATTGTGCAAGCGGGCAATAAAAAAACCGGAAGATATTTTGAATATCAATCAATCGGAAAAAGTGTTGAAGGAAGAGATTTGCATTTTGTAATTGTGGCAAAGGATAAAAAAGCCATAGAGTATTATTTAAATCATACTATGAAAAAAGCGCTTTCCAATCCGAGAGAGTTGATTGAAAAGATTGACAATAAGACGATGGGAAATTATCAAGTTCCTATTTTTATCAATAATATTCATCCGGATGAATCGCCGGGAGTGGATTCTCAAATCAGTTTGTTGAAAAAATTGGCAACGGATGACGAAATTACATTTAACAAGACCAAAGGTGGAGAAAAAAGTAGCCTAAAAATTGACAATATCCTGGATCATTTTATCTTATTATTTGATATTACACAAAATCCGGATGGAAAATATCACAATAGGAGAGAAAACGGAAACGGTATGGATTTGAACCGGGATAATGTATATCAAACGCAAATGGAAACAAAGGCGCTTGCAAAGGCATTTTCTGATTATGCGCCGATTGCATTTTTGGATTTACACGGATTTGTAAAAGAATTTTTGATTGAACCTTGTACTCCACCGCACGAACCGAATTTTGAATACGATTTGTTGATGGGTGGTGTGCGTGATGCAGAGACAAAAGACACCAAAGGAGCTCCGGGTTCCATTGAACATGCAAGACATATGGGTAATATCGCAATTGCCAATACAAAATATGAAAGCTATATCATTCCGATGTTTGATTATGGCGATGGTTGGGATGACGGATTTTTGGGATATACAGGAGTATTTGCACAAATTAACGGTGTGTTAGGGCATACCATTGAAATTCCCGACCAGAATTTGGAAGGAATGAAAGCTCATGAACACACAATTATCGGTTCGATTGATTATATATTGAAAAACAAAGATGCTTTGTACAAAAATCAGTTGACGGCATATCAACGTGGATTGGATAAAGAAGACAATCGTGCGGTTGATACATGGCATATGGATGTAAAAGGCAATCAAATCGGAAGACCGAGAGGGGAGCATGACAATTTTTTCCCAGATTATTATATCCTTCCGTTAGATGAGCAGCATCAAAAAAATCCGCTTGAAGTGTATAACATGGTGGAATATTTTATTCGCAACGGAATTAAAGTTACGAAGTCAACACAGGAAGTGGAATACAACGGAGTAAACTATCCGGCGGGTTCAATCGTTATTCCGTTGCACCAAGTAAAAAAATCATTTGCAAATGCAGCATTGTTTACCGGAACCGATGAATCGGAATGGGGTGCAATGTATGCGGAGCTTGTTTTGAATTTCCCGGCAATGAGAGGATTTGACAGCATTGAAGTAAGAAGTGCAGGGTTATTTGACGGAAAAATAGAAGAAGTGACACAAAAAATGAAAAAACCGGAAACTAAGGTTGAAGTACCTGCAGCAAAAACCTTGGTAAGAAATACCAATAATGATGTTGTGAAATTGGTGAATAAGCTGTTGGAACAAGGCAAAGATGTTGAAATGGTAACGAAACAAGCGGGTACAGCAATGCCTGGAGACTATATTGTCAATACAGCGGACTTAAAAGCAAATAAAGAAGGTTTGTATGTTACGGCAAGTGAATTAAAAACGGGAGTAGAATCAAAGAAAATTGTGATGCCTAAAATTTATCTTACACCTTCCGGTTCCGACTATGCCTCAACAACGGACGCTACACGATTTGTACTCAAAAAATTAGGATTTACCTTGGTGGACAGCATTAACAAGGCAGATACGATTGTGGATTGTTCCGGACAAGTGAAAAAAGAAGATATTGTCGGCAAAAATTATATTGCTATCGGTGGAGAGGCGCTTAGTGCAGTAAAAGAAAAACAACTTTATCCGCTGACAATTGCGGCAAATGAAGAGTGGGAAGGAAACGAAGGTCTTTTGAAAGCAAATTATGACACAACTTCTCCTCTTGCAGGGGCATACAAAGCAGAAGATTTGGCTTATATTGCAAATGGAGTTGTGATAACAGCGCCGAGAGCAGAGGCAAAAGTATTTGCTAAAGTAAAGAACGCAGATGATTTTTATGTTCAAGGTTGGTGGCCGAACCATGAATTTGTAAAGAGTCAAGTTGTTGGAATTGCAGATGAATATGAAGGAACAAAATTCATATTCTTTGCATCGGATGTAACCAATAAAGCACATACGGCACATTTGTTCAGACAACTTTCCAATGCGATTTACAGCATCAACAATGATACTTTTAAAACGGGAAAAGGTCTATAACAGTTGTAGACGAACATGTTAGATAATCATATAGAAGATTTTATTTTGAAATGAACTAAAACAGCCGGTTTCTTAAAAATTAAGAAACCGGCTGTTTTATACTGTGCTTGTACGAAAACCTAATAGCAAAGCAGATTTATACGAAATCCTATTTAAAATCAGGCTTATAGGGCAAAAAGAAAGGTCTATAAATTTGGATATGATTTTTCGGGCGTATTTTAGGTGTAGTATAAAAGGAATTTGAAATACAAAAGAAAAAGGAATATAATTGATAATGGGTGAGTGGATTATTTGTATAAAAAATGATTTGCAAAAGATTTGCAGCAATCTTTTTCAACAAAAAGAATCATCTTGTTTCAGAACGGATATTTTTATATTAGGGTGTGTAGGCGTTTGCTTTTTCAATTCGATTGAAAGGGTAAGAGAATGTTATTTTTGGAGAGGAATAGGGTTATTTGATTGTTAGGGCAATTGTGAAAGGAAAGTTGATTGATGAATGGCTTGAAAAATGAAAGAAAAAGTTGAACGAAGGAAAAAATGAAAGAAAACTATATGGAAGAAGAAGGTAGGAAATGAGTATGAAAGCGGAAATTTTATGTGTGGGAACGGAGTTGCTTCATGGAGATATTGTCAATACCAATGCGGCATATATTTCAAAAAAATTGGCAAAAATTGGAATTGATGTACATTATCAGAGTGTTGTAGGAGACAATCCTGCTCGAATGAAAGCGGCGTATGAAATTGCACTTCGCAGATGTGATGTAATTATTTCAACAGGAGGTTTGGGTCCTACGCAGGATGATATTACCAAAGAAATTGTGGCGGAGTATTTTCAACTTCCGATGGTATATGATGAGGCGAGTTATCAGCATGTTGTAAAAAAATATACCGTTTTGCATAAAGAAATACCGAAAAATAATTTGCGACAAGCTTATTTTCCAAAGGGAAGTATCATTTTGGAGAATGATATGGGAACGGCAAATGCTTGTATCGTAGAGCAAAAAGATGAACAAGGAAATCAGAAAATCGTTGTGCTTTTGCCCGGTCCGCCGTTTGAGATGGTACCATTGGTCGATAATGAGGTTGTACCGTATTTACACAATTATTCCAATGAAACCGTTGTAGGGTGCAAAATTGTTGTGACGGAATTGGGAGAATCCGCTGCGGAAGAGATGGTTATGGACTTAATTCAAGGACAAAGTAATCCGACGATTGCAACGTATGCAGGAAAAGGACAGGTGGTATTTCGTATTACCGCAAAGGCACCGACAAGGGAAAAGGCATTGCTGTTGATTGAACCGGTGAAACAAGAATTGTTAAAACGTTTTGGAGTTCATGCAACTGTTACGGGAGAAGACAGTTCGCTTGAAAATATTGTAGCAAAGCTTTTAATTGACAAAAAAATTACAATTGCTACGGCAGAGTCTTGTACGGGAGGATTGCTTGCCGGAAAATTGATTAATTATGCAGGAATTTCGGAAATATATAAAGAGGGTTTTGTGACGTACTCCAATCACAGCAAGCAGGAACGTTTGGGGGTGTGTTCAAAAACGCTTGAAGAATTTGGAGCCGTTAGTGAAGAAACAGCAAGAGAAATGGCAAGAGGTGTAGCGGAGCGTGCCGGAGCGGACATGGGTATTTCGACTACCGGAGTTGCAGGTCCGACCGGTGGTACGGTTGAAAAACCGGTCGGTTTGGTTTACGGTTGTATTTATTATAAGGGAGAATATTATATCAGAACTTCAAGAAGGCAAGGAGACAGACAGGTTATTCGTGAACGCACCGTCAATATGATGCTCGATGAGATGAGAAAAGTGCTGCAATCCGTATAACAGAAAAAATGGACTTTTTTGATGGGGTTGATTTTTAAGACAAGTCTTTATTTGAGGAACGATAGCGGTAGGACAAAGTGTTTTATGGATTTATGTTAGAAGGTTACGAAAGGACGATAGAGTTTTGTATCAATATATTGTATTTGATTTGGATATGACAATCTTGGATACGGCGGAGGCAAATTTGTTTGCTGTGCAGGAGGCTTTGGAAAATTTGGAAGGCAAAAAAATAGCACGAAAGGATTTGGAATATATTTTTTCCAATACGACGGATATGACTATGGACAGCTTGGGAATTAGAGATAAGGTACGTTTTTTGCGAGCATGGTTTGACGGAATTGCAAAATATAGACATACCATCTCTTTTTTTCCGGGCATGCAGGAGTTGTTGCACGATTTGAAGAATGCAGGCTATCAGCTGGGAATGGTTACGTCCAGAACGCAGGAGGAGGCACAGACGGATATTCGGTTGTATGGGATGACGGATTTGTTTCGTCGAATTATCGGAGCCGATGATGCGGAATTGCCTAAACCAAATCCGCATCCTTTGCAGAAGTTTGTCAAAGATATGCAAACACAGGAAAAGTATGTGCTGTATGTAGGAGATACGCATTCCGATATGTGCTGTGCCGCAAGTGCAGATGTGGACTTTGCAGTTGCAGGTTGGGGAGTGATGGGAGACAGTGAGTTTTCGAAGAGTAAATATTATTGTGAACAAGTCGAGGATTTGCGAAAAATTTTGTTGTGATTATTTGGTATAAAACTTGAAAGGATATCTTTTAAGAAGTCAATTAAACGTATTGTCATGGAAATAATTTTTGAAGTCTGTTTGTATCCTATTCATTTCACATCAAATTAACATATTTTTGGGATAAAATGAAAAAAATAAAAAAGAAAGATAAGATTTTCAGACTTTAACGATTTTTTTCAAACTGATAAATAGAGAGGTGTAACCATGATAGAGGCACTGGTATTGTCTGTGGTATCTTTTTGGTTTATTGAACTTTCCCATATATCGACAGAAACTTTTGTGCGGAGAATTTTTTCTCATCCTGTGGAATTTTTGTATGCTTTGTTATTTTTAAGTTTTATTTATACTTTTGTGTATTTGAAAATAGGACGGAGAGTATTTTATCGTTTTGCGGGAATTTTTACTTTTATTTTTGGGTTTGCCAATCAAGTAACCTCAAAGATAAATGACAAGTATTTTTCGGTTTCGGATATGTTTTTGGCAAAGGGAAAGGGCGATATTTTTAATTTGTTCATCCCGGTTTTTATGAAACCTCTGTTTTTTTGTTATATTTCGTTGTTGCTTTTATTTTTGTTTTTGACATTTCATGTGCATTCCAATACCATGAAGGAGTCTTATGACAGACATGGTATTTTTGCAAGAATTTATACAAGAGTGGGGATTTATCGGGAGTTTTGGTTTCGGTATCAACCCTTGCTGAAAAAAAGACAAAGGCTCGTGTCGGTAGCTTTGTTGGGACTTATTTTGATATTACCTCAGGTAAGCGGGAATGATGTAAATTTTTTGGTTTCACACTTGATGAACGATATGAAGGTCGTTTATAGTTATGCCGAACCCGACCAGGTAACACAATTATTTTTGGGACAGAAAAGGTCGGAACTGGATGAGATAAAGGCGGAGCATAAGGGAGCGGATATTGTCGTTATTCAGAGTGAAACGTTTTTTGATGTTTCACATTTGCAGGATATTACCATTCATGATGATGTGACGAAAAATTTTCGTCGTTATCAACAAGAGGGGTTGCATGGACAAGTGTTTGTTCCGGTGGTAGGAGGGCTTACCTGTAATTCGGAATTTGAATTTTTGACAGGACTTCGTATTAGGGATATTCGTCATATGGATGTGCCTTATGAAACAATGCCTCTTAATCCCGTTCCGTCTTTGGCAAAGGATTTCAAATCTGTCGGCTATGAGACGATAGGTATACATGGATACTTTGGACAATTTTTTAGACGAAATGATGTTTATCCATGTTTGGGACTGGATACATTTATTACCTTACATGATTTTGAAAATCCCAAATATTATGGTCCGTGGCTTAGTGATGAGGATATTTTTGATAAAGTTTTGGAAACTTTGGATAAGGATGAAAAGGATAAGTTTATTTTTACCGTTACCATGCAAAATCATGGACCTTTTTCACAAAAAAGTCTTGAGGATACCGTACAAGTTGACGGATTGTCCGAAAATGATGAAGAACCCTTTACCAATTACGTTTCGGGGTTGGGCATTTCGGATAAGGCATTGGAAACTTTTATGGAAAAATTGCGTCACAGACAGAAAGAGACGATTGTTGTTTTTTATGGCGATCATATTATAGGAATCAATCATGATTTGGTTACACAGGATGGTTATTTTACGGAAAATGAACACAATCGTTACAAAACCGATTATTTCGTGTGGAGCAATAGAGGGACTGTTTCGGCGCAAGAAAAAAACTTGTCTTTGTTATCCTTGGGACGGTATGTAAAAGCGCAAGTTATGCCTTCCAGTTATTTTGATACCTTTGTATGGAATCATTTTACGCAAGAAGACGATTATTATAGAAGCTTGGATGAACAAGACAGAGAGGAGCATACACAGGAGCATAAGGTTTATGCGACTGTTGTGGAAGGACTTATGATGAAAAAACAGCAGATTTATGATGCTATCTATAAAAAACGGCATTAAAAGAAAAAAGGCTAAACTTCAACGTTTCGTTTGTTGAGTTTAGCTTTTTTTACTTTTTTAAACAAGTACTGTTACTTATTCTTTGGAAGGACCGACAAATGTATTCATGCAATTTCTATAAATCTCTGTTGGAGAATTATCCCAGTGATTGCAGATACGTCTAGCCATAGCTGAGGATGCGACAGTCATCTGAACCGAAAATATAGGATTTTCGTTGTTTGACATCGACAAGCGGACTTGAAAATTTCCATCGGGCAATTTTTCATAGGTGGATTGCACTTCTTTTTTCTTAAGAAGATATTCTTTTTTTTTCCTCAAATAAGCATCAATTCGTTCTCGCTTTGAAAACGGCAATTTTTTTTCAAAGAATTCAAGAACTTCTTTTCCACGCTGTGTTATGGAAAACAGGATAGGGGAATTATCTTCACAGGTAAGCACAAAGGCATCCTCGGCCAATTCGTAGAGATATTGTTGCAGAGCAAAAAAATTCGACAATTCATTTTCCATAAAGATATCTGTAATCGTATTTTTGGAGAGAGAAAAACCAACTTCTTTTAAGACATATAAAATATATAATTTTTCTTCCGCTAATTTTTGAGTAGAGTGTTCAAACATAAGATACTCCTTATATAAAAAATTTTAGAAAAAAGCTTTTATTAAACTATACAGAAAATAGCAAGCTTGTTATTGTTTTGAAACGATTTTCTTACTTATCATACCATAAATACTAAACTCAAGCATCGTTCCACTCGCTTTCTGCGTCGTAGGTTGTGTAAGTTCGCTCATTTCATTTCGCAAACTTCTCGCCAACCCTGACGGGGGCTCTATCTGCCAATCATACTTCGCTCTCGCTCGTATTCTTGGGATATTGCTCCCAAGTGTTCACATTATACCATAAATACTAAATTCAAGCATCGCCTTTGGCTCGCTTTCATTAAGTGTTTAGGTATCCCTCTCACTAAACTCAAGCTTCGTTCCACTCGCTTTCTTCGTCGTAGGTTGCGTAAGTTCGCTCATTTCATTTCGCAAACTTCTCGCCAACCCTGACGGGGGTTCTATCTACCAATCATACTTCGCTTTCGCTCGTATTCTTGGGATATTGCACCCAAGTGCTCACATTATACCATAATTTTGGACAGCATTGTATCATGAAACGGGAATATAGGCGGAATTGTATGGAAATACAGGTATAAAAATTTTGTAGGAAAGAGAGTCGGATAAAATGAAAAAGCTTTCTAAAAATACAATCTTGATTTTCCGATAAATTTATTGTATCCTATTTGAAGATAGAACAGAAGTGTCGGAAGGTGCGGCTGTTTGCTTATTAAATTTGAAAAATTACGACATACAATTTGTTTGTATGGAAAGGGGAAAGATATGAAAGTTTTGGTAATCAACTGCGGAAGTTCTTCTTTGAAATACCAATTGATTAACATGGAGAATGAAAACGTATTGGCAAAAGGATTGGTAGAGAGAATAGGCATTGAAGGTTCTATATTAAAGCATGAAACGACAGGAAGAGAAAAAGAATTAATTAAAGTTCCGATGGAAAATCATAAGGTAGCATTGAAATTGGTTTTAGAAGCTCTTGTAAATGAAGACTATGGTGCGATTGCTTCTATGGAGGAAATTGCAGCGGTAGGACACCGTGTTGTACATGGAGGAGAACAATTTGCATCCTCCTGCAAGTTGAATGACACCGTCATCAAAGCATTGGAAGATTGCATTGAATTAGCACCACTTCACAATCCGCCGAACTTGGTAGGAATTGAGGCTTGTCGTGAAATTTTGCCGGATGTGCCTATGGTTGCAGTGTTTGATACATCCTTCCATCAAACTATGCCGAAAGAAGCCTTCTTATACGGTTTGCCGTATGAATATTATGAAAAATATCGTGTGAGAAGATACGGTTTCCACGGAACCTCTCATAGATATGTAACAATGCAAGCGGCAAAACTTTTGAATAAAAATGTAGAAGATGTAAATTTGATTACTTGCCACTTGGGTAATGGAGCATCTCTTGCAGCAATAAAAGGCGGAAAATCCATTGATACTTCCATGGGCTTTACACCGTTGGAAGGATTGATTATGGGAACTCGTTGCGGAGATATCGATCCTGCAATTATTCCTTATATTATGGAAAAGGAAAATATGAGTTTGGAAGATGTCAATAACATGATGAATAAAAAATCAGGTGTGTTAGGCGTTTCCGGTGTAAGTTCCGACTTTAGAGATATTGAAGCAGAAGTGAAAAAAGGAAATGAAAGAGCAGTTGCAGCACTTGAAACCTTCCGTTTAAGAGTGAAAAAATATATCGGAGCATATGCCGCTGAATTAGGACATGTGGACGGTATCGTATTTACTGCAGGATTAGGAGAAAATTCCGGTGCGGACAGAGCGGCAATTTGTGCCGGCTTGGAACCATGGGGCATTTTCATTGATGGAGAAGCAAATACAAAAAGAGGGGAAGAAATCATCATTACCACTCCGGAATCCAAGATTGCGGTAATGGTTATTCCTACTAATGAGGAGCTAATGATTGCTCGTGATACCATGGAATTGATAAAATAATTATTGACAAAAAGAACGGGTCTTTGTATAATTAAGAATGTTGAATTATCAGGAGGGGAAGATGACAATCTTAAGTCTTAAGGATGTAAAAGATAGAAGGCAAAAAAGCATTTGTGTAAATTGTGTCATTCCCTTGGAAAAAAGTAACGCCAACGAAGAAAATGTTCTTTTTTTAGAAACACCTGAAATACAAGGGCAAATTCACTACGACAAAGAGCAGAGATTGATTTTTGAAGGAAATGTGAAGGCTCTATTGTCCATACCTTGTTCCAAATGCTTAAAGGAAATTTCGTTTCCTATCGGCAAACCGTTTATGGTCGTTTTGGTAACAGAGGATGAAGAATACTTTATGGATTTTGACAGCCATTGTTATAAAGAAGATCAGGTCGATTTATGGGAAGTTGCTTGGGTGCAGATAGTTGACGAAATCCCTGTGCGGTTATTGTGCAAAGAGGATTGTATGGGAATTTGCTCCGTATGCGGGCATAACCTGAATGACGGAGACTGCGGTTGTCCCGAACCGGAACCGCCCATAGACGAAAGAATGGCGAAGCTGAGAGAATTATTGGATAAAAAGGAGGATTAGACATGGCAGTACCAAAGAGAAAAACAGGAAAATGTGATACCAGATCCAGAAGATCCGCAAACATGAAAATGACAGCAAAAAGCTTAGTAAAATGTTCTCAATGCGGAGAAAAGATTTTACCTCATACAGTATGTCCTGAATGTGGACACTACAAGGGTAGAGAAGTAATCGCAAAATAAGAAGAGAGAAGCATGTAGGAGCAAATCTTACATGCTTTTTTATTTACATTTTCCAGGTATCTTAATATATGGATAAAGTGAGGGAAGAAAATAAAAAATAAGAATAATTTGTATGAAAGAATATACGAAACAAGAGAAAAGATGGTACAATAGAATACATATAAGAAAAGGAATACAAAAATCGGATAAGAGAATGACTGAAAATATGTCCGTAATATAGTTCACAAATTTACTTGCTTACACGGTAATTTATATGAATATGCAGGGTTCTTTTTTGGTGGACAAAGTTTATTTGAGGACAAGATTTGCGGATAGTCTGTGTGAGTATGTAACAATCTTCAAGAGAAATCCGTTATGAAAAAAATGATTGATGATAAATAGGAGGATAAAATATGGCAGTTATTGGCATTGATGCTATGGGGGGAGACCATGCTCCCGAAAAAATCTTGGAAGGCACTATTTTAGCGGCAAAAAGCAGAAGTAATCTTCAATTAATTTTAGTTGGAGAAGAAGAAAAGATAAAGCAAATTCTTCGTGAAAAGCAATGTGAAAATAAAAATATTTCCGTCATAAATGCTACGGAAATCATTACAGGAGAAGACAAACCGGTACAGGCAATTCGTCGAAAAAAAGATTCGTCTTTGGTAGTAGCGCTCAATTTACTCAAAGAAAAGAAAGTGGATGCGGTTGTCTCTGCGGGAAATACGGGGGCTTTGCTTGCAGGGGCGGTTTTTATTGCAGGAAGAATACAAGGGATTTCCAGACCGGCGATTACAGGGATGTATCCTACAATAAACGGACCTATGGTATTACTTGATATTGGAGCAAATGCTGATGTATCTCCCGAACATTTGGTGGAATTTGCTCAAATGGGAACTCTATTTGGAAAAATTGCTTTGAAAAAAGAACATTTAAAAGTAGGATTGGTTAATATCGGTACGGAAGAGACGAAGGGCAATGAATTGATGAAAAAAACCTACCCTATGTTAAAAGAGGCGGAAGGAATTGATTTTTATGGAAACGTAGAAGCGAGAGATATTCCGAAGGGAATTGTAGATGTGTTGGTTTGTGATGGATTTACGGGTAATACGATTTTGAAATTGACTGAGGGGGTAGGAGAGACGCTCCTTCAGATGTTAAAGGATGCGATTTACTCCAGCAGTAAGGCAAAAATGGGGGCTTTGCTTATGAAAGACAGCTTGAAAGGACTTAAAAATAATTTGAATTATGAAGAGATAGGCGGAGCGGTTTTGTTGGGAGTCGATGGAGTAGTTGTTAAGGCGCACGGTTCATCCAAAGAAAAAGCTTTTTCCAATGCGGTTCTTCGTGCAGCGGAATATCATGAGTCCGGATTGATAGAAGCAATCAAACAAAACATATAAAATTATTCAGCCAACAAACAGCGATATATGGTATAATCAAAGCAGAAAATGAGACAAATTGAAATTTTCATATTTGACAAAAAAACGTCAGCAAAGAGATTTGTAAGCAGGAATTGAAGTGCAAAACGGAACATTCTTTAAAACGGAACTTTTGTGGAATATGATTTTGTAACAATGAAAATAGGAGGGATAAACATGAATACAGATGAAGTAATGGCTATGGGTGGAGTGAAAATCTCAGATGATGTTATTGCAACAATTGCATCTTTAGCGGCAAGTGAAATTGAAGGGGTTTCCAAAATGACGGGAAGCATTGCCGGAAACTTGACGGAAATATTGGGAAAGAAAAATTTTACCAAAGGAGTTAAGGTTCGCTTGGAAGAAGAAACGGTAGAAGTAGATGTGTTTTTGAGCGTAGTCTATGGAAGCATCATTCATGAAGTTGCCGAAAAAGTACAGGAAAATGTGAAGAAAACGATTGAATCTATGACCGACTTGAAGGTTATGACGGTCAACGTTCATGTACAGGGAGTAACGGAAGTGGAAGAAGAAACAGAAGAGGTAAAAAAATAATACCTTAAGGGGAAGGTTCGCATTATATGAGTAGAAAAAGACAGCGAGAGCAAGCGTTCAAGCTTTTGTATGAATTGAATATGAAGAAGGAAGAGGAAACTTCTTGCATAGCACAGTATTTGCAGAGAGAAAATATAGAGGAGGCGTATGTATCGGAAGTACTCCATCTATATTTGCAGAACAGAGAAGAAATTGTGTCTGTGCTCAAACAATCTTCCAAAAAATGGGATATCAACCGCATCATGAAGTTGGATTTCTCTATTTTAGCATTGGCGCTTACCGAAATTTTGTATATGAAGGAAATTCCTATCAAAGTTTCGATTAATGAAGCGGTGGATTTGGCAAAGAAATATTCCGGTGAGGATTCTTATAAATTTGTTAATGGAATTTTGAAACAAGCCACCATTGAATTGGGAGAGGAAATCAAGTGAGTTATGTAACTGACAAAAATCATACGGATTATTTAGTGGATGCAAAGTTGCATAAAGAAAGAGAAATCATTGATTTCTTGGAGCAAAAAGGGGTGGTATTGCACTATCTTCCGGCCGATTTTCGCTTTTATGAAGGAATTAAGGGACATCCTGACATTGTGGGGTGTCCTCTTTTTTGTAAAACAATTATTGAGCCGAGTTGTTATGAAAAAAATGAGACGCTTTTTAAATCGTTCCAAATTGAAATGGGTCAAGAATATTTGTTTGGAAGCTATCCTCGGGATATTTTGTATAATGTGGCAGTTTTTGGAAGATTTGCAATTCATGGAAAAAGAATTGATTGTGTTCTGCAAAAAGAATTGAGAAAGGCGAATATAGAATCCATTGTTGTCAAACAAGGTTACAGCAAATGCAGTGTGGTAGTTGTGGATGCCCATTCGATTATTACTTCCGATGTCGGAATTTGGAGAAGCTGTAAAGATAAATTGGACGTTTTGCTGATTTCGGTTTGGGAAGATATTGTACTTGCAAATTTACCGTATGGATTTTTGGGTGGCTGCTCTTTTAATAGAGGAAATAAAATTTATTTTACGGGAGAGATAGAACGTCATCCCGATTATGAGAAGATGGAACATTTTGCGAAGGAGAGAGGTGTTTCGCTTGTTTCCATGAGAAAAGGGTCTCTTATGGATGTTGGAAGTTTTGTTCCGTTGTATCGGAAATAAGAAATGAAACAGCCCTTCAAGAACGCGGAAGGAATATAACCTCTATTTTCAAATCTGTTTGCTTGGAGAAAGAGATGAGATATAGAGGGAAAACAGCTTAAATTTCGTTTGGTGTAAAACGACAGGTTTATGCAAAAGAAGAGGTGCTGTATTTTCTGGAAAGGACGTACTTTTTTTGTTCGGAATATTTCTGTGGAAAAAGTTACAGCATCTTTTGAAAACGGATTTCGTTGTAGAAAGAAGAAAAACTAAGAGGGGGAATAAAAATGGCACCGATTACCGCTAAAAGAAAAATGACGAGGACACAGTATCGAAAATTTCTGTATTTTGCGATTTTTCGACGTACCCGTTGGACTTTGCCGTATATTATCGTAATTTCCATGATAGGAGGATTTTTTACAAGTATTTATGTGAAAGATATGAAAGTACCGTATTTTATTATGAACACCATCTTTTTGTTAGCGATTACTCTTATTTTTATGATTGTTCGATATGAACAAAGAAATATCAAATATAGTCGTATGAGCAGACGGGAATTTTATAGCATTACACATGTATTAAATTTCAGCAAGAATAAAATTTCGGTCGGAGTAGAAGGGGCGAATCGAAGAACCGAATATAGCTATGACCAAGTTGTTCAAGTTTTGGAAGGAAGAACCATGCTTACCATATTTTTTACACCGAATTTTGCAACCTATATATCGAAAAAAGATATGGGATGGGAACAGTATGAAAACTTGAAGGAATATTTAAAACAAAGAGCGGGAGAAAAATATTTTAAGATAAGAAGTTTTCTTTAATAAAGAAAACTCCGGTAAAGACAGAAATAGAAAGCAACAACAATGGAAAGATGAATTTGTTGAACGGTTATCTATGAGTATTTGTCATAAGCGTGCTGTTTTTTGTAATTGATTCGGCAATCTGCGATGAGTATGACGTTCGTTTAGCGCTACTTCGATTGTTATGGTTAAAAATTTTGATATTGACATAAGAATAAGAAATGTGTATACTTTGAACTATACTATTAAATAAGTAGCGATAATGAAGAAGAGTAACAAGTATGTAGCGGATACAGAGAAAAAATTGTATGCTGAGAGATTTTTGCCGCAGGTATTTTGTGAAGACCGCCTTCAAGCTTTTTTTGAACGTGAATTGTTATTTACCTAAGAAAAACGGGTGTGCCCGATACAGCAAAAAGAGTCCCAAATTGGGTGGAACCACGATACATTCGTCCCATGAGTATGATATGCTCGTGGGTTTTTTTTATGGGATGATGCGAACAGAGTGTACGAGAGTTTGTTGAACCGGCAGTTCTATGTTGCAATAAAAACGATTGTAGGAGGTACGTTTGGAAAGCAACTTTATAATCGGAAGAGATGGCGCAATGGATGGGTACGATACAAGAGGAAAGGGATTGTTATGAAAATATTGAAAGATTTTTTGCAGAAAGGATTGATTGGACAAGATGGCATAAACGGTTGTGGAAGTGTAACAATATAGCGTTGACTTAGTTTGGCAAATATATTTATTTGGATAGATGTTCATAAAGTGATGAAAAAAATTAACGATGAGGAGGAAAATTTTATGGTAAATGTAGTTTTGAAAGATGGTTCAAAAAAAGAGTTTCAAGACGGAGTGAAGGCAATTGATGTTGCAAAAGCTATCAGTGAAGGGTTGGCAAGAGTGATTCTTGCAGCAAAAATTAACGGAGAGATGAAGGATTTATCGACTGAGGTTCCTGATGGAGCGGAAGTAGAGTTTGTGAAATTTGAGGACGCGGAAGGAAAACATGTATTTTGGCATACTTCGACACACATTATGGCACAGGCGGTAAAAAGATTGTTTCCCGATGCAAAATTCGGTGTCGGTCCTGCTTTGGAAAACGGATATTATTATGATATTGACTTGGAGCACAAATTGACAGCCGAAGATTTGACAGCAATTGAAAAAGAAATGAAAAATATTGTGAAAGAAGGATTGGAAGTAAAACGATTTGAGCTTTCGCCGGCAGATGCAAAAAAATTGATGCAGGAACGAGGCGAGGATTTTAAAGTCGAGTTAATTGAGGATATTGAGGATCGTGGAGAGTCTATTTCTTTTTATCAACAAGGAGAATATATTGATCTTTGTTCCGGTCCTCATCTTCCCGATACCAAGAAGGTAAAGGCATTTAAGGTAATGAATGTTGCAGGAGCCTATTGGAGAGGAGATCAGGCAAATAAGCAACTTCAGAGATTGTATGGAATTTCATTTGAGAAGAAAAAAGATTTGGATGATTATTTGACATTGTTGGAAGAAGCAAAGAGAAGAGATCATCGCAAGCTTGGAAAAGAATTGGGTTTATTTACCATTTTGGAAGAAGGACCGGGCTTTCCTTTCTTGCTGCCCAAGGGAACTGTGCTGAAAAATGAACTGATGAAGTATTGGAGAGAGGTTCATAAGAAGGATGGATATGTGGAAATTGAAACACCGATTATTTTGAGCAGAAATCTTTGGGAAACTTCAGGGCACTGGTTTCACTACAAAGAAAATATGTACACCGTTCAAATCGACGAACAGGACTTTGCAATTAAACCGATGAACTGTCCGGGATGTATGTTGACCTATAAAACGGAAATGCACTCTTACAAAGATTTTCCGCTGAAAATGGGAGAAGTCGGAAGGGTTCATCGTCATGAATTATCGGGCGCATTGCATGGTTTGATGAGAGTACGGGCTTTTACACAAGATGATGCACATATCTTTATGCTTGAGGAGCAAATCAAAGATGAAATCAAAAATGTTGCTCGTTTGATTGATGGAGTATATAAGACCTTCGGTTTTAGCTATCATGTGGAGCTTTCTACAAGACCGGCTGACTATATGGGAGAATTGGAAAAGTGGAATGAAGCGGAACAAGCATTAAAAGAAGCTTTGGACGAGCTAGAATTGCCATATATCATTAATGAGGGCGACGGAGCATTCTACGGACCGAAAATTGATTTCCATTTGAATGATTGTATCGGAAGAACATGGCAGTGCGGAACGATTCAGCTTGATTATCAACTGCCGGAGCGTTTTGATTTGACCTATGTAGGACAAGATGGAGAAAAACACAGACCGATTATGATTCACAGAGTTGCATTTGGAAGCATTGAGCGTTTTATTGGAATATTAATCGAGCATTACGAAGGAAAATTCCCTGTATGGCTGGCACCGGTTCAAGTAAAAATTTTACCGATTTCGGATAAATTTATGGACTATTGCAAAGAAGTTTATGATATACTCTTAGATAAGGGGATTCGTGTTGAGTTGGATGACCGTAGTGAAAAAATCGGTTATAAAATTCGTGAGGCACAGTTGCAAAAAATCCCTTATATGTTGGTATTAGGTGAAAAAGAAGTAAACGACAAGAGTATTTCCGTTCGTTCCAGAGATAAGGGAGAACTTGGAGCAATGGATTTAAATGCATTTGTTGACATGGTGGAAGAAGAAATCAAAACCAGAAAAAATTCTTTGGAATAAAGATTTGATGTGAAGAAAGGATGGAGAATATGATTAAAACGTGTGAAGAAATATTGATAAATTCCAATCCCTCTATATCAGAGCGTATGGAAAACGGCTTTTTCATTCGTTTTCTGTCCAATCAATATCCTTGTATCATCTATGTCTTGCATGATAAAAAAAATTCATTGTCTCAAAGGATAAAATATAATGAAAAACTTTTGAAACAAAAAGGGCAAAATCCATCTTATCGAATTTTGTATACGGATGAATACCGTATTTTGGACGAAGAATTATTTAAGCACGGGTACGAGAAGATATGCGAAGGAAATGTAAAATATATGGATATCAATAAAATCCAAAAAGAATTATTTACCTTTGCATCTTTTATTGAAAACGGTGTTTTTATAGAGCCTAAGTTGGAAAAATTTTGGATGGAGCAATATCGGCGTTTTAAAGGAATGGAGGAGTACCAAACTGAAATTTTTGTTGATAATATGAGACGTACGGAAGAAGAATTTTATTATTTTACTCTCATGAAAGAGGGAAAAATAATAGGACAGGCATATGGGGGCATTGACCACGGAATTTTTGTCATCTGTGATGTAGTAATTGACCCGAAGTATGAAGGACTATCTTATGACAATCGCCTCATCATGAGTATGTTATCGTATGCGTACAAAAATGAGATTAAGTTGGTTATTATGGCAGTGGAAGATGAAGAAGAAAGCACCATTGAGCTCCTTCACAAAATCGGATTTAAAGACGGTTATCGCTTTTGGCAAAGAATGAAAAAAATTGTTGACAATTAAAACTGCGGATAGTATACTATAATAGTTAAAGAAGCAGAGGTATCCGCCTCTCACCTTATAACTTAGTGTTCATAAGGTATGATAGATACAGTAGTATATTTTAGGCGGATAGTTTGCTATCCGCCTTTTTTGTATTTATGGACAAAATAGTGAAAGTGGCGGGAAACCAAAAATAATGGAGGTGTATCATTATCAAAGAACAACAAATCAATGAAGAAATCCGTGATAAAGAAATAAGACTTATCGGAGAAGACGGAGAACAGTTAGGAATTGTATCGGCAAGACAAGCGATGGAAATTGCCGCATCAAAAGAATTGGATCTTGTAAAAATTTCACCTAATGCCGTACCGCCGGTTTGTAAAATCATGGATTATGGAAAGTATAAGTATGAATCGGCAAAGAGAGAAAAAGAATCCAAAAAGAAACAGAAGGTAGTTGTTTTAAAAGAACTTAGACTTCGTCCTGCTATTGAAGAAAATGATTTAAAAACGAAAGCAAAGATGGGATTTAAATTTTTGGAAAATGGCGATAAACTTAAAGTGTCTGTTCGCTTCAGAGGAAGAGAGTTGGGACATAAAGATATCGGATTCATTGTACTGGACAAATTTGTTGAGTTGATTCAAGACAAAGGTACTCCTGTCGGCAAGGCCAAGATGGAAGGCAACAGCCTTGTGCTGATGATAGAACCAAAGAAAAATTAAGAAACCAAATAATAAAGGAGGAAATAACATGCCTAAGATGAAAACCCACAGAGGTGCGGAAAAAAGATTTAAGATGACCGGTTCCGGAAAATTAAAAAGAGGAAAAGCTTACAAAAGTCATATCCTTACTAAGAAATCTGCTAAGAGAAAGAGAAATTTGAGACAAGCAGGCATCGTTACCAAAGGTGACCAAGATCGTATCGCAAGATTATTACCATACCTATAAAATAAAAACAGTGAGGAGGAACTATTGTGGCTAGAGTAAAAAAAGCAGTTAACGCAAAGAAAAAACATAAAAAGATATTAAAACTTGCGAAAGGATTCAGAGGAGCAAGATCCAAATCCTTCCGCCCTGCAAATGAATTTGTAATGAAAGCATTAAGTCATGCTTATGTAGGAAGAAAGTTAAAGAAAAGAGATTACAGAAAACTTTGGATTCAAAGAATTAATGCCGGTGCAAGAGCAAACGGTTTAAGCTATTCCAAGTTTATGAACGGTTTGAAGAAATGTGAAATCAACATTAATCGTAAAATGCTTTCTGAAATGGCAATCTATGATCCGGAAGGTTTCGCAGCATTGGTAGAAACCGCAAAGAATGCACTTTAATCAAACATTTGATAACAGAGCATTTTAATGAAATCGTAAAACTTTATCAAAAAAGTTTTTGAATTGTGAAACATAAAAAGATATTGAAATTCAAATTGTGTATTGACCTCAAAAGTTAGATTAAAAAATCTGACGATTTGAGACTTGTTGCATTGAATTTCAATATCTTTTTTTATAGTTTAAGCGGTCTTATAAATCTAAAATTATGCAATTTATAGGATTGGAAAAAAGGAGACCTCGTAGAGAGTGGATTTTATCATACCCTTCATTAGTGTTTCGTATAAATCATGTGAGTTTTGGCAAAGTTTTTTTAATGATTACGGTGTATTAACTTTATTGTAGAAATGAAAGCATTTAAACCGAGTGCAAGGGATTGTTCATCAAAATCAAATGCACTGTTGTGATGCGGAGCGGCTAATTTTGTTCCGATTAGAAAATGAATGCTTTTCCCGCCGGTTTCTTCTACTTTTGTCAGCATGTAAGTAACATCTTCCGAGCCTGCCATATCAGGATGAAGGTTTGTTTGAAAACCTTCTTTTTTTAATCCCGCATTAATATATTCGGTAAAATCAGGATGTTTTGTTTCAAAGTCAATAGCTTCTCCGACCACATCAATTCGATATTGCAAATCGTAGGTCAATGCGCTTCCTTGCACGGCACGAGTGACTTTTTCCCACAAATCTTTGAGTGTTGTATAATGATCTGCTCGAATTTCACATTGTAAATGGCTGTCCTCGGGAATGATGTTTCGTGTATTTCCTGCCGTAAAGCGACCTATATTGAGTTTTGTGTTGGAGGTGCTGTATTGGATTAAGCTATTTAAATTCAAACATAAACTTGCTGCTCCCAAAAGAGCGTTCTTTCCATATTCGGGGTTATTGGCTGCATGAGCACTTCTTCCCCAATAAGTAACATCAAATTTTTTCGTCGATAAAAAGCCTTGTGTTCCAACTCCGATAACACCGTTTTTTTCATTCATACCGATGTGACATCCTATCATATAATCGACATTATCAACACAACCTTTTTCGATTAAAGATTTACCGCCGTGTACACCTTCTTCGGCAGGTTGAAAAATAATACGGTAACTTCCGCAAAGTTCTTTCTTGTGTTCAAAAAGATATTTACATAAGACCAGTCCCATAGCGATATGACCGTCATGACCGCAAGCATGACAGGTATTTTCATTTTTCGATTCAAATCCCAAACGGTTTGGAAGGTGCTCCATTTGTTTTGTTTCGCTGATTGGGAGAGCATCGATATCAAAGCGGAAACATATTTTCGGTCCGGGCATGTCGGTATCTAAATCTGCAATGACACCGGTATAGCCTTGTTTGATTTCGTCAATTTCAAAATTGATATCACTTAAATCCAAATTTTTTGCGTGGCGTTCCATCGTTGTTTTGCTTGGCAGACCGGCTCTGTGACCATGAATTTTTTTGCCATAGGATAGAGTAAAATGAAAAGATTTTAAAATTTTAATTAACTCAATGGTCGTCTGCATTTCCAAAAAACCTTCTTCCGGAATTTGACGAAACTTTCTTCGGTAAAAAACCAAATCCTCAAAATAATTATCCATAATCCCTCTCAAAAAGAAAAGAGCGTTGCAAACAAAGTAATGTTTTTTGCAAGGAGAAAGGTGTTACATAAACAGATAGCTTGTGTTCTTAGAACACATGGCAATCTCCAAACCAAAGTACCGATTATTTTTTTGTAACGCTCTTATAATAATTGTATCTGTATAACATAATAGGGAGGTCGTTTTTTGATATTCCCATATAACATTCTGATTTTATTTTTCATTGGAAGCTTTGTAAATCGACTCAATGGATTTATCTAAAACTTCATTGAATTCTTCTTCCGATTGATGCACATGTAAACCCTCCGTTAAGGCTCTTGAAAAGCTGGCAATCATATTTTTGTTTTTGGAAAGTAAGGTATTTGCGTGTTCTCTGGAATATCCTCCGGAAAGAGCTACCATACGTACCACACATGGAAATTCCATTAAGTCCGCATAGAGATTTTCTTTTGTCGGAATGGTAAACTTAAACATAAGGGGTTGTGTTTCTAAAAGAATGCTTAATTCTTTCACAATTTCTCTTTTTAGCAAATCTTCAATTTCAGCTTTCTTTTCCGCATGAATGTCAACTTCCGGTTCAATAATGGGAACAAAGCCTTTTGCAATAATTTTTACGGCATATTCAAATTGTTGTTTTACAAGTGCTTTGATACCGTCTTCGTTATATTCCTTAATGACAGAACGCATTTTTGTTCCGAAAATATTGCGTTCTTTTGCATTTTCGAGAAGTTCATCCAAATTGTCAATCGGTTTCATCAATTGAACACCGTTTTCCAAGGGGGCAAGTCCGTTATCAACCTTCAATATCGGAATAATTCCCTTCTTTTCCCACAGATAGTCGGCAGTGTACAAGTTATCAACTTTTGCATTCATCGTTACCTTAAACAAAATGGCTGCCAAGATTCGCTCACTTGTAAAGGAAGGACTTTGAATAATGCGCTTTCGCATTTTGTGAACCAAATCAAACATTTCTTCTTCATTTTGATATTGGTTTTCGTTAATACCATAGAGTTTCAATGCTTTTGGAGTGGAGCCGCCGCTTTGATCCAATGCGGCAATAAATCCTTTTGCATCTCTCATTTTGTGAAATTGGCTTATATTCATCTTTTGATACCTCCGTTTTTTTAATTTTGATCAACTATTGCAAACTTTTTTAAATTTAATTTGAACTCTCAAAAAAATTTCACACAAAAAATTTTTGTGTTTCAAACCAGATTTCAAAAAAAATGTGTTGTTAATAGTATCAAAAACAGTATACCATAAAAAAGGAATAGTATTCTATTTATATAAAAATCCAGAGAATGTTTTTTGAGTAGAGAGATGAAATATTATTTAAAGTGCAATTATATTGCTTAAATTGGTGGGATTTTATCAGACAATGTGTAAAAAAGTTGCAAAAAAACAAAAAATATACTACAATATACGAGAAAGATTATCATTTTCTTTTACCAAATATTTTTAATAAAAGAAAAATTTATCGTAATGAGGCTTATAGGTTGCCCTTATGAACCTAAATATAAAATAATAAGGAGAGTTTATGAAAAAAGATAATATTTTTTCAAGTTGTATGGCATTGTTACTATCATTGATGATGGTACTGTCTGTCTTACCGGTTAATGTTTTTGCAGATAATGCAGAATATCTAAACGGTTTTTCGGATGTACGAAAAGGTAGTTGGGAAGAGAGCAGTATTAATGACTTGGTCAATAAAGGAATTATAAAAGGTTATTTGGATGGGACTTTTAAACCAAATGAAAAAATAACACGAGGAGAATTTGTTCATCTTTTGAACAAGGCATTTTCGTTGCAAAATTCTTCGAATGTAATTTTTAAGGACGTTTCCAAAGATATGTGGTGTTATTCTGCAATATCAGTTGCAGTGGGGGAAAATTATACATCAGGTTATTCGGATGGAACATTCAGACCAAATGCGCCTGTAACAAGAGCGGAAGCTGCATTATTTATTGCAAGGATACTCAAAGCAAAAGGTGATGAAGAAAAAAACGAGATTACTTTACCGAAAGATAATCTCCCGTTTTGGGCAAAGGATGCGATTAAATTAGTAATTGAAAAAAATTTTGTACAGGGTTATCCGGATGGGACGTTTCGTGCAAATAATTTTATTACAAGAGCAGAAACCGCAGTTGTGATAAATAAGGTAGAACGTTATATTCATGAGGGAAAAAATGATGAAAAACAAGATGGGAAAGAGGGAGAAGTAAAACAAGATAAATTGCAAGATAAAAAAGTGGAAAAAGAAAAAAAGGAAAAAACAAAAGCAAATTCGGGAATGGATATAAAGCCGCCAACACCGGATGTTCCGAAGGACGATTTGTCCATGCGTCATATTGAAAAAAATTACTATATTTTCAATATTGATGTCGAGGACAGAAAAGAAGATATCAAAGCACTTTTGAAGGAAAAATATCCTGCATTGACAAATTATTATATCGGAAAGATATTTAAAGATAGTACGAAGGTGCTTTTGTATTTGGAAGATGAAAAAATTAACTGTGCCGAGGCAAAAGACATTCCGCAAGTGTTAAGCGGTATCTATACAGCTAAGGATGGAGAATTTGTTGCATATAATGAGAAGGTAGGGAGTGAGAATATCACTCTTTTTGTAGGAGATGTCAAACTGGAAGAACCATTTAAGACAAGTAAGATTGTTTTAGGGTTTAAGGGAAATCAAATCAATGGAGGATTAGATTTACAAACCTCTACAAAGAAAATTGACGGATTGAATTTTTGTTTGGAACAGACTCCGAAAGAAAGTATGATATATGATGCGGCAATTTCACAAACGTCTAATGTAAACATGGCGATATCCAATCTTGAAATTACGAATAATACCTTTGAGTTTGGAGATAGTACAATTCATGCGAAAAATGCAATCAAAATTATTTCTCGATTAGAAAATGGTTATTTGAAAATCAATCATAATACGATTAAAGGTCTTGGTGCCGGAAACAAAGAAAAGCGATATAATAATGCTGCAATAGCAGTTAACTCTGCCACAAAAAACGGAACACTAACCGAGATAATGAATAACCGAATTTCGGGATATGGATATCACGGAATTGGTATTACGGTAAACGAAAAAGCAAGCCTTACCGTTGAAGGGAATGTCTTGGAAGATGTGGGGCAAAATGGGATTGATATAACATTATTTGGATGTGGAGAAGAAGTTAATGTAAAAAATAATATTATTTCTCACTACGGCTCCAAAGAAATTACAGAAAAAGAAAGTGTGCTGAGTTCAAATGAAAAAGTAACGAATAAATTTGAAGTAGGGCTTGGGATAGGATATACAGACAAAATCGTATATGGGGTAAAAATAAACGGAAAGTATTACAGCAATAAAGATAAGTTCTTAAGAGATTTGTTTCATATGAATACCATCCAAGAAAAGGCGCAAAATGACCAAAATAAAGGGGTTTTGAATTGCACACCTATTTATATGAAATATTCGGAAAAATTTAAAGATCCTGTTGAGGAACTCAACAGGGAATTCTCCCGCCTTCAAAAGGAAGAATTGATCATTGTAAAAGATGATGACGAAGATCTGATTTTTCCAAAGGAAGAAATAAAGGAAAAAACTGTAAAAGCAATTAAAATAGTAGGTGATGGGGGCGGAAAAGTTATATTAAATCCTTCACTAATCATCACAGATAATTTGACAGTTGATTTGCCAAACTGCAATTTGCAAAATAATGCAAAAGTAGAGCCGGAAAAAGTGCATATTATTCGCATTAGAGATAATGATTATTCCAATTTTGCACTCAAACCGGAAGCTGAAACGATTGCATTAAAGAGTGCCGAGGAATTTTCGGTAGAAATCGTAAATATTCAAAATAAAACAAAACAAGAAATTACAAAGGAAAAATCCGTTCTTACCAATCATATTAGAGCATTTGTAGACAATAAAGAAACAACGGAATTTCGTATTGATGATCAAAATGATAAAGTAATTCTCTCAAAAGAATTAATGAATAGAATATTGAAATTTGCAACAATTCGCATAGAATATGAAGATAGCAAAAATAATATCTCTAAAGTAAAAAAATCATTTGATATAACCGTAAACAATATTTCATCTATGAAAGCAGGATTTGAAAATGGAACGGAAGCAGCTATTTTTGAAAGCTTTGCTCCGAAAGAAGGTATCAAAATAAGAATACAGGAAGTAAAAAATGCAAGTGGTTCTGTGGTAGATCCAACCAAAATTAATTTGGAAGAGGGGCTTCGCTTACACATTTCCTACTATGAAGCGAAAAAATCACAGCTTGAGGTAAACGGTGATACGATCACCTTGAAAAAAGAATTTTTGGATACCCTACCTGCACCGGTATTTGGGCTTACACACGACATTAATATTTTCGTAACGGATTTGGAACATAATATCTTGGATGCGAAAGCAACCTTAAAAATAAAAGTTGCAAACCATTCCGGAGGACTTGTGATGCCGATAAGTACACTTACTTTTACGCAAGGTAATGCACCGAAACAGGGTATGACATTTGAGATAACGAGTCTTAGAAATGCAAAAGGGATAGAATTACAAAAGAATGAAATTGATTTAAAAAATTGTGTAGATGTAGAGCCTTTTCCGGTAGATTGGACCGATGACAGTCTTGAAAAATTAAGTGACGGGAGAATTCGTTTTAATAGAAAATATTTGGATATCGATACAGAAAAAAATACAGTTACTATAAAAAAAGAATATCTTGACCGATTGGTAGTAAATGATAAGGATACAGAATTTGGAACGAAACAAATTATAATCAAATATAGAGATAAGAAAGCGGGAATTGATTATAGAAGTGAAAAATTTGTTATTCATATCAAAAAAGCCTTAAAACCACTGAGTACAGATACATCTGTCACCTCACAAGCTTATACGATAGAAAATGATACAATAAAGTCTGGAAACGATACGATTACAGCATTTACGACCATATCGGATTTTGTGAAAAATATCCAAAAAGCAAATTTCAGACAAGTATTGAGGGTATATGCACCGCAATATATTAAGAACAATACACTTGAGGCGAGTGCCATCTATAAGTATAAAAAGAAGTATGAAAATGTGAAAAAAGGAGATTACTTGGTTGTAACCGCTGAAGACGGCAAGACAGTAAAACTGTATGAAATTATATTTGACAGCGGTAGCGAGGAAACACTGATTTCCGTAAAAGATGCAAAGGTTGTATGGAACTTAGGGGTTACTTTTATTGAAGTAGCGGAAAATATTACAGCAGAACAGCTAAAAAATGCACTTGAAATTGTGCAGGGAGCAACCTTAAGTGTGATAAATCACAGCGGGCAAGAATCATCTGATATAAAAGAAGGTTATAAACTTCTTGTTCAAAAAGAGGGAAAAACAGAAGAAAGAGTTATAAAAATAAGATATTCTCAAAGAACATATCGGGCATTGATTGTAGCTAACAGTAATTACGGTAATGAGAAAATGAATTTGGCAGGACCTGAAAATGATAAACTGTTGATGAAAAAAGTTTTTGAAAATCAAGAAATAGGCTCGATTAAATTTAACAAGATAGTAGTTGCGGAAAATACGACAAAAGAGCAATTTTTGAAAAAAATAAAAGAAGCTTTTGAGGGAGCGAACAATGATGATGTCAGCTATCTATATTATTCCGGTCATGGAAATAATATAGATGGAATCAGCTATATTTGCACGACTGATTTGAAAGATGACAAAGAGGCACAGAAAAATGCGTGGATTAGTGTAAACGAATTGAAAGCAGAACTTGATGAGGTGCAAGGAACAAAGGTTTTGATATTTGACTCTTGTAATGCAGGAGGCTTTATCGGAAAAAAAGTAGATGCAATTACCTCGCCGACACCAAATTCATCAAGAACTGCAAGAGAATTTAATGAGAACATAGCAAGAACATTTGTTGTGAAAGAAAGCAGAGCGGTAGATTATCTCACATCAAATGATTATAAAGTCTTGACGGCAAGTTCGGAAGATGAGTACTCTTTTGAAGATAAGAAAGAAAAAGTCGGAAAATTTACGAAAGTATTGGCGCAAATCGCAGGTGTAAACGGAACCATAATGGGGGATACGAGTAAAGACGGAAAGATTTCCCTTGAAGAAGCATATCGATACCTTGAAGATAATGTTGTGTATACCTCGCATATTCAAGCGTTCCCAAGAAATGACAGTTATACGTTGTTTGAGATTGGAGCAAACGCAACACCGATTAGCAACGATACTTCCATTTCATCTACAAAAGACAGTATGGATGAGAATAACTTGACAATTATTGTACAAGGAAAACAGAAATTGATAAAATCGAACAAATTTAAGATATCCGATAGAGTGAGCGTAGGAGATTTTTTGGCTAAAATTGAAAAAGGACATCCGAATCAACGGTTAAAGGTTGTGAAATTAAATCCTCTAAAAATTGAGAAACAAGATACGGATACTCTTGAGAAGTTGGATTTTCTGGAAGTGACTGCAGAAGATGGAAGTACGGCAAACTACATTATAACTGTAGAAAAAGACACTGCACTGTCCGATGTATTAACGATAAGTTCTAAAAAAGACAGTAAAGAAATCGGTTTTTATACAATAATAAGGAATGCAAAAATTATAAGAACCGGTTTGAAAAAAATTACAGAAGACAGCACAGTAGAAGAATTTTTGTCCAATATTGAAAAAGGCGATATCAAACAAACTCTTAGAGTAATTGATAAGGATAATGCTGTAAAAATTGATACGGACAAACTGAAAAAAGGGGATAAACTTATTGTACAAGCGGAAAACGGAAATACAGACGAATATTCTATTTTGCTTGATGAGAAACCGTTGGAATTGGAGTTTAGAGAAAATGCATTTAAAGTCATAGCAGGTTCCGGACCATTTGGGACAAAAATTGTTTCCTATAAAAAAGAATTGGATACAAGTATTACGGTAGAAGAATTCTTAAGTTATATTACAAACAAAGATAAATTTGTGAATATAAAAGTGAACAGTGGAACAACTTATGTACCGAAAACAGGTAAAGAAAAGTTGGAAATGGGAGATTATTTGTTACTTGCAAGCGGAGGCGCACCAAAGAGATATAATTTGGTCGTAAAATCGGCAGGAATACCAAAACCGCCGACTCCGCCTACAACAGAAGAACTTCATCCTGATTTCGGAGATGATTTTGAAATAGATATGAGTAATAAATTTAATTTGAAAATCAAATCTAAAAACACAAAATTATTGGATACTATGACAGTAGAGGAGTTTTTCTCTAAACTAAAGAATAGAGATAAGTTTAGAGAAATTAAGGTAACAAGAGGCATGTTTGGAGAAAAAGTGGAAACAAGTGCTACACTTCAAAACGGAGATAAATTATTTGTGGAAACAAAACCTTCAACTTCGAGTTTGATATCGGTAACGGAAACTAAAACATATATCATTATAGTTGAAAAATCTTCTTCTGAAGAACCGTCGACAGAAGAGATAAAAGACCCTGATTTCGGTGGAGCATATCGAATTGGAACAATTAAGAAAAATGAAATTCTAAGCGATCGGGAAGAACTTACTACCGATATTACAGTTGCTCAATTTATTGCAAAAATAACAAATTCTTTAGATTATAACAGTATTAAAATCAAAGAAGCATATGGAGATAAGTTTAAAAAGAATGATGATAAAATCGAAGACAATGATAGACTTGTTCTTGTAAAAGGAACGAAGGAGTCGGTTTATTATCTAAGAAACGTTACTCAAACCGGAGGCGGAATATCCGTTCCGATTATACCACCATCAGGTGGAGAAGGCGGAATATCCGTTCCGATTATACCGCCGTCAGGAGGAGAAGGCGGAATATCTGTTCCCATTATTACTCCGCCATCTCCGGATGAACCAAGTGAACCTTCGGAAAATTGGGATGATATTGATTAAGTTTTTGTTATTAAAATCCTAATAACAGAATGGATTTACCTGCAAAGTAAATGGTAAAAAGTATCTCTTGTATGGAGCGGTTCATATCTACCGTTTAATCAAGTGTTAGTATTATGTCACAAAAGCAAGACCTCTTTTCGTATGAAGAAGGGTCTTGCTTTTTTTGATGCCCGAATTTTCTATTTTTCAAGGCTTATATTGAGAGAGTTTTTACTCCAATATATGCAATTTGTCCTAAGAATTATAGAGCATACCGAAGAAGAAATGAAATCGGAGTTAAACTTTTATATTGCAGAGAAAATAATACAGGATTTATTTTTACTGGAAGATATAAGTTTGGAAGAATATAGGAAAATCAGAAAAGGAAAATATAGACACAGGGACTATGGACAGAGAGTTAATGCTTTCTATTCTTTCTTGTTAGGAGATAATACCATATGTGATAAAAAATTAAAAAAAGAAAGCCATTCGGTAAAATAAGTTTAATGACAAACTAAAATATCAGAGAAAGGCTTTCTATGAAAACAAGTATAACAGAAGAAATGAAATTTCGCCATAAAGTTGTTGAATATGCAATAAAAATGGTATTTATTTTATATGAAAGGGCTACAAGGTGTAGCCAAAATAGAAAATAATGATAGCAACTCAAAAGGGCTACAGCCTGTAGCCCAATTTGATGAAAGAGTTATTAACCATGTTAAATAGATACCATGGGGACATAATCAAAGAATCATAAATAAATGCAAGACCATGATAATTGCATAGCTTTTTTAATTTTGTCCTTGACATAGGATCCACTTTAATCACTAATTTGCTTTTCTTTTAAACTTCTTAGAATTTCTGTGACTGTACCCAGTTTCTACCTCATCCGTCGCCTCAACAAATTCCATCATCTTTCTTCTAAAGTTCTGCTTTGTAAGCTCAGCTTGAAGAATTTCCTCAAAAACTTGCTGAAGTTCAGCCAATGTAAAAGTTTCCGGCAACAAATTAAAGATAATCCCATTATGCTCTGTAGCATATTCTTTTAAGAGAGCAAATGCATCCTTGATAATCATAAGATGGTCAAAGCCAATCGCCATGTCTTCTAATTCATCAATAGAAAACCATCTTGCTTCCCACGCTTCTTCATCTGTTCTAAGTTCACACTCTAGATTATTAATGAGAGCCATATAAGTATTAGAAATAATCCAGCCTCGTGGATCTCGACCCGGCTCAGAATATACACCGATAAGCCTTAAGTCAACTCCGGATACATTTGTTTCTTCAAGCAGTTTTCTTCTCGCAGTATCTTCAACCTTTTCATTCGGCTGGCAAAATCCACCTGGGAGTGTCCAACAATTCTTATAAGGATATGTTGCACGATTAATCATAAGTACCTGAAGCTTTTTGGGTCTCTTTTTCTTCTTATTTTCTTCTACATCCTCTACAACTCTGAAAACGACAATATCAGTTGCTACAGAAGGTCTTTCAAAATTCGCAATGCTATAATTATCTAAGAAAGCTTTTTCTTCTTTGCCAGATTTATAATTCACAGTGATTCCTTTCCGGTATATTTAAAGAAGGGGATTGGCTCAAGTTTAAAACGATTAGCTGCATACATACCATCTATTTTTTCTTTTATTATAACATCCCCGCAGATACCTGTACGAATATATTTATCTAATAAGGCATAACTAAATCCAATTTTATCTTCATCCGATTGACCACATAAACCATCGCTTGGTTTTTTTTTCACCAGATGCTCCGGCAAGCCAAGTTCTAAGCCAAGTTCAATCACTTCAGATACGGTTAGATTTGCCAATGGTGAAAAGTCACCGGCTCCGTCACCATATCTTGTGGCGTATCCGATCCAGTCCTCTGAAAGATTACAAGTATTAGCTACTCGCCCTTTGTTACTTTGACTTACAGCATAAAGAGTAGCCATTCTTATCCTTGCAGGTAGATTAATTTTTGTTTGCTCTGATGCCTTTATTCCTGCCTTTTCTAATCCATGAAGTATTCCATCCACAGAATCCTTGATATTTATCTCAAAAGCTTTGATACCAACAAAGGATATTACTTCTCTTGCATCGTCGATATCAGACTGGTTGCCATTTGGCATTAATACACCAATTACTCTATCTTTTCCCAACGCTTCGACCAAAAGAGATGCAACAACCGATGAGTCTTTGCCTCCTGAAATTCCAACAATGGCATTACAATCTTTGCCATTTGTATTAAACCACTCTCTAACCCAATTAACTAAATTAATTTTTAAATCGTATTCCAGTTTACCCATTTGTATTTCCTCCTAACCATTTAATCTTTGTCTAATTTCTTTAAGCGTATATTCTTTTACCAATTTTCCATCCTTAAATACTGTTTCAAGAAGATTACCCTGTGGAATATTTTCAGATATATATTCATCCTTATATGCAAGCTGTCCATTTTCATCCTCATATACAAAGCATAATCCCTTCTGACTTTTCTTAAATCCACCCTCTTTAGGATTCTTAAAAATCGGATAACATTTGCCACCTACCTCCGCATAACAGGCCTTGATACAAGAACCAAAAGTATCTCTTGTAAATGGCTTAAGAATGTTGTTCTCTTCGATACAGTGCATTGAGAATGAACCAACTCCAAGAGCAACATTGCTACAAGCAAATCCATTTTCCATAAGAAGCTGATATATTTCCTCGCAACGCTGAACAGTAATACTATCTCCATAGATTGCTTTAACATGGGGATCTAAAACTTTGTAGCCTTTGCTATTTACTATTCCTCCAAACTGATCCCATAATTTGAAAACTGTCTTGGTAACAACTTCTACACAATCACCGGAGTCTCCTCTCATTAGCATACATCCATTGTGATCAACAATCTCCTGATGAAGCTTGGGCAAGATATTATCAATTACATTCCAATAATCATAGCTATCAAGAACACAAGAGAAACTTGTGTTAGGATAAAGCTCTGTTAACATCCTTCTAAGAAATGTCTCCTCATCGCCGTCCACTGCAAAGTTACTGCACATTACAAAATGCTCTGTACTTACAGCTCCAAAGGCCACATCTTCCTTAGTGCAGTCTGCACTAAACATTTCTTCAAGATATGGAATCACCGGAACCGTAGCCGTATTAACAAATGACATGCACCAACCTGCGCCTGCCTTAAGTGCGGCATCTACACACATATCTCCTCTGAAATCAAATGCTCCTAAGGCTCGTTCTTTAGGAATAGAATCCTCGCAAGTTAAATCATAGTATTTATTTACAATATCTCTGTAAGTCTTTCCTACAGTTGCAGTAATCTGTGGGTACCACATCTCAGCACTGATAAGAGATTCAAGAGTTTGAGGAAGCCATGCAAAATCAGGATGTGTATTTGTGATCCCAAACATTGGAACATGAAGTGGCACCATGGTTCCTTCTGGCAAAGCAACAATCTCAATAGGGAGATATCCTAAATCATGAAGCTTTTCAATTTTCTTGTAACTATATATACCTTGACCAAGAGATGCATCAAGCACTCTTCTATACTCCTCTACAACATCTTCCTTTGGTATTTTAAAGAAATATTCATTAAAGTAATCAATTAACCATGTCTTACAAAACATCTGCAAGCCAAACATTACTACTTTATCCCATCTATCAACATGACTCATTCTTGGAGTGTAGTATGACATCGATTTGGTCATCTTTTGATTGATCATATCTGAATGAACTGCTTTATAAAAATCCATAAGTAACATTGGGTTAATATGCTTTTTCATAATTTAAACCTCCATAACTTCTATCTGCTTGTGAGCACCTGTAAATAATGAATCTGTTGTAAAAAGCTTCTTTACAGTGCCATCCTCCAGTAATTTCTTTAATTTCCCTTGTTCTTCATCTAATACGCTTTTCTCAGTATGTGTTGCATAAGCATATATATCTGCGACGCCTAATTCCTTTAATTTCAATGCAGAATAATACAGTGAACCGCCAAAGGAAATAATATCGTCAATCATAAGAAGGGTTTTCCCTTTTAAATCAAGTCCATTATCGATTATATCTAAACCTGTAATCTGACCTGTTGCCCAATCACGCTTTTTCATTCCACATGAATATCTGTACTTCGGGAACAAATCCACATATCGTTTCTGACTGCCTTCATCAGGGAAATATAAGATAATATCTTCCGGAAGCTTTTCAACAGCAGCTCTTCTTATTACATCAGCTATATCCATTTGATTCACTCTATCTATCAATGCAAGAGACACATTACTATGTGCATCTAATACTGTTACCTTTTCAAATCCAACTTGGTTAATCAATTTGCAAAATATTTTCAAGGTAAAGACTTCTTCATTCGCCTTTACCCGATCCATTCTTGCATTAGGAATATACGGCATTTTCAAAGAAACCTTTCGACCCTTTTCAATGTAGTTTTCAGCAACTGCTATGATTGAAAATAACTCAGATTCTGATTCGTATTTCCAAGTTATTTCGATATCTGCATCGTTACATTCTGCTTTTAATCTCTGTGTTCCATCGGGATAGTATTCAGTTGTAAGCATTTGGCCGTTAATCTTAATCATAATCATTCTCCAATCACATTAATCTGACACATTTTCATTGCTTCTAATGCATTCGTATGAGACTGTGAAGTAACTCCGGCACAGCAACTTGCATCTACACAAATTGGAATCTCAGGAAGAACCGACTTAAGTCCCAGAGCATTTGAGATCACACAAATATCTGTGCATAATCCAACAAGCTCAATCTCTGTTCCCTTAATAAGATCTCTATTCCACACATGACCAAATGTGACCTTATTAATCACCAAATCATTAGCACTAACAACCAATTCCTTGGCAATCTGCCATCCGTCTGTTCCTTCGATACAATGCTCAACCGGAAGGTTCTTCCCTTCCTGAGTATCAAGATAATTTTTCTGATGAGTATCTCTCGTAAAAATAATCTGATTTCCATTTGTTCTATATTCTTCAATCTTTTTTGCTACATTAGGAACAATTGCTACAGCCTCCTTCGTTCCAAGTGCTCCGTCTATGAAATCCTTCTGCATATCTACTACTACTAATGTCTTCATAATTATCTCCCCTTTTCATATATTCACGATATCTCTTTGTTTTCTATATCATATAATCATTTTGATTATATGTCAAGAGTTATTAAAAAAAATCCACCCAAGAAATTTCTCATCTGAAGTTCTTTTACCTGCTTAGCTGTAAGAACTTCTCCATTATCAGTTTCAACGGTTGAATACTGCTTGATCCATTTCGTGAGTGCTGATTGGGATATGCCATGCTCTTTGACAAGTGCGATCTGAGTTTTACCATTGTGGTAATGCTCAACGAGAGTTCGTTTGAAATCTTCGTCATAATGATTTTTTGTGGACATAAAGATACCTCCTTTTTGTGTCTATGGTAATAGTATATCTATTTTTAAAATTTATGAGTATAATGCAATAAGGATAGAGTTATTTGAGGAAGGGAATAAACGAAAAAAGACAGAAAAAAATATCAATTCAGAGAAGGAATTGAGTGATTTAAACCAAAAAGGTTTTCTATCAATTTAATATATAGTATAATAAAATGAGGTAAATATTGAGATATTTATTTTTATGCTATGATTAATTTTATTGGGGGGATTAATATGAGTTATAAGATTGTCGAAAAGAAATTTCTTAACGATCTTGTATTCCAAATGGAAATTGAAGCACCAAGAGTGGCAAAGTCAGCAAAACCGGGGCAATTTGTCATTGTAAAAATTGATGAGAGAGGAGAGCGAGTACCTCTTACAATCGCTGATTATGATGTGGAAAAGGGAACAGTCACGATTGTGGTGCAAACGGTAGGAATGTCCAGCAAGAAACTTTCTTTAATGAACGCAGGGGATGTTTTGCGGGATTTTGTCGGACCTCTTGGAAATCCGAGTGAGTTTATTTATGAGGATATTGAGAAATTAAAGAATAAAAAATATATTTTTATTGCCGGCGGGGTAGGCGCCGCACCTGTTTATCCGCAGGTAAAATGGTTTCGGGAACATGATTTGGATGTTGATGTAATTATCGGTGTGAAAAATAAAAGCCTTTTAATTTTTACGGAACAAATGGAAAAAGCAGCAGGAAATGTGTATTATGCGACAGATGACGGAAGTTTTGGTTTCCATGGAATGGCTACCGGCTTGCTGGAAGAGTTGGTCAATGAAAAAGGCAAGCATTATGATGAAGCAATTATTATCGGACCGATGATTATGATGAAGTTCACGTCTATGACGACAAAAAAATTGAATATTCCTACGATTGTTAGCTTGAATACCATTATGGTAGATGGTACGGGAATGTGCGGAGCTTGTCGTGTTAGAATAGGCGATGAGATTAAATTTGCTTGTGTAGATGGACCGGAGTTTGACGGACATTTGGTAAATTATGATGAAGCAATGAGAAGACAGGCGATGTTTAAGACGGAAGAAGGCAGAAAACTTTTGGAATATGAAGAAGGAGAAACCCATAAATCGAAGAAAGGTTGCGGCTGTGCGGAGGTGAGCAAATAATGGCGGATAAGAAGGTAAAAGTTCCTGTAAGAGAACAGGAGCCGAAAGTGAGAGCAACGAATTTTGAAGAAGTTTGCTACGGATATAATATGGAAGAGGCTATGCTTGAAGCACAGCGATGTTTGAATTGTAAAAATCCACGTTGTGTAGCAGGTTGTCCGGTAGGAATTAATATTCCGGCTTTTATCCAAAATGTTAAGGTGGGAGAGATTGAAGAGGCAGCAAAGGTAATTGCACAAAGTTCTTCTTTGCCGGCAGTTTGCGGAAGAGTCTGTCCGCAAGAGTCACAATGTGAAGGACAGTGTATTATGGGAATGAAAAATGATTCTGTTTCCATTGGTAAGCTGGAGCGTTTTGTAGCTGATTGGTCAAGAAAGAATAAGATTAATCTTGTGCAAAAGGAGGAAAGCAATGGCATTAAAGTTGCGGTTATCGGTTCCGGTCCTTCCGGACTTGCTTGTGCAGGAGACTTGGCAAAAAAAGGTTATGATGTAACCGTTTTTGAGGCCTTTCATGAGCCGGGTGGAGTTTTGACTTATGGCATTCCGGAATTTCGTCTTCCAAAACAAGAGGTGGTACAATATGAAATCAACTCCATTAAGCAGTTGGGCGTAAAAATAGAAACGAATGTTATTGTTGGAAGAACCGTTACTATTGCGGAGTTGTTTGAGGAAGAGAACTTTAAAGCCGTATTTATCGGATCAGGGGCAGGTCTTCCTGCATTTATGGGTATTCCCGGAGAAAATGCAAATGGAGTATTGTCTGCAAATGAATTTTTAACCAGAGTAAATCTGATGAAGGCATATTTGCCGGATTATGATACACCGATTCGCAAAGGTAAAAAAGTTGCCGTTGTCGGAGGAGGAAATGTTGCAATGGATGCGGCAAGAACAGCACTTCGTTTGGGGGCACAGTCACATATTGTGTATCGAAGAAGTGAAAAAGAATTGCCTGCAAGAGCGGAAGAAGTTCATCATGCAAAAGAAGAAGGAATTATTTTTGATACTCTGACCAATCCGAAAGAAATTTTGGTTGATGAAAAGGGTAATGTTGCGGGAATGCGTTGTGTGAAGATGGAATTGGGAGAACCGGACGAGTCGGGAAGAAGAAGACCGGTTGAAATTGCAGGTTCCGAGTTTGATATGGATGTGGATACAGTTATCATGTCATTGGGAACAAAACCAAATCCGCTTATTACTTCAACAACCAAAGGTTTGGAAACCAATCGAAAACAATGTATTGTTGTAGATGACGGAGGTTTAACCTCGTTAGAAGGTGTTTATGCCGGCGGAGATACCGTAACGGGAGCGGCAACCGTTATTTCCGCAATGGGAGCAGGAAAATTGGCGGCAAAAACAATGGATAAATATTTGAGAGAAAAATATTTGAATAAATAAAGTTGTTTGCAAAGTGTTTTGGTAGATATAATGAGAGAATGTGATTTTTCGATACCAAAGATTTGTTGTTTTACAACATGGGTTTTCGTAAAAAGTTCTTCTCATTTTATTATAAGATTACAGCAAAAAAATCCTTTTATTGGAAATTATGTTTGAAGTAACATTCAGATACGTTTCGATAGAAGGATTTTTTATTTGGGATATTCATAGCTCGCCGGAGCTTTTTTATCGGTAAAAAGATGTTTTCCATCACAGAAAAATCGGATATCTTTTTGTTCATCCGTACGATAAACGGGAATGCTGTATTGGGATAGAAGGTTCATCACTCTTTTATGTGGATGAAAAAATTGATTTTTGTAACCGCAGGAAATAGATACTACACTTGGTGAGACTGTATTCAAAAAAGTTTCACTCGTGGAATTTTTGCTACCATGATGTCCGAGCTTGAGAAAATCGGTATGTAAATTCGGATAATGGGATAAAATTTCTTCTTCATTCCATGTGTCACAGTCGCCCATAAATAAGAAGGAAATCTCTTTATAGCGTAGGTAAGTTGCTATGGAAAATTCATTGTTATTCATATAGGCATGGTCATATGGAGAGAGAAACAAAACTGCAACATTATCATCAAATTGTGGGCGCATACCTGCCAAAGCATCATGGATATATAAATTTTTATTGTGTGCGGCATGTAGAACATCCTTATAACTTTTGCTGTTATTCTTGCGTTTCGGCATATAAAATTCCCCGATTTCAAATGTATCAATAATAAGGTCAATGCCGCCGATATGGTCTGCATCGGGATGTGTTGCAATCAACACATCTATTTTTTTTATTCCGAAATTTTGTAAGTAGGATACGACGGAAGGACCGGCATCATTGTCTCCTGCATCAATTAGCATAGATTTTCCGGAGGGAGAAAGAATTAAAGTGCTGTCACCTTGCCCGACATCAATGGTATGTACGGTAAGAAAATTTGCTTGGGAATTTGTTACGGAAGGCTTAGAGATTGGACTGCAAGCACTGAACAAAAGCGATAGTACTATAAAAATTGAAAAATAAATTTTTTGTTTTCGCATAACAATCCTTTCTATACATAGAATATAGGTTGATTCCATTATCACGAGTATTTTTGGAATATTCTACCGAGGGGCATTTCATACGCCGCAATAAGATTCGTTTGTAAAACGGATTACGCACTTACACACTGTCTTCTTCATTATGTGGCAGCATTTATCTGAGAATAGTATAAACCATTTTTAAATAAATTGAAACTTTCTTTGTAACAGAATAATGATGGAGGAGAAATTGTATTTAAAAATATTTTGCAGAAAAATTTATATGTTTAAGATTTTTCGGGTATAATGAAAGAGAAAAGAAAGAGGGGGAGATTTTTATCAGTATTTTAGATGAAATAGAAAATTTAAAACCGATTAATATAGAGTCCAAGGACAGTTTGAAACCTTTTTTTGATTTGGTGAGTTATGAAGCTTGCGAATACAGTTTTACAACAATGTATATGTGGCAACAATCTTACGGGTTTCATTACAGTATTCGGGAAAATTTTGCAATTATCATGGGAGAATATGAGGGACAAATTTTTTCGATTAATCCCCTGTGTGCAGAGGATTTTTTGAAAGAAGCATTTGATGAGATTGAAATGATTTTTCAAAAACTGAAAAGACCGTTGCAGTTTCGTGCCATTACACAAGAAGTGAAACCGTATATCCGGCAGCGTTATGGAGATAAATTCTTGTGTGAAAATAGTCGAGATAATTGGGATTATGTGTATGAAGGCGAAAAAATGAGAACGCTTGGGGGCAGAAAACTTCATTCCAAGAAAAATCATTTAAATGCTTTCTTAAAGGAATATGAAGGGCGATTTGAGTATCGCTTGCTTTCTCCTTCTGAGTTTGCGGAGTGTATTGCGTTGGAGGAACGATGGGCAAAGAGTAAGGATAATGACGAAAATATTATAAGTGAGCGTCTTGCCATCCCGAAAATTTTTGCGAATATCAAATTTTTGCCGGAACTTCGTGTCGGCGGAATGTATGTGGACGGGAAATTGCAGGCGTTCAGTATCGGAGATTATATCAATCCGAATACTGCTTTAATTCATGTGGAAAAGGCCGATCCGAATATTCGAGGACTTTATGTTGCGATGAGTGCGTTTTTTTTAAGAAATGAATTTGCACAAGCGGAGTTTATTAATCGAGAAGACGATTTGGGATTGGAAGGATTGCGACAGGCCAAGTTATCCTACAAACCGTATAAGATGGTAGAAAAGTATTTTTTTACGGAAAAATAGTTTCGTTTGTTGATGAACAAATCATCTTTGGAAATGTTATGAAGGAGCAAAAAAGAAGGGATAGAATATGGACATTCGTTTTGCGGAGGAAAGGGATAAAAATAGTGTCAAAGAGTTATGGAGCTATTGTTTTAAGGATTCCGAAAAATATGTAAATTATTATTTTGCCAATCGATATGAAAAAAAGAATAATCTTATTTTGGAAACAGATGAGAAAGTTGCGGCATCTCTTTTGATAAATCCTTATCATCTTAAAGTCGGAAAGCAGGAGCACGAGGTTAGCTATATCGTGGGAGTCAGTGTTCAACCGGAGTATCGTGGAGAAGGCTTTTCGTCCAAGTTGTTGAAAGAAACTCTGCGCTTGTTGTATGACAGAGGAGAGAAGTTGGTACTTTTGATGCCGATTGATACAGCGATTTATAGGCGCTATGGTTTTATCAATACTTTTTTTGGACATACATTTACACTTTCTTTGAAAAATAAGATGGAAAAATCGAGCAGAACAAAGATTTGTAAGGTTTCTTACCAGAACGAGAAACAGCTTGAGGCGATGAAAAACTTATATTTGTTTGCAATGAAAGAAATCCACGCATATATGGTTCGCGAAAATTCGGATTTTGGGATACGGTTGAAGGAGCTTGAGGCGGAAGGTGCAGCGGCATACCTTGTTGAAGAAGATGGAGAATACACCGCCTATTTTACCTTTTATCCTTCTTATGAAGAAGGAAAGGCAATGGTACAGGAATTGATTTTTTTCAATAAAACTGCCCTTGAAAAAGTTTTGAATTTTTTATATCAACATCAAACGCAGGCAAACGAGGTAATTATTCAGACACCGAATGTAAAAAAATTTCAGTTGGCAATGGAATATACCAACCGAATGAAGGAAATCCATATGCCGTTTATGATGAGTCGAGTGTTGCAGGCGGAAGAAATTTTGCAAATATGGACGCAGGAGCATTTAAAAGATGAAAAAGAAATTTTTATTTCGTTAAAAGATACCATGATAGAAGAAAATAACGGTGTTTTTTGTATATGTGACGGGAAAATTTCCAAAAATAACCTTGTTACAGAATCGGATAAAAATCAGAAAAAAGCGGATATTGTTATGAATATTGAGGCTCTGACTTTATTGTATATGAAACAAGCAAGCCTTGCCGATTTGATTGCTTGCGGCATGATGAAAGTACAGAACCGTTCGTTTTTGGAAAAATTGAACCGATTGTGTGAAACGAAAGAGAATTATAGCAATGATTATGTATAGAGAATTGTTTTTTAGAAGACCGGCGGCAGGAATTGCAATTTTTATGGTATTGCTGTCGCTGTGTTTTACAACATTTTTTCAATCTGCTCACCGATTTTCTGCACGCTGTGAGATGCAAGATGTTGCAGTCAAAGTTGAGCAACAGGGCGCAAAGTATAAAATATGGGGTCGTTATACTTTGGTAGAAGGCTACGGGATGGATGTTTGTGCAGGAGAACTTTTTGTAGTGCAGGGAGATTTTAAAGATGTTCTCTTGATGAAAAATTTGTCTTATGGAAGGTATCTGAAGGCACAAGGAATTCATTACATAGTAAAAAGCCCCATAGTACGAAAAACGGGACAGATACAGTCTTGGTATTTTTGGCGTGGAAAAATTCTTATGACGGTAGAGAAAAAAATTGACCGTATTTATCGGAGAGAGGGTTATTTTTGGAAGGCTCTTTTTTATGGGGATAGGCAGGAATTTCCGAAAGAAATAAAGGAAGACTTTTCCAAAGCGGGTATTTCTCATGTTCTTGCTCTTTCGGGTTTTCACGTTGGGATTATTGCTTTGTTTCTGCAATTGGCCTTGCAAATGCTTTCACTGAAAAAACGTAACACATTCATTTGTATTTTTTTGGTGTTTTATGCTCTTTTGACCGGTGCAAGACCTTCCATTTTGCGGGCAGTTGGATTTTATGTGTTGTACTATCTCTCTTTTTTGTGGTGCAAACGATATGATCTCATTTCTTCTCTTGGGGTGTTATGTGTTGTAATTTTATTTTTTAATCCTTGGAGAGTGTGGGATATCGGATTTCAGCTCTCTTTTTTGAGTGTGCTTTCTATTGCAATGTTTTATCCGAAATGGAGACGTTTTTTTGAAACACAAAAAAGTAGAATAAAAATTTATGTTTTCTTACCAAAGGTGGGAAAAGGTGGTATAGATATACTTCTTGGGATGGTAGGAGTAACGGTTTGTGCACAAATATTGACGCTTCCGTTATCTGTTTTGTATTTCAAGACAGTACCGCTTTATAGTGTGCTGTGCAATTTGATTACTCTTCCGCTTGTGACTTTGTCAATGTTGTTGTTTTTGCCAAGTTTATGTTTGCCGGCGAATTTTTTTGCAACCAAGGCATTGGCGTGGGGGGCAGATGGCTTAATGAAACAACTTTTGCTGCGTATCAGTCAAATTGTTTTATTGCCTAAAAGTCATCTGCAAATCCAAATGCCTTCCGCATTATTCATTTTATTACTGTACGGATTTTGTTTTGCGTGGTATTTTATAGAAGAGAAAAAAAGAATTAAGGAGAATTTTTATGCGATACAAGGAGCTGAAAAAACAGGCAAAACAGCCGGATAAATATATGTTTTATGGAAAAGAAGAATATTTTGTTGATGATTTTTTGAAATTTTTGAAAGAGAGATTGAACCCTTCTTTTGCAGAATTTAATTTTATTTCTGTGGAACAGGACAAAACAAGTTATCTTGAAACTTTGGCGAAAATTGAGTCGGTTCCCATGATGGATACCGAGAAAATCATTTATTTTCCGAATTTTGTGACAGGGCAAAATGCAAAAAACAGTTGGTCAAAAAAGGAAATGGAGGAGTTTGTTGTTATAACACAAAACCTTGCAGAAAATACATGGCTTGTTTTGAAGATGGCGGGCGAGGATAGAAGGAACAATATCTCACGTTCTTTGGAAGAAGTTTGTCAAGTTTGTAAAATGGATCATCTAAATGAGGCGGAATTATCTTCTTACATTAAAAATTATTTTAAAAAGAAAAAACTCCATGTGGAGGAAAGTCTGGTTGCAAAATATAGTTCCATGTGCGGATATATCGGTAAAAATCAGGAGAGAACGCTATATGATATTAATGGAGATTTGGAGAAGTTGACAGCATTTTTGATGCAAAACAACAAAATTTCAGATGAAGATTTGGACAAGTTAATTGGAGATAACAAAGAGGCAGATATTTTTCAATTAGTGGATTTTGCATTGCAGGGAGATAGAAAAAAAGCGCTTCAGCTTTATCAAAAGTTGAGTGGAAAAGACAACAGCACAAAAACTGTGCTTTCTGTTTTCAGTCTGCTTTCTTCCAATTTGTCAATATATATCAAAGCGTTGTATTTTTTGGACAAGGGATACAACCAGGCAACGATAGCAAAGGAACTTGGCATACATGCATTCCGTGTTAAAAAAGCATTGGAACTGAAACGCTATTATACAAAACAACAAGCACTCAAAAAATTGGAATTGTTAAATGAATTGGATTACAAATTCAAAACAGGAGCACTTCCTATGTTTGTTTTGGGAGAGCTTATCTTATATCAAATAGGGGAAAAGGGGTAAGAACATTGCGATTTTGTGTTTCGTTAAAAATGCAAAAAACCATAGGTATTTCCTATGGTCTGATTTACACAACAACGCAAAAACTTATCTTTATTCACATAATTTATCAAAAGACACTATTTTGCAGCGTTTAATCTTTTAGCAAGCTTAGAAACCTTTCTGTCAGCAGCTTTTTTATGGATTGTTCCTTTTGAAGCGTTCTGATAGATTTTCTTTTGCGCATAGCGGAAAGTTTCATTTGCCTTTTCCATATCTCCTGCTGCGATTGCTTCATCAAATCTGCGGATAGCGGTTTTCACTTGGGATTTTCTCATCTTGTTTACAGCTGTTTTCTTTGCGATTACAGAAATTCTCTTTTTAGCGGACTTAATATTAGCCAACGGTTTCACCTCCTGTTAGTATTATTCTCCTCAAACGTCAACAGATAACATTGTAACAAAAATATCACAAATTGTAAATGAAAAGAATAGGAAAAAATAATTTTTTTCATGAAATCCTATGTTTGAGTATAAGCTCCATTTAGACTATTACTTATTATATAATAGGATTATCGAGAATGCAAGGGAAAATGATTTTTTTGAAAAATATATTGCAATATTTTTCACTTGCGATTACTATTAAAAGACAGCGTTATATTCTAAAGGAGGAAGATTTTTGAATAGAAAGGAAAGAACCAGAAATTTCAGCATCATTGCACATATTGACCATGGAAAATCCACGTTGGCGGATCGGTTGATTGAAAAAACCGGATTGGTGGAACTTAGAGACATGAAAGCGCAACTTTTGGACAATATGGATTTGGAGCGGGAACGAGGAATTACCATAAAATTGCAGACCATTAAGCTTGTGTATCATGCAAAAGACGGACAGGAATATTATTTGAATTTGATTGATACTCCGGGGCATGTCGATTTTAACTATGAGGTATCCAGAAGTTTGGCGGCTTGTGAAGGAGCAATTCTTGTAGTTGATGCGGCACAAGGGGTAGAGGCGCAAACTTTGGCAAATGTTTATTTGGCTTTGGACCAAGATTTGGAAATTTTGCCTGTAATTAACAAAATTGACCTTCCAAGTGCAAGACCCGAAGAGATCAAGACGGAAATTGAAGATATCATTGGACTTGAGGCATCAGATGCACCCATGATTTCAGCAAAAGACGGACTGAATATTGAAGATGTTTTGGAGGCGATTGTAAAAAAAATTCCCGCTCCCTCAGGAGACGAGAAAGAACCGCTAAAGGCATTGATATTCGATTCCTATTATGACAGTTACAAGGGTGTTATTGCATATGTTCGTGTGTTTGACGGAACAGTGCGAAAAGGCGATGAAATTTTGATGATGAATACAGACAAACGTTTTGAGGTCGTTGAAACGGGAATTATCTCGCCCAATCACGTTCCGGTTGAAAAACTTTCTGCCGGAGATGTAGGTTATATTACCGCCTCTATAAAAGATATTCGAAGTTGTCGGGTCGGCGATACGATTACTTTGGCAAGTAACCCGACAGGAGAGCATTTGCCCGGATACAAGAAAGCAACTCCGATGGTATATTGCGGGATTTATCCGGCAGAAGGAGAAAAATATGAGAATGTAAGAGATGCCTTGGAAAAATTGCAGGTCAATGATGCCTCGTTGGAGTTTGAAGCGGAAACTTCCGTTGCACTCGGTTTCGGTTTTCGTTGCGGTTTTTTGGGACTCTTGCACATGGAAATTATACAGGAACGCTTGGAAAGAGAATTTGATTTGGACATTGTCACAACCGCACCATCGGTTGTATATCGTGTCACAAAATTAGATGCAACCGTTGAAATGATACAAAATCCGACTAATTTGCCTCCGGTTGCGGAAATTCGTATGATAGAAGAACCGATTGTTAAAGCCGATATTATTGTTCCGAAAGAATTTGTAGGTGCTGTGATGGAATTGGCACAAGAACGCAGAGGGATTATGATTCATATGGAGTATTTGGATGAAAAGCGTGTTATGATTCACTATGAATTGCCGTTAAACGAAGTCATTTATGATTTCTTTGATTCGCTTAAATCCAGAACCAAGGGTTACGGGAGTTTGGACTATGAATTTAAAGAATATCGGGAGTCTAAGTTGGTAAAACTTGACATTTTAATCAACAGAGAGCAAGTAGATGCACTTTCCTTTATTGTGCATGAAACAACTGCATATAACAGAGGAAGAGGAATGTGTGAAAAATTGAAGGAAGAAATTCCACGTCATCAGTTCCCTGTACCGATTCAAGCGGCAGTCGGTCAAAAAGTTATTGCAAGAGAAACCGTCAGTGCATATCGCAAAGACGTGCTTGCAAAATGCTATGGAGGAGACATCTCTCGTAAAAGAAAACTTTTGGAAAAACAAAAAGAAGGAAAAAAACGAATGCGTCAAATCGGAAATGTAGAAGTACCGCAAAAAGCATTCATGGCAGTGCTTAAATTGGATGATTAGATTATTTTTTGATGAGAGCTTTTTCTTTCGAGATGTCATGAAATAAAATCGGAAGATATTCCAATTTTTTAGGAAATTTTTGAAATAAAATGTGTAATAGAAGTATCTGTAAAATATAGCCGTTTTAGAGATGATATAATGAAATTATGCTAAATAAACGAGAAAGATTTTTTTCAATACAATAATATCATAAAAAGAACCGAGTAAAGCATTGTTTTCTCGGTTCTTTTA
>JBGZJG010000103.1:0-34263 GCA_041848665.1 Filifactor sp.
ATTGTTTTTAATAGGATATTCTGAGCAAAAAAGTATATGCCGTAAAAGAATTTATAGTAGAGTGATATTTTTTATATTTTCTATACTTTTTATCTTATTTATACCTACAACTATGATATAATGGAAAAGAAATTAAAAAAACAATTTTTTAATGGAAGGTATTTTAGTTTGTAAATATTTTTTAATCAAAAAGAATTTGGAGTAGATATGCAGATTGAAAAAAATAAATGGGTATTGGCATCTAATTCTCCGAGGAGAAAAGAACTTTTGGAAAAACATGGAGTTGTTTTTGAGGTAATTGCGGAAAATATACAGGAAAAACAGGAATTTTTTCTTACCCCTTCGTCAACATGTATGAGTTTGGCTTTTCAAAAAGGATTGGCAGTTGCGGAAAGACACCCTCATAGAAAAATTCTTTCGGCAGATACGGTTGTGTTTTGTGAAGGGAAACTTTTGGGAAAACCTTTGGATGAAGAAGATGCTTTTGGCATGCTCAAGCTTTTAAATGGAAAAATTCAGTATGTATTGACCGGATTTTCACTTTTATGTTTGGAAAAGGGAATTAAAAAGGTGGATTTTGATGTTACGGAGATTAAGTTTTCAAAGATAAGCGATGAAAAGCTTAGAGCATATCTTGCTACCGGAGATTACAAAGATAAGGCCGGGGCATATGGAATTCAGAGTGGGGCATTTGATTTTGTGGACTATATTAAAGGTGATTTGGAAAACGTAATCGGTTTGCCGACAAAAAAAGTTTTAAAATATATGGTAGAGATAGATGCACAGATGTGAAAGACAATGGAGTCCGTTTCATTTATTGATAAGCTTTGAGCATGTAGGAAGTATCGTTGAAGAATACACCGATTTATGTAACTTATTTGGAAATTGAAACAATTGATAGGATTGCGGTAAGATTTGGAACAGAAGGGTGTATTTAATATATACTTTGTCGGTATGTGTATTTTTTAGTTAAATATATACATTATTGATATGGAAGAAGGGAGCCAAAATGTCCGAAGTCAAGATGAAAGATATTGTTTCGGAAGAAAAACCGAGAGAAAAGCTTATGGAGCGAGGAGTATTTGCACTCAGTAATGTAGAACTTTTGGCACTTTTGTTGGATACAGGTTCGATAGAGCAATCTGTTTTATCTTTATCGCATGAGGTTTTAAAAGCTTGTGGAGGAATCAAAGGTTTAAGGGCGATTTCTATGAATGAGTTGATGAACATAAAAGGAATTGGAAGTGCAAAAGCATGCAGAGTGATAGCGGCACTGGAGCTAAGTAAGCGTATTTCAAAAGGAGAATCAAAGGATGCATTTCAAATTCAGAGTGCTGAGACGGTTGCCGCCATGTTCATGGAAGAACTTCGGTATTTGAAGAAAGAAGTATTTAAAGTGCTTTTTTTGGATACAAAAAACAAAATTATATGTGATAGGGAGATTTCGGTCGGTTCTCTCAATTCTTCTATTGTGCATCCGAGAGAGGTTTTTAAAGAAGCGGTTCTTCAAAGCGCAAATAAGGTTTTTTTGATACATAATCATCCTTCGGGAGATCCTACTCCGAGTAAGGAAGATATTGTGATAACAAAACGCTTGAGAGAAGCCGGACAACTCTTGGGAGTTGAGGTTTTGGATCATATTGTAATTGGAGACGGAACTTATAAAAGTTTTCAAGAAATTGGATATTGGTAATAAAACGAATGGATTTTTTATAAAAAGATATGATTTTTGATTGAAAACAGGTTTGAAAGATACAATATTTATTGTGGAAACGGGTTGCTGAAATGAAGAATATATTTCTGAAAAAGATAATAAGAAATAAGAAGACGTATTATGTTATCGGATTTCTGCTCATTGCATTGATGTTGCTGAATTCTGTTAATTTCAATTTTCAAGGAAAAAACAAATTGTTGGCTCCTTTTACAAGTATGATTAAAAAAATTGATTCCGGACAGGAATGGGCAAAAAATGCATTGTACTTGAATAAGAAAAATCCGGAACAGGGAGAAATTGAGAGATTGCGTAAAGAAAATGAGGAGTTGAAGGCTTCTTTGTCAGAAAATATGGTTGTAAAGTCCGATTTGGACGAATTAAGGGCATTGAAGGAAGATTTGAATTATATTTCAAGTCATTCACAAGAACATTTTATTTCCACATCCATCATATATAAAAATGACGGGAATTTTTTTACCACCTTTGTTATTGATGCAGGTTCGGAAAGCGGAATCAAAAAAGACAGCATTGTTATAGGACAAAATAGCTTGGTTGGTGTGATATATGAAGTGAACAAAAATTATTCAAAAGGAATTTCTCTTTTGGATTCGCAAGTATCAATGAGTTTTGAAGCTTTTCGGGATAAGGAAATCACAGGTATTGCAAGCCAGAATATAGCAATTAATGTCAATTCTGATTTTAACGGATATTTGAAAGGATATCTTTTTGATAAAGAAAAGAGCGTATTTGCCGGAGATGTATTAATTACATCAGGACTTGGAATGTATCCGGGAGGTATTCAAATCGGTGAGGTAGAAGAAGTTATTGAAGATAAAGGAAATCTTCTTCGTTACATTAAAATTAGACCTTATGTAAATTTTAAGACCATAAGTAAAGTTATTGTTATTAATCCGAGAGAAATGGAATAGTGATGGGAGAAGCAGATGAAAAATGCGATATATTTGCTTATCGGAATAGGAATTATATTTTTAGAAGCAAGTTTTTTTAACCGGTTTGAAGTTTTTCATATAAGTATAAATATCTTGCTTATCTATGTGTGCATTTTGGCACTTTTTACCGGAAATGACCGAGCTGTTTTTTTGGCATTTTTGTTGGGAATGAGTAAAGACTTTTTGGTCGAAAGAGTAATAGGGCTCAATGCTTTGATTTTTGTTTTGCTGGCAATGGGAATTGGAAGGGTAAAAGGAAGTATCTATAAAGAAAAATGGGTTACTCCGTTTTTTTTAATAGGAATATCTGCGTTTTTTTATGCGCTGATATCCGTTCTTTTCTATAAGATATATTTGGGCATAAGTTTCTCTTTAGTCAATTCATTAAAGAAAGTAGTACTGTTTATGCCGGTAGAAATTTTTGCGGGATTAATTTTGTATTACCCACTTAAGAAAACAATTAATTTAACGGAAGACAGATGGTGAAGTATGAAATATAATATGCAAAGTCGATTTACAGCATTTTTTATAGCTGTAATTTTGGTCTTCTCGGCAATGAGTTTGAAAATGGCATATCTTACCATTTTTTCAGGGGAATTGTTCAGTACGAGAGAAGCGAGTTTTATATACAAAAAAATAGAAGTTAAGGCACCGAGAGGAGAAATAAGAGATAGGCATGGGAGATTACTTGCCGGCAATCGGCCAAGTTTTAATGTGCAAATGCTCAGAAATTCTTCTTTAAAACAAAAAGAACAAAACGATATGATATTAAAAACAGTTACCATATTGAGAAAAAACGGAGAGGTATTAGTAGATGATTTTCCTATAAAAGTATATCAGGGAAATTATTATTTTACTTATGATGAGCAATTGAGAAAATGGAAGGAACGAAATAATATCGATCGAAATGCGACAGCAGAACAAAGTTTTCATATTATTACAAATATGTTGATAGAGCAAGGGGTTCTCCAAGTGGAACAAGATGATACGGCGCAGGAGATACAGGAAAAAATTATTGAAACGGGTTTTTATCCGCCGATTTCTGTGCAGAAGATGAAATTTGTTTCCGATGTAAAGAAAGAAGAATGGATGCAACGTAATTTTCCGAAGGATTATGAATCCTATATGAAGAAATCGGCAAAAGAGATATTTGAATTATTGCGAATAAAATATGATATTCCTACAAACTTGGATGAAAAGTCCGCTCGAGATATCTTGGTTATCACTGATTTGTTAAAGTCTCGTAGTATTTATCAATATCAACCGGCAGACATTGCACTTGATGTCAAAAAATCTACGGTAATACAGCTTGAAGAAACTTCTCTGGATATTCCGACAGTTTCCATAGTGGTAGAACCGGTGCGATATTATCCGTATGGAAAATTTGCTTCTCATATTTTGGGATATTTGGGAAAAATGTCAGATGTTGAAATTAAAAAATACGTGAAAGAACAAGGGTATGATTTATCTGAAATAATAGGAAAGACAGGAATTGAAAGAACTTTTGAGAGCAAATTGAGAGGAAAAGTGGGCTATCAAAAGGTTCAGGTGGATTCTTCAAATAAGTTGGTAAAAAATTTGGATTTTCAAGATCCGATACCGGGAGATACTGTATATTTATCAATGGATGCCGAATTGCAGCAAACGGTCGAGCAGTCTTTGCAAAAAACTTTAAAATGTATCCAAAACGGGGAATATTATAAGAGTAGCTGGGGAGACAGCAAGATGCGTGACAATAACAAAGTGTTTAACAAGGCAAAATCCGGAGCTACCATCGTTTTAGACGTAAAAACAGGAGATGTGCTGGCAATGGCAAGTTACCCTGACTATGATCCGAATAAGTTTGTTCTTGGAATCAGCCAAGAAGAATATGAGAAACTTATGCCGGAAAATATTAATGATCCGATGGCGCCTAAACCTTTATATAATATTGCTACAATGATGTCGGTACAACCGGGTTCAACGTTTAAAATGTTGACGGGTTTAGCGGGATTGGAAAATGGTTTGGATCCGAATTATCGTATTCAGGATAAGGGATTTATTAAAATTGGAAACCATTCTTTCGGATGCTGGATTTGGAATAGCAGTAATCATTCCAGAACACATGGAAAAGAAAGTCTTGCCGATGCGATTCGAGATTCTTGTAATTATTATTTCTATTGTTTGAGTGTAGGATATGATTATTCTTTAGATAAGCCGATGAACGTTAACATGAATTCTCAAAAAATATTGGATTATGCCATAAAGTTCGGTTTGAATGAAAAAACAGGTGTTGAAATTGATGAAACGAAAGGACGAGTTCCTGAAGTCGGCGTGGAGAGGGAACGAAAAATCATTGCATTAAGGGAATTTTTGCTAAAATATATGGAAGGGAAATTTGAAGATATTCACGAGACTGATGCAGAATATGGAAAGAGAATCGAAAAAATTATTTCGTGGGCAGATGAAAATCCATCAAGAGGACAATTGATAAAACGGTTGTCGGAACTGAATGTAAAATCATCTCAAATAAATGCGGTTACGGATAGAATTAAATATGATTATTTCATCTCCATGGGAGGATGGAAGGAAGGAGATGCATTTAACTTGGCAATTGGGCAGGGCGCTCACTCTTATACACCGATACAATTAGCCAGATACATTTCTTCCATAGCAAATAAGGGTGTATTGAATGAAGTAACTTTGATTGATAAAACAATCAACTCCAAGAAAGATGGTGCTGAGGTAAACCGAAAACAAGGGAAAGAAATTTCATTAAAAGATAGGGATAATTTGAAATATTTAACACAGGGAATGGTCAACGTGTCGGATGAAGGAACATCTAAGAACATATTTCAAAATTTTCCGCTTACCGTCGCATCAAAAACGGGAACTGCACAACGTTCCGGAAAAATTCCCACGATAGATGAAAAAAACTATTATCTGTCACATTTGGGTAGTTACGGTGTGAATTATTCCGATGTGATTAATCTTGCGGAAAAGTTGGAAAAAGAGTCTGAAACGAAAGAACAAGAATACCAATATATTGTTAAGGCAATTTTAAAATTAAATAAAAACTTGACAAAAAAGGATTTGGATATGTATAAGGACTCGTATGATGAATTTGCATGGTTTGTATCTTTTGCTCCTGCTGAAAAACCTGAAATAGCAATTGTGTCCGTTATTGTTCAAGGAGGACATGGTGGTTATGCTGCACCTATGGCAAGAGATATATATGCGAAATATTTTCAGTTGAAGGAACCGGAAATTTCAGAAGGAACTCATTCAAATGCTATATTGCAGGAAGAACCGGTTTGGGAAAATAAAATGGAATGGGTAGATGAATTAAATTGATTGATTTCATATAGTACAAATGGTACAATGATAAAAACATTTGTCAAAAGAACGAAATGGATATGATCAAAATAGGAAAAGGAGATTTTATTTTGCGAAGTACGGAATTGGAAATCAAAGGGTCAAAAGACGGTTTTACTGTTATATTTTCGGATTCCATCGGATTGACTGATGCGCTGTCTCTGTTAGATGAAAGGCTTAGTGAAGGAAAAGATTTCTTTAAAGACGCAAACTTTCTTACCGTTAAAGGGAAAAAGTTAAGTGAAAATGATAAGAGATTACTTTCATATTTTATGGAAGAACACTATCACATTCATTTTCAGCGACAAGAAGAAAAAATTTCTCAAGAAAAAAAGATTACAGAAGAAAAGGAAATAAAACCAATAACAATTTTTGAGGAAACTGAAAAACAACCGGGACAGGAACAAATGAAGGCAATTTTTGTAAAAGAAACTTTGCGTTCTGGGGTACAGGTTGAATTCGATGGGCATGTTATTGTTTTGGGAGACGTAAATCCGGGGGCGAGAGTCACTGCAACGGGAAATATTATTATACTCGGTTTTTTAAGAGGAATTGCTCATGCGGGAGCTACCGGAGATAGGAATGCGTTTGTTGTAGCTGAACGATTGGCTCCTATTCAGCTTCGGATTGCAAATTCGATTGCGATTGCACCGGATAAAAATAAAATTGTAGAAGAGGCATTAATTGCAAAGATAGTGGAAGATAATATTGTAATAGAATCTTGTCTATTACATAGATAAAAAGGAGGATGTGTGTTTATGGCAGAGGTAATTGTAATTACTTCAGGAAAGGGAGGAGTAGGAAAAACTACTACGACCGCCAATCTTGGAACTGCATTGAGCTTGAATGGAAATAAAGTAGTCATTGTAGATGCGGATATCGGGCTTAGAAATCTTGATGTTGTAATGGGATTGGAAAATCGAATCGTGTATGATTTGGTTGATATTGTGGAAGAACGTTGCAAACTGAAACAAGCGATCATTAAAGACAAACGGTTTGAGAATTTATTTTTAATCCCGGCTGCACAAACCAGAGATAAGGATGCTGTAAATCCCGAGCAAATGAAAAAATTGTGCGATGACTTAAGAAAAGAATTTGATTATATTTTAGTGGATTGTCCGGCAGGAATTGAAAACGGATTCAAAAATGCCATTGCAGGAGCGGATAGAGCTCTTATTGTGACCACTCCGGAAGTATCGGCCGTCAGAGATGCAGACAGAATTATAGGACTTTTGGATGCAAACAGTATTGATGATCATCGTTTGATTATAAACCGGTTTAAAATTGCTATGGTAGAACGTGGTGACATGATGGATATTGACGATATTTTAGAAATTTTGGCGATTGATTTGATTGGTGTAGTACCGGAAGATGAAAGTATTGTAGTATCTACAAATACAGGAGAGCCTGCTGCAAACAATCAAGCATCTCTTGCAGGACAGGCATATCGAAATATTGCAAAACGGGTACAAGGTGAAGAGGTTTCTTTCTTGGAATTAAAATCTACGGAAACTTTTTTCACAAAACTTAAGAATTTATTTAAAGGGAAATAAGGAGGAAGATATGGGGCTGTTCAGTTTTTTGAAGGGAGAGCAAAAATCCAAAAATATTGCAAAAGACCGTCTAAAGCTTGTCCTTATTCATGATAAAGGCGGAGGATATTCTCCACAAATTTTGGAAAAATTAAAAAAAGAAATGTTGTCTGTCATCACTACCTATTTGGAAGTTGATGAGCAACAGGTGGAAATTAAAATTATCAAAACAAAAAATGATACACAGGAAGATCCGGTATCTTCTTTAGTGGCGAATGTACCGATTAAGAAGATAAAATAGAGTTATAGCTATCGGTCTTATTTGGTGGGAGATTTTGTTGTTGTTTTGATATAAAGATGATAAGGTGTGCATTTCATGATTTTTCAAAACAGGAAAAAAGACCTTAATTTTTGTGTGTATAAAAATAAAATATGTATATATCTATTGTGAACATTACTCGTTTTTAATTTGTATAAAATGGTTAGGAATATAAAATGCAAAAAGAAAAAGATAGAAGTTTTGAATATATTTTATTTGGAGTAGTTGTACTGCTGTTTTTTGTCGGGATGATTTTGTTAATGAGTGCTACGCATTTATCCAACTATAAAAAGCTGATTATTCAAACAGCAACTTTTTTGATAGGAGTTGGAATTGTACTCCTTGGAAAGGTGTTGGATTATACCAGAATAAAAAAGTATTACAAACAAATTTATGGAGTGTGTGTTTTCTTGTTGCTTTTGGTATGGATTCCGGGCATAAGCCGTCCTCAATTTGGAGCACATTCATGGATAGACATTTTCGGCGTTTTTAATTTACAGACATCGGAAATTGTGAAACCTTTATTTATTCTATGCTATGCAACTTATTTGGAAGATAAAAAGGGAAGATTGCAAGATTTCGGAGATTTAGGAAAGGCACTTCTTTTTGCTGCACCGATTTTATTTTTGGTTTTTATACAGCCGGATTTGGGTGGCACAATTGTATTTTTGTGTATTATCTTTGGAATGCTCTTTATCTCGGGAATGGATTTAAAGCTGATTAAATATGCTTTTCTACTTTTTTTGATTTTGTTTCCGATAATGTACAAATTTGTGCTTGCACCTCATCAAGTAGAGAGGTTGAACTCCTTTTTTACTCTATTGTTCCATCCTTCTGATTTGGCAAGTATTTATGAAGATAATTTACAGGTTGCCCAATCTTTAACGGCAATCGGTTCCGGTGGATTTTGGGGTAAGGGATGGATGAAAGGAACTTACAGCCAATATGGATTTATTTTTGTTTCAGAGAGTGATTTTTTGTTTTCTGTTGCAGGAGAAGAATTCGGATTTGTAGGAATGGTAGGAATTTTATTGTTGTATCTCTTGTTCCTTGCCAGATTGATAAAAATAGCCATGATGTCAAAGGATTTTTACGGGAATTTGATTACAGTAGGAATATTTTCGATGTTTTTTTATCAGATTGTGCAGAATATAGGAATGACAATAGGTTTGATTCCCGTTACAGGATTGACGCTTCCATTTGTAAGTTATGGAGGCAGTTCTATGATTTCATCTATGATGTGCGTATCATTGGCATTGAATGTAGCTTCAAAAAGAAAGAAGTTTAATATGTAGGGAGAATTTTATGAATATTGCACTCATTGAACACGATAAGAAAAAGATATCTTGAAATGATTGTGTAGTTTTTATAATAAGGTTTCCGTTATAAAAAGATTTTCGTTGCTACGACCTTCAATCGTCAGATGTTTCGTCTAACGGTTGTGAAGTTCGTACAATACGAAAATCTTTTTTATTTGCTGACACGAATGTCAAATAATACGAATCACTGATTAAAGATATAATAAAATCTACTGCTTTTAATGCTATTATATTTTCTTTTCTTTTTCATAATTACATACTATATCTATATTTTTAAATAGTGTTTAGAAAATATAGATCTGATTGATTTAAGATTAGCATTCGTAAACGGTTATTATCCTTAAATGGCTTTGTGATTGCAATATAATCAAAAAATAAAATGCCTACATAGAGAAAAATTTAAATGTCGTTCCTTAAAATAAGATGGTTATTTATATTTTAGTAAAGTATTATTTTCCCATTGTTTCAATCATTTGTTGTAATTGTGTAATGGGCATATTCATTATTGTGGCAACGAATGCTAAAATAAATACGATAACGGAAAAAATTGTTCTGCTTGCTCTGCCGACAAAGTGTCCTTTTTTCATTTTTGAAACAATTGATACAGCAGCAAAGCCTCCACATAGTACCATTAAAATATAATTTATTGACATTTGATTCATTTCAGTACTCCTTTCCAAGCTTCCTGTGTTTAAATTTAAAATTTATTTCAGGTATGTAGTATATCATATTTTGGTTGCTTTTTCCACTTTTTATCGGTAGTATTTTTTCGCTGGAATTTTTGAATATCTTTTTATTTTCACTAAAATTTAAATGAAAGAATAAAAAATTGTATTATAAATAATTAAGTAGAGAAAAAATAGGCAAAAGCATTTAGAAAGATAAGAAAGTTTGTCCATTTTCAAAACCTATGTGGTATAATAAATGTAAGGAAGTATGACTTTTTTAAATAAGGTGCATAAGGAGAAAGGATTTAAATTTTGAGAGAGAAACAAATAGATGAGAGACTAAAAGCCATCTGTGAAATGGTTCCGAAAGATACGAAATGTTTGTTGGATGTCGGAACGGATCATGGATATGTACCTATTTATTTAATAAAAAAACATTTGATTAAGACAGCGATTGCTGCTGATATTAGTATATCTTCGTTGCAAAAGGCAAAAGATGAAATTGAAAGAAACGGATTTAAAAATAAAATCCAAACAAGACAAGGAAATGGGCTACAAGTAATCTCTGCATCGGATAAAGTGGATACCATTGTAATAGCAGGGATGGGAGGCGTTTTAATTTCTGAAATATTGGAAGCGGCAAGAGAGTTAATTGAAACACAAGCGTTTACTTTTATATTACAACCTGTGCAAGCACCGGAGGAATTACGGAATTATTTGTGTCGACATGGTTATGTAATACAAGACGAGCGATTTTTGAAGTGGGCAAATAAATATTATCAAGTATTTTCTTGCCGATTTCAAAAAACATCAATGGAGAATAATGTGCCTGATATTTGTAACCATAAGGCGGATTTTGCACAAAAGGAAGAAAAAGTTCCGTATTATTATGAGCTTAGCGGAAAGTTAATTGAAAATCCAAATGATATATTGCTTGAATATGTGAATTTGCAGTGTAATATTTTGAAAAAGATAGAACAGAAATTATTAAATCAGAAAAAAGAGAACGGTCTGAATGAAATGCAACAGGAAAGGTTGTCATTTGTCGTGGCTAAGAAAACATTTTATGAAAGGGTGAAGAAAAATGCTTCTCGGTGAGTTGGTTCAGAGATTAGATAACATAACTCAGGTTGAAAATCAATACGATTGGGATAATTCGGGATTGATAATAGGTAATCTTGAACATGACATTAGGAATATTCTTCTTACCTTGGAAATAACTCCATCTGTCGTTAAGGAAGCGGAGCAGAAAAATGTGCAGATGATTATTAGCCATCATCCAATTATTTTTTCGGGGCGTAAGAAATTTATTTCGGGCGAAGGCATGGAGAATATGGTATATCATTTAATACAAAATGGAATTGATGTCTATGCAGCCCATACAAATTTTGATATGTTGCAAGGTGGATTGAACGACTTTTTTTTGGATTGTTTTGGAATAAAAGATAGAAACTATCTGTACGATGAAGAAGGAAAAACGATAGGAAGAACTTTTTGCTTAAAAAAGCCGACAAAAATTACGGCTGTTGCAAAGGAATTGAAGAGAAAATTTGTTTTGCCGGAAATACGTTTGATTTGCAGAGAAGATAAAGAAATCAGTAATATTGGAATTGTAACAGGAAGTGGAATTGATGTATTATTTGAAGAAGACCATAAGGATATAGAGTTATTTATTACAGGGGATGTAAAATATCATCAAGCACAAGATATTTTGCAGGGTAATAAGGCGGTAATTGATGCAGGGCATTTTGGAACAGAACAAATTTTTCCGAAAGCTTTTTTGTCTCTTGTGCAAAAAGAGATTTTAGGAGTTAATATGATATTGTCGGATGTAAATGTAAATCCGTTTCGTTATATAGAATAGAGGGTTATTATGAAGACACTAATGAGAATTGATAAAGGATATTCCATTCTTCAAAGGGTAAAGGATCGCTATGAGGCAGAAAAAAGTGTTCCTGAATTGGAAGAGATTAGAAAGAGACAAAGAGACCTTGAGGAGGAGGAATGCGGTATTCGCCTATCCATTGATACGCTGAGAGATCAATTAAAGGAACAGGAAATGCAGTTGGCGGATGTTGATAGACAGATTATGTCAAAGGTAGGAGAAATTTACCAGTGTGGAGATCATGCCAAAAGAGCCATTTTACGAAAACAGGAAGAAGATTTGAAGGATTTAAAAAATGAGATGAAAACTTCTATGGTAGAAAAATTTACTATGATTGATATTAAGTTGGAAGCATTGAATAATTTAAAAAATAGAAAAAAAGTTTTACAACTTGAAGAAAAACCGTACATCAAAATTATCGGTGCAAAAGAGCAAAAAATAATGGAAGATATCAAAAAAATTGAGAAAAAAATACGCATGCTTCGCAAGGGGATTGATAATAATTCTTTGAAAGATTATGACAAAAAAAGGGTTTCCATGGGCAAGGTATTTCATCCTGTAAAGGAAGGTGCGTGCTCTTTTTGTGGAATGGAGATTGAACAAAAGGAATTTGACGAGAAATTTGTAATAGAATGCTCTAATTGTGGAAGAATGTTGTATGTACAGGTGGAAGAAGAATAGTGTATCAAGGCATAGAGTAAGAAATAGAACGGAGGTATCCGTTCTATTTCTGAAAATGGAAGAAGGTGAAAGCACTTGAAAGTAGTTGTGCATACGGACGGAGGTTCTCGAGGAAATCCCGGAAAAGCAGCTGTTGGATATTGTGTGGAAGAAAAAAATACGAAAAAATTTTGTTATATTGCTCGTCCTGTTGGAATACAGACGAATAACATTGCCGAATATATGGCCTTGTGTGATGCTCTTGAAATTTGTGTAGCAAATGAAGTGGAAGAGGCAGAAATTTATATGGACAGTGAATTGATTGTAAAACAGATACAAGGAATATACAAAGTTAAGAATGAAGGATTACGTCCTTTTTATGATAAAGCAGTACAATTATTGCATAAAATAAGCAAACATACGATAAGCCATGTGCCAAGAAATGAAAATAAAGTAGCAGATAAGTTGGTAAACAGAGCTTTAGATAGCCAAGCAGAGATTTATGAGGGAGATTTATTTCAAAGAGACTTTGCGGGAGTGCACGATATTGTCGGTGCGGACGAGAAAGAAACACGATGTTTTCAACCTGTGGGAAATATAGGTGCCAAAACGAAAGAACTTCTTGAAATATTTGTAGGTATGGAGATAGAATACTCGTACACAGAAGATGTCATATATTTAAAAGGCGGAGAAAAAGATGTGAGTATGCTTATGGATAAGAGATTGAAAATTTTGGAACAACTGAAAGCGATTGGTTTTTCCAAAGTGATGTTGGATTTGGAGATGTATGATGAGTAGTATAGAACGGAAAATCAATTGTATTGCAGTATGTTTGTTCGGGATGGAAGCTACGGTTTCTTATGAACTTAAGAATTTGGGAATAGAAATTGGAACAGTAAGTGACGGAAGAGTCGGGTTTCTTGCGACTCCATTTGAAATCGCAAAGGCAAATATTTTTTTGCGAACGGCGGAGAGAGTGTTAATTCACATAGGAAGTTTTCAGGCAAAAACCTTTGAGGAATTGTATCAAGGTATGAAAAAGTTGCCATTTGAAGATTTTTTAAATGAAACTTGTAAATTTCCGGTTGCAAAAGCGAAAAGTTTGAAAAGCGCACTCTTTTCTATTCCTGACATTCAGGCTGTTTCGAAAAAGGCAATCGTTGATCGAATGAAAATGGTATACCCAAAGGTAAAACTATTTTCGGAAACAGGCGAAACTTATCCGATTTACTTGTTTTTGTATAAGGATGTGGTGGAAGTGACAATAGATACAACCGGTTTGGCACTTCATAAGAGAGGTTATCGGGAAAAATCGGGAAAGGCACCTATTCGAGAAACCATGGCGGCATTTATGGTTATGCTTACTCCATGGAAAAAAGATCGGATTTTGTTAGATCCGATGTGCGGTTCCGGAACGATATTAATTGAGGCGGCGATGATTGGTGCGAATATACAACCGGGTGTTAACCGCAACTTTGTTGGAGAAAATTTTCATTTTATCCCCAAACAATTATGGGCAAAAGCAAGGCAAGAGGCTATTGAAGGGGAACGAAACGAGGAAGAATTTGTTATTTATGGAAGTGATATTAATCCGGAAATGATTGCATTGGCAAAAGAAAATGCACAACTTGCAGGAGTTGAAGAACATATTTCTTTTGAAGTTGCAGATATAAAAGATATTCGCAGGAAAGAAGAATATGGATTTTTAATTACCAATCCACCTTATGGAGAACGTATTGGAGAGTTAAAAGAACTGGAATTTTTGTATAAAGGATTGGGAAGGGCATTTCAAAAGTTAAAAAATTGGTCTTTTTATGTCATCACAAGTTATGAGGAAATTGAAAAATGTGTGAGGAAGAAAGCACAGAAAAAAAGAAAATTGTATAATGGAATGATAAAAACGACATACTACCAGTTTCCGGGTCCGAAACCTCTTAAATGAGAGTGTGTCTGAAAAGTAGACTCTCTTTTTATTTTACTGTCAATCGGGTTTGAAAACAGAAGGTTGAGTTACCAAATAAGATTTTGGGAAACAGTCTATTTATACAAAAACCGGATAAGATTTTTAGAAAAACGAGTTACCAAGTTATTATATGAAAGAGGTTAGTGTGATTAAAGAAGTTATAGTAGTCGAAGGAAAAGATGATATTACAGCTGTCAAAAGAGCGGTAGATGCAGAAATTATTGCAACAAACGGTTATGGTTTTCCACACTTCGTCAAAGAGAGGATAAAAAAAGCGGCAAAGACGAAAGGGATTATTATTTTAACAGATCCGGACTATGCAGGTAAGAGAATACGGAATGAAGTTGCATCTTTGGTAGATAATTGCAAGCATGCTTTTATTTCGCAGGAAGAGGGAAGTAAAAATGGGGATATCGGAGTTGAAAATGCACAACCTGAAGTAATAAGACAAGCTTTACAAAAAGCGAGATGTCAGATGGAAGACAGTGCGGAAGAATTTTCAATGCAGGACTTGATAAAAAACAATCTCATTATGGGAAGCGGAGCCAAAGAACGTAGAATTGCAGTTGGAGAGGCACTTGGAATAGGATATACCAATGCAAAGCAATTTTTAGCAAGGTTAAATCACTATGGAATTACCAGAGAGGAATTTGAAGAAGAACTGAAAAAATTGCAAGATTAATGTTGTGAACCGGTTAATCGGATTAGATGGATAAGTGGTTTCGTATGATAGGAAACTTCAATACTGAATTTAGGAAAACCGGAGACGGAAAGTTTATTGATAGATATAGGAATAAGGAGTAATATGGAACAAAATTTGGCTGCTTTGGGGCAATTAAAGGAAATTACGAAAAAGTATGGATTTCATTTTACGAAATCATTGGGGCAAAATTTTTTGATAGACCGTAATATTTTGGATAAAATTGTAGATACGGCAGAAATTGGTAAGGAAGATATTGTTATTGAAGTAGGAACCGGGATTGGTACGCTTACAAAAGAACTTGCGAAACGTGCAAAAAAGGTATATGCCGTAGAGATTGATAAGAATTTAATTCCTATTGTGAAAGAAACTACGGCAGAGTATGAGAATGTTGTGTTAATCCATCAAGATTTTTTGGAAGTTTCATTGGAAGATATGATTATTGAAAAAAATGAAAAAATAAAAGTAATTGCCAATATACCCTATTATATTACAACCCCAATTATTATGAAGTGTTTGGAGTCGAATATTTTTGTAGATACGATGCTTCTGATGATACAAAGAGAGGTTGCAGACAGATTATCAGCAAAGCTGTCTACAAAAGAATATGGGAGTCTGTCCGTTGCAGTGCAATATTATGCGGATGTCGAATTTGTGAGTAGAGTATCAAAAAGTTCTTTTTATCCGCAGCCGAAAGTTGATTCAGGAATTGTAAAATTGAAAAAAAGAGAAACATTTCCTGTAAAGTTGACAGATACAAAATTATTTTTCCAAGTAGTACGAGGAGCTTTTGCAAAGAGGAGAAAGACTGTTATAAATTCTATGACAGGCTTTTGTCCGGAATTTACAAAGGACGTTTTGCAAAATGCTTTTTGTCAAACCGGAATTGATGAGAAAAGAAGGGGAGAAACTCTAAATATAGATGAGTTTGCCCTACTTAGTAATACTCTTACAAAAATTATTTCGGAACAATCGTGATTTTTGGAATTTTTAAATACAAAACGACAGTTGTATAACTTCTTGCTGTGATTTTGATAGAAAAAAATAAATTTAAGGAATTTTTTGCCGTCGTTTAGAAAGAAAGGATAAGAAATGAAGATACTTATTAAGCATGTGAGATGTTTAACTATGGAAGAACCGATTGAAATTCAAGAAAATATCAACGTGGGGATAGAGAATAATGCGATTGCATTCGTTGGAGAAATACCGAAAGATTTTGTTGCAGATGAAGTGATTGACGGAAAAGACAAATTGTTAATGCCCGGTCTTGTGAATGCGCATACGCATATAGCAATGTCACTGTTCCGAAATTATGCGGAAGATGTTGCATTTTGGCCATGGCTGACTGAAAAAATTCTTCCTTTAGAAGATTATTTAATTCCCGAACATGTTTATGCAGGGAGTTTGTTGTCACAAGCGGAGATGATTCGTTTTGGAATAACGGCATTTGCGGATATGTACTTTTTTATGAATGAAACTGCACGTGCCACACAAAAAAGTGGAATGAGAGCACTGTTGGCCCGTTCTGTAGTAAGTGGTGCAGAGCAAGATAAAAAGTTGCAGGAATCTTTGGATTTATACGATGATTGGAACGGGAAAGAGAATGGCAGAATTATTGTTTGTGCATCGCCTCATGCCATTTATAGTTGCAATGAACTCTATTTAAAAGAGATAAGAGAAGAAGCAATGAAAAGAAATATGATGATTCATATTCATTTATGTGAAACAACGAAAGAAGTAAGTGACTGTATGGCGGAAAAAGAATGTTCTCCGGTTGCATACTTGGAACGTATCGGTATGTTTGACCTTCATACCATGGCGGCGCATGGGGTTTATTTATCTGAGGAGGATATGGATATCTTAAAAAAATATGATGTCAGTATTGTGAATAATCCTACCAGTAATTTGAAGCTCGGAAACGGGTTTGCACCAATTCATCAACTTTTGCAAAAAGATGTAAATGTTGCTTTGGGAACGGACGGTTCGGCCAGCAATAATAATTTGAACCTGTTTGAAGAAATGCATTTAGCCGGAATTTTAAATAAAGGAGTGCACTTGGATTCTACGGTAGTATCAAGTAAACAGGTGGTGAAAATGGCGACTGTAAACGGGGCAAAAGCAATGCAGCTTGATAAAGTGGGAAAAATCAAAAAAGGTTGGAAAGCGGATATGATTTTGATTGATTTAAATAAACCGCATTATTTTCCGAGATTTCAGTTAATACCTTCCTTGATTTATTCTGCGCAAGCATCTGATGTGGATACCGTAATTATAGATGGTAAAATTGTCATGAAAAATTGTGAGATTTTGACCATTGATGTCGAAAAAGCTTGCAGTGAGTGTGAAAAAATGGCGAAAGATTTGGTCCAAAGAGGAACCGGAAGATAAGGAAGAAGATTTCAATAAGCATTTGAAAATGCTTAAGTGAATGACATGGCTTAATTCTAAGTGCATATTGGATAGAGAGAAATGAAATATAGATAACCAATTGAGAGGCAAATTGCAATGAAGATGAGGACGTGGTCGGTAGAAGAGCTAAATCGTTATATTAACAGGCTTTTCAAAACAGACCCTTTGATACAGAATGTTTATATTGAGGGAGAAATTTCAAATTGTAAAATTCATGCAAGTGGGCATGTGTATTTTTCTTTGAAAGATAAAAATGCAAAAGTAAATTCCATTATGTTTCAAAGTGATGTACGAGAGATTTCTATATTTGAAGAGGGGAATCATGTTGTTTGTCAAGCGGCAGTCAATCTATATGAACGGGAAGGTAGTTATAACTTGATTGTCAAGACGATTGCATTGCAAGGACAAGGAGCCTTGTATTTGAAATTTTTGGAACGAAAAGAATATTTGGAAAAAGAAGGACTTTTTGAAGAGAAACATAAAAAAAAGCTGCCTGCCTTGCCAAAGCGTGTCGGAGTGGTAACGTCTGCAAGTGGAGCAGTAATACAAGATATTATTAATGTAACACGAAATCGGTTCGGGAAAGGCGAAATTATCTTATATCCTGCAAAAGTACAGGGAGAAGGTGCGGCTGCTGAAATTATACAGGGAATTTTGTATTTTAATAGCAAAAAAAATGTCGATGTCATTATTATAGGCAGAGGTGGAGGATCCTATGAAGAACTCTTTTGCTTTAATGATGAACAGCTTGCACGAGAAATTTTTGCATCCGAAATTCCTATTGTATCGGCGGTTGGACATGAAACGGATACCGCTATATCCGATTTTGTGGCGGATGTCCGTGCATCCACGCCTTCTATGGCGGCTGAAATTGTATTTCCGGCGATTGAACAGATATATTATCGCTTGTATCAAAATGTTGAACGATTAAAGATGGAAATGAAAAGTTCTATGAAAAGAGAACAGGGGAAGTTGAATGAACAGTATTTTTTTCTGGAACAATATAGTCCTAAGCAAAAAATAGAACGTGAAAAATTGAGAAATAGATATTGCATGAAACAGATGTTAGTACACGCAAAATCTTTTTTTCTGCAAGAGGAGCAAAAATTAAATGGGATGGAACAGAATTTGCTCGCATTAAATCCGATGGAAATTTTACAAAGAGGGTATGCTCTGCTGCGAAAAGAGAAAAAAATTATATCTTCCATTAAAGAAATCGAAGAGAATGAAATTTTAGAATTTCTATTGAAGGATGGAACGATTCGTGCGTGTGTTTTAACGGTAGAAAAGAATTAGGAAAGATGATACAATACTAAAAGTAAATTTAGGATATGGAGAAAAATTTATGGAAGAAAAAATCAGTACAGGACAAACCTATGAGGAAAAGTTGAAACGATTGGAGAAAGTTGTTGAAGAACTTCAAAAAGAACAAGCTGATTTGCAGACAACCGTTAACCTTTATGAAGAAGGTGTTTTATTATATAAGGAATGTAAACGAGAATTGGATGACATGGATATGAAGGTAAAAATTATTTTGGGAGAACAAGAGGAAGATTTTTTAGAGGAAGAGCGGAATGAGTAGCAAATATGAGACAATCTATGCGAAAAAAAAGAAACTGATAGAAGAAGAGTTGCAGATTGTTTTTTCAGAAGAACTGCAACACTCTCCACAAAAAGTAGGAGTTCAAGCAATGCGTTACAGTTTGGAAGCAGGCGGCAAGAGACTTCGTCCCGTTCTTTTATTACAAGTTTCTGAAATGTACGGCGTTTGTCAAGAAGAAGCAATGCCGTTTGCACTGGCATTAGAGTTTATTCATACTTATTCCCTCATTCATGATGATTTACCGGTGATGGATAATGATGATTTAAGGAGAGGAAAACCAACCAATCACAGAGTATACGGAGAAGCAAATGCGATTTTAGCAGGAGATGCTTTGTTAAATTTGGCATATGAATATATTTTGGAACAAGGATTGCAAAAGTTTAGTGTCGGGAAATTGAAAGCAGCACAATTAATTGCAGCTTCCGCAGGCATACAAGGGATGATTGCAGGGCAAGTTTTGGATTTGGAAATGGAAAAAAAGACCTGTAAGTATGAAATTTTACGGTATATCCATGCGAATAAAACAGGTGCTTTGTTAAAAGCAGCGACTTTAGCGGGAGCATATATCGGAAATGCACCGGAAGAAGAAATAGAAGCTTTGAAACATTATGCGGATTGTATGGGTTTGGTTTTTCAAATAACAGATGATATATTGGATGTGACCGGCAATGCAAATTTGATGGGAAAAAATACGGGAATGGATTTGTATAAAAATACATATCCGGCATTACTCGGAATGGAACAATCAAAACAAGTTGTAAAAAATACTGTGCAAGAAGCATTGGTTTCACTTGAAAGGGTAAAAAAAGATTGTTATTTTTTAGAAGAATTGCTAAAAAATATGGTATACAGGGAGTGGTAGATTAAGAATGGGTAATGCGGCTAAATTATTAGGAAATCAAGTGTTGTGGATAGCTATTTTATGTTGGTTTGTAGCACAGTGTCTCAAAGTTTTTTTTACCTTATTGGTATATAAGAAATTTGATTTTTCCCGATTTGTCGGTTCGGGAGGAATGCCGAGTTCTCATTCCGCTTTTGTGATAGGATTATCGAATTCTATCGGTCTGACAGAAGGCTATGATACAACTATTTTTGCCTTATCATTGGTCTTTGCATTAGTGGTTATGTATGATGCCGCAGGCGTTAGACAATCGGTAGGCAAGCAGGCGAGTATCTTAAACCAACTCTTTGATATGATGGAACATGAGCATCCGCTATGGAAAGACTCTGAAAAGTTGAAAGAATTGGTAGGTCACACACCGGTCGAGGTATTTTTTGGAGCGTTGCTTGGAATTGTATTGTCAACATTATGTTTGTAAAAGAACGGGGAAATAAATGAAACAGAGATTGGATGTTCTTCTGGTTGAAAGAGGTTTTTATCCTTCCAGAGAGAGAGCGAAAACAAATATTATGGCAGGAAAAGTTTTAATTGATGAGCAGGTCGTTGATAAGGCGGGAAGTCTGGTTGATGAGAATGCAACTATTCGCATCAAAGAAGATGCGATTCCATATGTATCAAGAGGCGGTTTGAAATTGGAAAAAGCAATGCAACAGTTTCCTATTTCTTTGGAAGGAAAAATTTGTATGGATATTGGATCATCAACCGGCGGTTTTACTGATTGTATGCTGAAAAATGGCGCAAAAAAGGTTTTTTCCGTTGACGTGGGGTATGGGCAGTTAGATTGGTCGCTCCGTCAAGATAAAAGGGTAGTTGTTTTGGAACGAACCAATATTCGTAAATTAATGAGAGAGCAAATAGATGAGCAAGTTGACTTTTTTAGTATTGATGTTTCCTTTATATCTCTGAAAATGGTTTTTCCTAAACTGAAAGAGTTGGGAAAGGAACATTTTGAATGCGTGTCACTTATCAAGCCGCAATTTGAAGTCGGTAAAGAAGAAGTTGGAAAAAACGGTGTAGTACGAGAAGAAGAAAAACATGTTAAAGCAATTCAAATGTGTGTAGATTATGCCAAAGAAAACGGCTTTCATATTTTGGGTTTGACATGGTCTCCTATAAAAGGACCGAAGGGAAATATAGAGTATTTGCTATACTTTGATATTGAGAGCAAAGAAGATATCCGAACGGATATTCCGGAAATTGTAAAAAAATCACATTTGGAGAACAATTAAAGAGGAATATGTATGCTGAGAGAATTATATATTGAAAATTTTGCTTTGATTTCAAATTTAAGAGTAGAACTTCAAACCGGATTTACGGTCATTACAGGCGAAACAGGTTCGGGAAAATCAATTATTATAGATGCACTTTCCATGTGTTTAGGTCGTCGTGGAGGGAAAGAATTTATACGCCGAGGAAAAGAGAAGAGTATTATTGAGCTTAGGATAGAAAATATTTCTGACAGTATGCGGTCTCAGTTACAAGAATTTGGGATAGAGGTGGAAAATCAGCTTATTATCAGCAGAGAACTGCAGCGAGATGGAAGTACGGTAGCAAGATTGAACGGAAGAATGGTACCTATAAGTATTTTAAAAAATATTGCAACCGAGCTTATCACAATTCATGGACAAAATGAGTATGAGTCGATAATGAGCGGTATGAAGCAATTATATCTGTTGGACAACTTCGGAAAAGACAATATTGCAAAAATAAAGAAAGAATATGAACAAAATTATGCTGACTACATAGATGTTTTGAAGAAGTTGGAAGAAATAACGCAATATACACAAACAGGAGCAATTGATAGAGAACTTGACCTTATGAAATACCAAATCAACGAAATAGAACGTGCAAGTCTTATCGACGGCGAGTTGGAGAAATTGGAAGAGGAAAAAAAGATTCAGGTAAATGCTGAGAAAATAAGCTTGTCTGTGCAAAGGGCATATGATAAGTTATATGAAGGACAAGGCAATGCACTTGATTTGATTCGTACATCCCTGTCTGAATTGGAGCAAATTGCAAGCTATGATATGCAGCTTTCTCAATGGAAGGAAGAATTGGAAAGCATATATTATTCGTTGGAAGAATTGGTAAATCAAATTTCGGCGAAAAAAGACAGTTTTGTTTATGAGGAAGACTATTTGAATGGAATTCTTGTACGTTTGGAAGAACTGAAAAAGATATACCATAAGTATGGGAGAAATTATGAAGGAGTTATGGAATATCTTTTACAGATGCAAAATAAAATAACCGAATTGGAAAAAAGAGAGGAATTAGAGCAAGCTTACTTGCAGGAAAAACAGAAAAAAGAGCATCTTTTGATGAAATTAGCAAAAAAGCTTAGTGCTGTACGACAAAAATATGCTGAAGAATTGAAACAAAAAGTTATTTTTGAATTGAATACTTTAAATTTAAAAAAAGTAAGCTATGAAATCCATTTTTCGGAAAAAGACATTTCGAGAGATGGAATAGATGAAATTTGTTTTATGATAAGTTTTAATGAAGGAGAAGAATTAAAGCCTTTTCATAAGGTTGCATCAGGGGGAGAAATTTCAAGATTTATGCTTGCGTTGAAGAACATTGTTTCTTCCTATGATGAAATAGACACTTTGATTTTTGATGAGATAGACACCGGAGTAAGTGGAATTGCAGCAAATAAAATAGGAGAGAAACTGCAATCCATCGGAACAGAAAAACAAATTATTTGTATTACACATTTGCCTCAAATTGCAGCTTTCGGAAATCATCATCTCTTGGTGGAAAAGTCTGATACCTCGGAAGGTATAAAAACGGTATTGAAAAAATTAAATACAGAGCAACGTGTTTTGGAGATTGCAAAGATGACGGTAGGTGAGGAAATTACAGAAACATCCTTGCGAAATGCTGAAGAACTTTTGCAAAGAAACAATAACAATTATTAAAACAGAACAGCACATAAAGAGGAAAAAAGGAGTTTGTATTTTCATTTTTGAGAAAAATATGAAAAGAGACACAAGATGTTTTTCAGGAATATTTTAATAAAAATTTGAAGTAAGGAGAAAAGAAAATGGGTACGGAAAATACGATTGACACGAAACAAATCTATAATGGAAAAATTTTAAATTTAAGAGTGGATACAGTGGAAATTGCAGGAAAAGGCTATGCACAAAGAGAGCTGATTTCTCATCGTGGAGGAGTTTGTTGCATTGCTGTGACACAAGAGAATAAAATTCTTTTGGTAAAACAGTTTCGTAAGGCTGTGGAACAGTATATGATTGAACTTCCGGCAGGGACTTTAGAAAAAGGAGAACGTGCGGAAGATGCAATCGTGCGTGAATTAAAAGAGGAAACAGGATATCATTTGGTTGATGCGGAAGAAATTGTTCAATTTTATCCGAGTCCGGGTTACACCGATGAACGAGGGTATGTTTTTGTTGGAAAAGCATTGGATAAAGGAGAAAGAGAACTCGATTTAGATGAAGATATAGAGGTTTTAGAATTTACCTTAGATGAAATCTTCAAAAAAATTGAAAATGGAGAAATCACAGATGCAAAGACCATTCTTGGAGTGACTATGTACAAACTTATCTGTGACAGAAAAATTATTCATAATCGATAGAAGAATAAAAAGGTTGTAATGAAAGAAGTTGTATTGAAGAATTATTTGTATCAAAACAATCGAACATATAGTAAAAAACGAGCAGAATAAGAACAGATGATAGTTTGAAAGAATAATAATATTTTTATGAAATGCAGTTACTTTTGGAGTGTTTCTTTTTATTTTTTTAATGATAGGTAAAGGTTGAGGACATTTTATTGGATAGTTGCGATAAGAATAAGAAAGGGTTTTTATGAGAACGGTTGATATTATTCAAAAAAAGAGAAACGGAGAAACTTTGACTTCCGAGGAAATTAAATTTTTTGTGGAAGGATTTACGAATGGAACGATACCTGATTATCAGGCTTCTGCTTTGTTGATGGCAATTTACTTTCAACATATGAGCAAAGAGGAAACGGTTTGTTTGGTGCGTTCTATGATAGAAAGCGGAGATACGGTAGATTTATCTTCCATTAAAGGAATTAAATGTGATAAGCATTCAACGGGGGGAGTTGGAGATAAAACAACTATTACGTTGGCACCATTGGTTGCATATTTTGGAGTACCTGTGGCAAAGATGTCGGGTAGAGGATTGGGGCATACAGGGGGAACTCTTGATAAGCTCGAATCCATACCGGGTTTTCGGATTGATTTGAAGGAAGAGGAATTTTTTCAAAATGTAAATCAACATCAGATCGCAGTAGCAGGGCAGTCGGGAGAACTTGTTCCGGCAGATAAAAAGTTATATGCACTTCGTGATGTAACAGCAACCGTGGAAGAAATTTCTCTGATTGCGGGTAGTATTATGAGTAAAAAAATTGCATCGGGAGCAGATAAAATCGTCTTAGATGTCAAAACGGGAGATGGCGCTTTCATGAAAAAGAAAGAGGACGCTTTTGCTTTGGCTCGAGAGATGACGGAAATCGGAAACCTTTATGGCAGAGAAACTATGGCAGTTGTTACAGATATGGAAGAACCCTTGGGGATTGCAGTCGGCAACTCGCTTGAGGTTATGGAAGCCATTGATACCTTAAAAGGAAAGGGACCGTCTGATTTTTCCGAATTATGTGTAGTCTTGGCATCGCATATGTTGGTCTTGGCAGAACGATTTTCTTCTTATGAAGAGGCGAAAGTTGAAGTACAAAATGTTTTGACGGAAGGAAAAGCAATCACAAAATTAAAAGAATTTATCGAAATTCAGGGCGGAAAAAAAGAAGTAGTGGAAGATTACAGTTTGTTTCCCTTGGGCGCAAATAAGAAGGACATTTTTGCAAAGAAAGCCGGATACGTTGCCGGAATAAAAGCGGAACAAGTTGGAATTTCAGCCATGCTTTTGGGAGCAGGACGCAAAACAAAGGAGTCTGTTATTGATTTGGGAGCAGGGTTGAAACTTTATAAGAAAACAGGCGATCAAGTTAGAGAAGGAGATTTGTTAGCGACGCTTTGGTACAATGAAGGAAATGTGGAAGAAGCAGAGAAGCTGATTTATGAAGCGTATTCATTTGTTGAAGATAAGCCCTCTGCGAAGAAGTTGGTTTATGGCATTGTAAAAGACGGAGAAGAGTACCGTTTTTAATCAGGAAACAAAAGATATCGTTTATACGGTTTGTTTTTCTTAATATTTTTTTGTGGTAAGTCCAAGAAAAGAAGGAGAGAGTTCTTATTTATTTTCCATATTTGAATGCTATTTCGTATTGAGATAGCATGATGGTTTCTGTTGATGTGTTCAGCATTTATCCTATCTTTGGAGGAGTGAAATTATTTATCGTATCACACACCTCTGCTCCTATTTTTATTTGTGTGGATAGTCGAATGGATTTTAGTATCGTTTAACGTTAGGATAGTAGGGTATTTTTGGAAGAGAAATAGAAAAAATATAAGGCGCATATGGAACTTTATGGAGGATATGAGAGAGGAAGAAGTTTATGTGGAAAAAATTTTTATCGAAACAAATCAAATATATTACGTTAATCCTTGTATTAATGATTTTTTCAGGGTGTGTAGCCGGATTTGATGTATCTGCACTTAAACCCGAATCGACTGAGATAATAGTTGTTGAGGTGTTGAAGGGAGAAACGGTAACTTCTGTTGCCAAAAAGTTGGAAGGAATGAATTTGATTAAAAACAGAAAAAGTTTTGTCAATTTTGCCAAAAAGAATAATCTAACGAATATTAAAGCCGGAAAATATCAATTTTCGCCTGCTATGACAGGAGAGAAAATGTTGAAAGATTTGGTAAACGGGAATGTATATCGAGGCGAAAAAATTGTTATTCCGGAAGGATTTCAACTTAACCAAATTGCAGAGCGATTGGAAAAAAATGGAATAGCTGCAAAGGACGATTTTATGAAAGCGGCATTTCAACCTGAAAATTTCTCGATGAAATATGAATTTTTAAAGTCGAATGAACAAGAAAATTTGGAAGGTTATTTGTATCCCAATACGTATTTTTTTGAAAAGAATATGGCTCCAAATGTTATTATAAATGAAATGTTAAGTGAGTTTGATAAAGTATACCGGAGGGATTTAAAGCCACTTGTAGCAAAAAGTAAACTAAATATCAATCAAGCGGTTATTTTGGCCTCCGTCATTGAAAAAGAAGCGGTGTTGGAACAAGACAGGGAGATTATTTCATCTGTATTTTATAATCGTTTGGAGAAAAAAATGAGATTGCAATCCGATGCTACGGTACAGTATGCACTGAAGGAAAGAAAGGACAGAGTGTTATATACGGATTTAAAAGTAGATAGTCCATATAATACTTATAAAGTATCCGGACTTCCTGCAGGAGCCATTTCCAATCCCGGGAAAAATTCATTGATTGCGGCATTGCAACCTGCACAAACCGAATATTTATTTTTTCTGACAAAAAATGATGGAAGTAATGAGGCTGTTTATGCCAAGACTTATGAGCAACATTTGAAAAACAAGGAACAATACCTTGACTGATAAGAAGGTTGTTTGAGTGGAAAAGATATAAGTATCGTATGAAAGGACAAATCGGATTTTTTCCGGTCGGGAAATCGTGATTTAAATAGTCTGGAAAATTGTTTAATATTGTCGGTCGTTATTGAGTAAAAAAATAGGAATGATGAAGAAGTCCGCTGTTTGGTAAAGCGGACTTTTTGCAGAGCGAATTACATTAAGAAGGGAAAGAAAATGGAATATATTGTACAGCCCAAAGTTCGGCAGTATGTAGAACAGCTTATTCCTAAAAAAAATGATTTTTTTACGGAAATGGAACAGTATGCGGAAGAAAATTTTGTTCCGATTATTTGCAAAGAAAGTTTGCGAATGATGGAAAGCATTTTGTTGTTGCATCGTCCAAAAAAAATTATTGAGATAGGAACTGCCATTGGATATTCTTCTTTGAATTTTTGCAGAATATTGAATGGGGAATGTAAAATAAAAACATATGAACGAAATTTGAAACGCTATGAAACAGCACTTGATTTTATTGCTCGAAGTCCCTATAATAATCAAGTTGAAGTAGTCTTGTCGGATGCCGCTGAAAATTTGATTTTGGAAGAGGAATATGACATGGCATTTATTGATGCGGCAAAGGGACAATATCAGTATTTTTTTGATAACATCTATCCATATATAAAAAAAGGCGGTATTTTGGTTTCGGATAATATTTTTTTTAGAGGGCAAGTTTGTGAAGATACGCAAATGGAAGTAACAAGAAGAAATCGTACGATTTATCGAAGAATGAATGATTATTTGCATTTTTTGATGGCAGAGTGCAAGGAATTTCATTCTTCTCTTATTCCCATCGGGGATGGAATGGTCCTTACGATAAAAAGAAGGGAAGAAGATGAATAGAACAAGTGACGACATGTATGGAAAAAATTTTTTCCTTTATTCTTGTGTTTGCACAAAAAGCATTTGAATGTTGGTTTGGAGATAGAAACATTCTGTATGGAGGAGTTATGTTGGCATTGACTTGGGGGGTGGACATTTCTTCAATTCTACATTTCAAGAGGAGATTGTAATCTGTTTTTCTGCGATGCTTTATGGAATTGTGTATTTGCTTACTGAAAAGATTATAAAAAACTTATTTTTGGTTATATATTATGTTCGTGCTATAAATAAAAAGGAAGATTTGATTACAGGGGGATGACTATGAATCGAAAAATTGAGTTGCTTTCTCCGGCAGGAGATTTGGAAAAATTAAAAACAGCTATTTTATATGGGGCAGATGCAGTTTACATTGGCGGTTCCAACTTCGGACTTCGTGCAGCATCAAAAAATTTCACCGATGAAGAAATGAAAGAGGGGATTTTGTTTGCACATGAAAGAGGAAAGAAAGTTTATGTTACTTGTAACATTATTCCACATAATGAAGATTTGATAGGATTGGAAGACTATTTGAGAAGCTTGCGGAATATGGGAGTAGATGCAATCATTGTATCGGATCCCGGAATTTTTATGGTAGCAAGACAAACTGTGCCGGAATTGGAAATCCACATCAGCACACAAGCAAACAATACAAATTATCAGAGTGCATTGTTTTGGTATAAGCAGGGGGCAAAACGGGTTGTAACAGCGAGGGAACTTTCTTTTGAAGAAGTGAAGGAAATTCGCAAGCATATCCCGAAAGATATGGATATTGAATCGTTTGTTCATGGCGCAATGTGTATTTCTTATTCAGGACGATGTCTTATCAGCAACTATATGACAGGCCGTGATGCAAATCGTGGAGAGTGTGCGCATCCGTGTCGTTGGAATTATGTTTTGATGGAGCAAAGCAGACCGGGAGAATATTATCCGATTGAACAAGATGAGCGAGGAACTTATTTTTTCAATTCAAAAGATTTGTGTATGATAGAATATATTCCGCAGTTAATTGAGGCGGGAATTACAAGTCTAAAAATTGAAGGACGAGTTAAAACAGCATATTATGTTGCCACAGTTACACGTGCATATCGTATGGCGTTGGATGCCTATTTAAAAGATCCGGAAAACTATGCTTTTGATCCGCAATGGCTGGAAGAATTAAAAAAAGCAAGTTATCGAGATTTTACAACCGGATTTTATGAAGAAAAACCTGATGGAAACGGACAAAATTACGGAAGCAGTTCCTATATCCGAAATTATGATTTTATCGGTGTCGTTCGTGAATATAATGAAGAAAAGAAAATGTCTCTTGTGGAAGTGAGAAATCGAATTTTTAAAGGGGATGAAATTGAAATAATCGGACCGAATGCACCGACAAAATACGTCAAAATCAGTGCCATGTATAACGAAGAGATGAGTGAGATAGAAGTGGCACCAAGGCCTATGGAACTTCTTTGGATGGATTTGGGAGTAGAAACAAAGACAGATTATATTCTTCGCAAAAAATCGGATAAGGGGATTTTATAGAAGAAGATACCTTTCGGATTTTTTCATATGTTGCAGGAAAAGAGCGTTTTGTTGGTAAAGTAGGTTTGATAAGAGATACGAGTTTTGGTGCGTTTTTGCATCATTAAAATACATTTTTATGTTTTATAAAGAATTCTTTCAATTTTACCAAGTTTATTCCATATTTACATTGACATGAAAATCAATAAATATTAGAATATATCTATATCTGAAGATTATTGAAGATATATTAATGAATTAGAAATGAATATGTAATGAAAAAATCGAGAGAACGAGGAGGTGAATGTAATCGAAAAAATAATTGTAGCAGCAGTTTTTTTTGGACTCATTGGGGTAGGAATCGGATATCTTATTAGAAGATATATAGCAGAAGGTAAATTGCACCAAGCAGAGGCAGTTGCTGAAAAAATCGTATCAAAAGCAAATGAGGATGCAGAAAAAGTAAAAGCGGAAGCAGCGCTGAAAGTGAAGGATGCAGAAGCAGCGAAGAAAGAGAAACTTTTGGAAGCAAAAGAAGAATCTCATCGTATCAAAGCGGAAGCAGAGCGTGAATATAAGCAACGTCGAAATGAACTTCAAAAATTTGAAGACCGTGTTATTCATAAAGAATCGGCTTTAGACAAAAAAATGAATCAATTGGAAGCAAAAGAAAGTCGATTGACCGAAAAGATGAAATCTGTGGAACAAAGAGAATCCGAAATTGACAAGATTAAGGAAGAACAGTTAAATAAATTGGAAAGCATTTCCAATCTTACTGTGGAGGAAGCAAAAGGTCAAATCCTTTCTAATGCGGAGAAGGAAGTACAGCATGAAATGGCAGTAATGATAAAAGATATGGAAAGCCAAGCAAGAGAAGAAGCTGATAAAAAAGCAAGAGAGATTGTAGGTTTTGCGATACAAAAATGTGCAGCCGATCATGTTGCAGAAACTACGGTAAGTGTTGTCAATCTTCCCAATGATGATATGAAGGGAAGAATTATCGGGAGAGAAGGACGAAATATTCGTACTTTGGAAAGTTTAACAGGAGTCGATTTCATTATTGATGATACACCGGAAGCAGTAGTTTTATCCGCATTTGATCCAATTCGCCGTGAAACGGCAAAAATTGCATTGGAAAAATTGATTTCAGATGGAAGAATCCATCCTGCAAGAATTGAAGAGATGGTAAAAAAAGCGAAGGAAGAAATCGAAAATATCATCAAAGAAGAAGGAGAAAAAGCCTTATTTGAAACTGGTATTTACGGAGTTCATCCTGAGTTGGTAAAACTTTTGGGACGTCTCCATTTTAGAACAAGTTACGGACAGAATGTTTTGAAACATTCTATCGAAATTGCTCATTTAGCTTCTATTATGGCAACAGAAATCGGAGCTGATTCCGCTTTGGCAAAACGTGCGGGATTATTGCATGATATCGGTAAGGCAATTGACCATGAAGTCGAAGGAACACATGTTGAAATCGGCATGGATTTATTGAGACGATACAAGGAATCCAAAGAAGTTATTCACGCAATGTCAACACACCATGGAGACTACGAGCCGGAAACCGTAGAGGCGGTTTTGGTTACAGCGGCGGATGCAATTTCTGCAGCACGACCGGGAGCAAGAGGAGAAACTTTAGAAGCCTATATCAAGCGTTTGGAAAAATTGGAAGAAATTTCCAATAGCTTTGACGGAGTTGAAAAATCTTTTGCAATCCAAGCAGGAAGAGAAATTAGAATTATGGTAAAACCGGAAAAAATTGATGATGATTATTTGCCGTTGCTTGCACGTAATGTCAAAAATCAGATTGAAGAACAAATGGAATATCCGGGACAAATCAAAGTAAGTATTATCCGCGAAACAAGAGCGGTAGATTATGCGAAGTAGAAAATAACTGAATAAAAATTATTCATTTCTTAAAACAAAAATATTAAAAAATAACTGTGAAAGGGATAGAACCCTCACAGTTATTTTTTTGCAGCAAATATGTATTTCCATTATTAAAATCAAATGGAAACAGAATGGTAAAGTCTCGTCATTAATGTAATGAAAATCCATATGTTTTAATCAAATACCAATTCTCTTGTCAAAAGTCATTGGACGATATGGAAGAATATTCCTTATAAAGTTCGAATTACATGATATTTTAACAGGTACTTAGTATAAAATAAAAACATATAAATTTATACAGACATTTTTATTTTTGTTGCTAAGGCTGAAGCGGATTTTTACGAGTTTGAAAGGAAAAATACATATACCAAAAACAAATTCCGGAAAATATAAGTGCAATTCCTAATCCGGTGTAAAACACAGCGATAAAAGTCGAAGAGACCAAACCTGATGAACGGAGCCAAATTCCAAATCCCATCATAAAACTCATAATACAATATGCTTTCAAATCAAAAAAATATAAGAATAATTTTGTGTCTTCTTTGTAGGAATGAATGCGATTTGCATGCTTTAAACTCATTTTATAAAACATGGTGCTGAATAATCCAAATACTATAAAGGACATTAATAAATTCAGTACAGAAATGTTTTTCGTTAATAAATAAGAAATTATTCCCAACCTCGATACATTCATACCCGCTATCATCCATACGCTACCTGCGATTGCTAAAAGGGTTCTTGTTTTTACATGAAATTTAATAGAACTTTTCATTTTTAACCTTCCGTTTTTACACTGTTTTTCAGACTTATCAATAAGAAGATAATTCCTGTACTAATCAAAATATGTCCGATACCTGCAACACCTGAAATAATAGCATCGGATTTGGGGGAGAGATCAGTACTTAATACTTGAAGAGTGCCACGAATTACCATCATGATTGTAGTCAAAGACACTCCTATATTGTAAATATACAGAAAAGCAGGAAATAATTTTTGTGTATGGAGAGCATTATTTTGTGCAAATAAAGCAATTATCATAAACATTATCTTCCTCAGTAAAAACAAGTGTATATGAACTTTTCCGAGCATAGTAATACCGGAAAATTCATTCCATTTTGTAAACTCTCGATAAAATATACCGCCTGCCATAGCAAAAATAGCGTATATTAAAGAAATGTTTAAATAATTTTTCATTCCAAATATCTCCCTTCAATTTTAAATTTGATAAAAATATATTTGATACAATGGCGTAACTTTTGGGAAAAGAGCAAACGATTCTTAATAAATTGTACGTCGAATTACTTCCAAAAGAACGTTGCAGCTATCTTTTTTTCGAATCAATAAATCAATTATATTTGACAATACAAAGTCGATAAAATCATCTTTTGTAAATTTGTTTGAAAAAGCAGTCACCTTAATTTGTTCATCAGCATGCAGGGATGCCGACATTGATTGTTTGATTTGAGTAAGATAGTGCTCCATTGAATTTTGTGCCCTGGTTTGAGCCTTACTTGAAATACTCATAGAATATATTGTAAAAAAATTTGGATACTTCTGTATACCGGACTGAATATTGTTGAAAATTTGATCGATATATTCTGTGAAACAGGAATGACTTACAGGGGTATCTTTTAGATAAAAAATATCTTCCCAGACACTTTCAATTGTTGCAATGAGTAAATCGTTTTTTGATGGGAAATAATAGTATAGAGAACCCAATGCAACTTTGCAGGATTTTGCTACCAATCGCATATTTAAAGAAGAAAGACCTTGTTCTGAAACCAATTGTCGGCAGTTTCTTAAAATAGCTTCTTTGGATGTTACAGAATGATTCATAATGTAGTTTCCTCTCTGTATAATTGAACAATGTTCAATTATACTTTAATCACTTTTATGAATATTGTTAAGAGATATTGTATCAGAACGAATTGTTACTAAGTAGAAAAAATAGGAGCATGGTAGATGATATTGTTATCATTTTTCCATGCTCCTATTTAAATTTATTTTTTGTTAATATGCGTTTGAAAAACAGTTCATTTTAATATTTTTGCAAAAAGAATGAAAATGAATGGCTTTTCTTGTACATCTATTTTGTAATAAAACGATGTCTCAAGACAAATATCCGGTAGATTCAGCTTTATTTTTCAAATACGACATATCAGATGCTCAATATAATTTGTAGGATAAATAGATTATTTTACCTTTGCAGCAGAACCGGAACTTCTAAATACGTCTCTAATTTTGTGTTGTACAATCATTTGAATATTTTCACGTCCCGGACCTAAGTATTTTCTTGGATCAAATTCAGACGGATTTACAAATAGTGCCTCACGAACCGCTGCGGTCATTGCCATACGAAGATCGGTATCTACATTGATTTTACAGACCCCATAAGTGGCAGAATCTCTCAACATATTTTCCGGAACACCTTTTGCTCCGGGAATATTTCCGCCATATTTATTACACATGCCTACATATTCCGGAATGACAGAGGAAGCTCCATGTAAAACCAACGGAAATTTTGGAAGAAGATTTGTGATTTTTTCCAATCTTGGGAAGTCTAATTGAGGTTGCCCTTTGAATTTATATGCACCATGACTGGTTCCGATTGCAATCGCTAAAGAATCCACGCCTGTTCTTTCAACAAACTCTACTGCTTGATCGGGATCGGTATAGGTTGCATCAGCAGAATTTACTTTTACTTCATCTTCCACACCGGCTAACTTTCCAAGTTCCGCTTCTACACATACATTTCTTTCATGAGCATATTCAACTACTTGTTTGGTAATACGTATATTTTCTTCAAAGGAAAGTGCGGAACCGTCAAACATTACGGATGTAAAACCATCGTCGATACATTGCTTGCAAATTTCAAAGCTGTCGCCATGGTCCAAATGAAGAACAATCGGAAGATTAGTTTCTTCGATGGCAGCTTCCACCAACTTTCTTAAATAGATAGGATTTGCATATTTTCTTGCACCTGCGGAAACTTGCAAAATCAATGCCGAATTTTCTAATTTTGCGGCACCTACAATTCCTTGAATGATTTCCATGTTGTTCACATTGAATGCGCCGATGGCATATTTTCCTTCATAAGCATCAGCAAAAATTTGCTTGCTGTTAATTAATGGCATAATTTTTCCTCCTCAAATCTGTTTGTAATAATATTCTTCAATTAAAATAAGATATTTAATTGAAAGCGTTGCATTGCATATAGTATTTATTTGTGCCAAATCCGGTATACTTTGTATATGCAAAAATAGATTTTATTCAGCTTTGGCGTAAGCCACAATCCTACAATATTATATTATGAAATTGGATAAATAGAAAGGTCAAATTTTGATAAATTATGAAATTCAATAAAAGCGTCATCTTAAATCTATAAAATGGAGAGAATAGATATTCAATGCCATTCTCAAATAGGATTGCCCTATGGTTGAAAAAGGAAAACCTCTATATAGAAAATGGAACTGTATA